>CAJUFJ010000044.1 GCA_910585815.1 uncultured Oscillospiraceae bacterium | reverse complement strand
TCCATCATCTGGCCCGCCATGCTCATGAGCCTGGGGGAGCCCCTGCCCAAAAAGGTCTTTGGCCATGGCTGGCTGCTGCTGGACGGCGGCAAGATGTCCAAGTCCAAGGGCAACGTGGTGGACCCCTATATCCTGGCGGAGATGTTCGGAGTGGACGCCCTGCGCTTCTTCCTGCTGCGCACCTTCCCCTTCGGCTCTGACGGCAATTTCTCCAACGAGGCCTTGATTCAGACCATCAACGTGGACCTGGCCAACGACCTGGGCAACCTGCTCAGCCGCACCGTGTCCATGGTGGGCAAGTATTTTGGCGGACAGCTGCCCGCCGGCTGCGGACCGATCGAGGAGGAGCTCCATTTTGCGGAGGGCTGCGCCAAGCGCGACTGTATCGGAGTGGGCGTCGAACCGGGGGATACCGCCTGCGACGCGGAGCTGATCGCTCTGGCTGCATCCCTCCGGAACCGCTACGAGGACGCAATGGAGCACTTCGCCTTCCAGAACGGCCTGGCGGAGATCTTCAAGGTGATCGACCGGGCCAACAAGTATATCGACGAGAACGCCCCCTGGGTACTGGCCAAGGACATGGAGGCCAACGGCCTCCGGCTGGCCCATGTGATGTACAACCTCCTGGAGACCCTGCGCATCAGCGCCATCCTGCTCACCCCCTTCATCCCCACCTCCGCCGCTGAGGTGCTGCGGCAGATCGGTGCGGACGCGGCCTGCTCCACCTGGGACAGCGCGGCCCGGTGGGGCGCCCTGCCTGAGACCGTGGCCGTCCAGCGGGGGGAAAACCTGTTCCCCCGCATCGACGCGGAAAAGGCCCTCAAGGAGCTGGAGGAAGCCGCCGAGGCCGCCAAGAAGGCCGCCCTTCCCGACCTGGAAATCGAGCCCCAGCTGGAGGAAAAGGTGGACTTCGACACCTTCTGCAAGTCCGACTTCCGGGCGGTGAAGGTGAAGGACTGCCAGCCGGTGAAAAAGAGCGAAAAGCTGCTCCGCTTCACCCTGGACGACGGCACCGGCACCGACCGGCAGATTCTGTCCGGCATCGCCAAGTGGTACAAGCCCGAGGACCTGGTGGGCAAGACCCTGATGGCCATTGTCAACCTGCCCCCCCGGAAGATGATGGGCCAGGAGTCCTGCGGCATGCTTATCTCCGCCGTCCACACCGAGAAGGGGGAGGAACAGCTCAACCTCCTGATTCTGGACGACAAAATCCCCGCCGGGGCTAAGATGTGCTAAAGCCTCCCTCTCAGAGGGAGGTGGCACGGCGAAGCCGTGACTGAGGGAGTTCGTCGGCGAGATACTCCCTCAGTCAGCCCTTGCGGGCTGACTGCTCCCTCAAAGATGTGTTAAAGCCCCCTCTCAGAGGGAGGTGGCACGGCGAAGCCGTGACGGAGGGAGTTCGTCGGTGAGATACTCCCTCAGTCAGCCCTTGCGGGCTGACAGCTCCCTCAAAGAGGGAGCCTTCCAAGCTTAAAATGTGCTGTCTCTCTTGGAGGGACAGCACACTTTTTTTGCCTGCCCGCTTACATTTTTATGAAATTCTGCCCTATCCAATCCAGCTTTTTTCCTGTAACATAGATTGCGTAAGCATAGAATGAAGACGAGATACCCGAAGGAGGTAACTACATGAGAAGAACGAAAATTATCTGCACCCTGGGCCCTGCGGTGGACAGTGAGGACATGATCCGCACCCTGATCCGCACCGGCATGGACGCGGCCCGGTTCAACTTTTCCCACGGCAGCCACCCGGAGCACCTGGCCCGGCTGAACATGCTCAAGGCCGTCCGGGATGCCATGGGCCGGCCTGTGGCCACCATTCTGGACACCAAGGGCCCCGAAATTCGCATCAGAAGCTTCGAGACCAAGACAATTACCCTGGAGCCCGGAGACCCCTTCACCCTCACCACCGAGGACGTGACGGGCAATCAGGGCCTGGTGTCGGTCACCTACCCCCAGCTCCATGAGGAGCTCCAGCCCGGCCAGGAGATTCTCATTGACGACGGCCTGGTAGCCATCCGGGTGGAGCGCATCGAGGGGACAAATATTGTCTGCACCGTGGAGAACGGCGGCACCCTGTCGGCCAACAAGTCCATCAACATCCCTGGCGTCCATATCCAGCTGCCCGCCCTCACCGAGAAGGACATTGACGACATCCGCTTTGGCGTGGAAAACGACTTTGACTTTATCGCCGCCTCCTTTGTCCGCCGGGCGGCGGATGTGGAGGCCGTCCGGGCGGTCCTCCACGACTGCGGCGGGGACGACGTGAAGATTATCGCCAAGATTGAGAATCAGGAGGGCGTGGACAACCTGGACGCCATCCTGGAGGCCGCCGACGGCATTATGGTGGCCCGGGGGGATCTGGGGGTGGAGATTCCCGCCGCCCGGGTACCCATCCTGCAAAAGCAGATGATCCGCAAGGGCCTTCAGCAGGGCAAGCCGGTGATTACCGCCACCCAGATGCTGGACTCCATGATGCGCAACCCCCGGCCCACCCGGGCGGAGGTGTCCGATGTGGCCAACGCCGTCTACGACGGCACCGGCAGCGTGATGCTCTCCGGCGAGACCGCCGGAGGCAAGTACCCGGTGGAGGCCCTCACCGCCATGGTGGGCATCGTCACCGAGACGGAGAGCGCCATCGACTACTGGAAGCAGTTCCAGAAGCAGCGGGTCCTCCCCGCCTCCAACATCAACGACGCCATCACCCACACCTGCTGCCTCACCGCCAAGGACCTGAACGCCAAGGCCATCCTCACCGCCACCAACTCCGGCCGCAGCGCCCGGATGATCTGCCGGTTCCGCCCCGCCTGCCCCATTGCCGCCCTCACCATGCACGAGAAGGTGCGCCGGCAGCTGAATATCTCCTGGGGCGTCACCCCCTACCTCACCGGCGAGGTCAACTCCACCGACCGCATCTTCTCCCTGTCCGCCGAGGTGGCCCTGAAGGAGCGCCTAGTGGAGAACGGCGACACGGTGGTCATCACCGCCGGCGTCCCCCTGGGCAAGAGCGGTTCCACCAACCTTATCAAGGCCCAGGTCATCGACGAGGAGGCCATGTAACCCCATACATAGTTCAAGGGCCGCCCCGGCTGGGACGGCCCGTTTTATTGACATTGAGAAAATTTCTGCTATAATTCGACATAAGGGAAAAGCAGCGAAGGCGAAGGCGGTTTGGTCAATCCTCCGAGAGGGGGTGAGGCCCAATGCCAGTTACCATGACTGTCACGTTTCATATCCATGGGTTTACTGTGACAATCCAGGTCAAGGTTAAGGCAAGCGGAAACCGCCACCCGGCACGGTGACGGTTTCTAATGCTTTATAAACCGTAGCATAAGGCCAAACCGCCGAAGCTCAGCGGCTCCCCTACACACCTGAGATTATACCACAGCGTTCCCCGGCGTGTCAAGGGTGTGGACGGCCCCGCCTCTCATTTTGAGGGACGGGGCCGTTTTTATGTCAGCTCTTGGGTGCTCTGTGCTTTTCTATCTCCCGGGCGATGTCCTCCTCCTTGATGCCGGATCTTCGGAGGCCGTCCTCCAGCCATTTCAGCTCATCTTCGCTAAATTCCTCGTTGTTGGAAAGGTTTATCTCATAGTAGCCGATGAGGTTGTCGCGGTTCACATCGTAAACAGGGATAACTCTGAGATCGGGCTGAGTTTCCTGCCACGCAATAAAGGCCGTCATATCTTCCGCAGTTTCTGTCTTGCCTGTGTAGCCAAGGTACCTGTACTCGCCCCACAGAATGTAGCCGCTTTTTCCGTTCGTAGCCTCCACGGCAACCAGATCAGGGTGTTCGCCTGCAAATTGACTGTCCAGGGCAAAACCGTAGGTCTGCCCCTTGCTGTTCACAGGGTAGCCGTTGGCCAAACGCTTCTTTGCCTCCTCCTCCTGCTTGGTCATGTAGTAGGCCACGGATACCGTGCAAGACCCATCCTTGTGGCGTGTGACTGCGATGTCGGCGTTTTTAATCCCGCGCACATTGTGGAGGTAGTCGCACAGCTCGTTCATCTCGTCAACGGTGGACACGGTAAACTCAGTCCCCTCGGGGATGGGGTCGGCGGGCACGTTCCAGCGGTTTTTCAATTCGTCGATTTTCTCCTGGACCTCGCTGCTGATCTGGTTTCCTGTCTCAAAATAGCCGACGATATTCTCATGCTCCAAATCATAAACAGGATAGCGGCTACCCTGGCCATGCAGTGCGTCCTCGGCAGTCATATAGCCCTCTGCTCCGTTTGTTGCTACCGCCGAAAACAAATCCGGGTAATAGCCCAAAATATGGCACCCCATCAAAAGATTGCCATAGGTCATGCCCTTGCTGTTCACAGGGTAAGTCCAGTCAGGCATAATCCCCTCTGGAGGCGTGATGGTCCGCCGCACTCCGTCATAGGCATCAATCACAGCACTGTATTTGCCACATTTGTAAGTAATAGGTCCGACATAGCCGTTATAACCCATGAGCCGAAGCTGACGGATCATCTCCCGGAACTCCTCCTCATTGTGGGCAAAAATCTCTGTGTCCGCGGCGATAGGACCATCGGGGATCCCCCAGCAGTTGGCTGGATTGGGGGTCTTTGCGTCGGGATGAAGGTGTCCTTCTGGAAGGTCGTAGTAACGTGTACAAATCGTACAGACATCACTTTTCTCAGTTGGGGTATCGCCTGGTTGGTCAGTGACAGGGTGGACGCGGTCATCGGGGGCAGATGTGTCCGCAGGGGTAACGGGAATAGAAGTGTCCCCCGGGGCAACGGGGTGGACGCGGTCGCCGGGGTTGGACTTGTCCCCAGGGGCGGGCTTGGGGACGGTGTCGGACATCACGGCCTGAGGCAGGTCGTCGATTTCATTGGGCTCGGGGGCTTTGGAGGTGGCAAACACGGCGGTGACGCCGGCCGTCAGGGTGAGGGCGGCGAGAACAGCCGCAAGGGACTGTTTTTTCATTTTCATAACGGCACGAATCCTTTCTTCCATATGGTTCTTAGAGACGTAGGTGGTACACAGCGGGAAAAATCCCCGCTCCGCCGCCGCCAGGAGGGCGCAGGCGTAGCGTTTCCGGCTGTCCAGACCCAGGATGCGGACCGCCGCCTCGTCGCAAGCCAGCTCCAGGTCCCGGTTGGCGCAGAAGTACATGGCCCACACCAGGGGGTTGCACCAGTGGACGCACAGGGCCGCCGCCAGCAGCAGCTTCCAGAGCAGGTCGCCCCGGCGGATGTGGATGTACTCATGGGTGAGGACGCAGGTCAGTTGGTCCTCGTCGGTCCAGTCGGTGGACTCCGGCAGCAGCACCACCGGCCGCAGCAGGCCATAGGCCAGGGGGGCGCGCACCGCCGGGCTCACCCGAATCTGAACGGGGAGCAGTCCGGTGTGCTCCTCCTGCCAGCGGCGGAGGAAGTCCCCCTTCGCCGGGACGGCGTCCCAAAACCGCCGCAGGCTCCACAGCCAGGCGGTCCCGAAGAACAGCCCGCACAGGGCCGCGCCCGTGCCATAGAGGACGGCGGCGGGGGCCGGGGCCGCTTCCGGCTCCGGTCGAACGGGGGCCGGGCGGGCGCTAAGGTCCACCTCCGGCCGGGGGACGGGGAGGAGAGCCGGAGGCTGGGGCACAACGGGGGCGGACTCCGCGGGAGTGGGTGCTGCGGGGGCGGAGGGCTCCTCCGGAGCCAGGGCCTGGACCGCCCAGGCCGCCCCGGTGTATATGCTGACGGGGGAGGGAAGGGCAACGGGGAGCAGCAGCCGGCACAGGGCGGCCCCCCACAGCAGCAGGAAGGTCCACTTGGGCACCCGGTGCAGCAGCGCCCGCCGCAGCACCAGAATCACCCCGATGAGCACCCCGCCGCCCAGGCTCATATTCAAGATGGTCATGTCGGCCACCTCATTCCAGCTCGTCGATCAGCGCCCGGAGCCGCTGAATTTCCTCCGGGGGCAATTGCCGGCCGCTGAGGAGGGAGGCAAACAGCAGGCTGGCCGAGCCGTCAAAGACCTTGTCCACCAGCTCCACGGCAGCGGCGGTCTGGGCCTCCTCCCGGCGGACCAGGGGGAGGCACTGGAAATTGGGCTCCCTCCGCTGGATGGCCCCCTTGTCGATGCACTTTTTAATAACGGTGTAGGTGGTGTTTTTGTTCCAACCCACCGTCTCGCCCAGCCGGAGGGCGATCTCCCTGGCGGTGAGGGGCGCGTCCGCCTCCCACAGCACCTCCATCACCTTGCGCTCGGAATCAAACAGCTTCGTGTCCATAAACAGGCCTCCTTATCCAGACTATCGCGATAGTTTATATTTATACTATCACAGTAGTCCGTCCCTGTCAAGACTATTCCGATCGTCTGGAGAAATTTTTTTGGAGAAATGAAAACAGCCCCCGCAAAGGGAGCTGTTCAGCTTGTCAAAGAAGTAGCAGCGAGACAGAGGGCGCCAAAAGCCTCCTTTAGAAAGGAGGTGCCCCAGTGGGCACACTGGGGCGGAGGATTGCGTTTTGCGAAGCAAAACATACGAAGTAAACAAAGATTAGGATTATTTCATACATTTTGCCTTCGGCAAAATACAATCCTCAGTCAGCCTGCGGCTGACAGCTCCTTTCACTGCGCAGCCGTTGGCGGCTTTGCCGCCTTACGGATGCGGCGTCCCCCTTGCGGGGAAAAGGAGCCTATCCCTCCGTCCCCCGCAGGGCAAGCCTTCCACCCTCCGGGGGGAAGGTGCCCCCGAAGGGGGCGGATGAGGGGGCGGGGCGGGTAAGCGGTTCTTACGGTAAGAGGCAAAAGCCCGCCGCACCCTCATCCGTCACGGCCTTCGGCCGTGCCACCTTCCCCCTTAAAGGGGGAAGGCTTTTTGGTGCGTTCTTTGGCGAGGGCTTCAGTTCTCATTCCGGTAGGGGTCCAGCACGATGTAGACCACGGCGCACAGGATACCGGCCACGGCGAAGACCCACCAGGCGGTGCGCCACAGGTCCAGGGCCAGGCCCAGGCCCACGTAGAGGGCGGCGGTGGTCACCATCAGCGTCCCGCAGATGGTGTTGATAAGGCCCTTGCGCTTTTTCACCTCCGGGGTGGGATTGTTGTCCCGGTTGTACTCGTCGATTTTGTACTTCTCCTCCTGGATACCGGCGTAGACAAAGGCGGTCACCGCCCCGGCTACGATAAGCAGGAAAATGGATATGGCGTAGGACTCAAAGGGCTCCTCCTCGGGGAATCTGGAGAAAAACAGCATCAGCAGGGCCACGTCAAAGAGGATGGCCCCCACGCCCCCGGCGATGAACCAGACGAATTTCTGCCGGAAGGCCTGCCGCTGCTCCTGGGTGTAGAAGTCGGAGATTACCGGGTAGGTTTTGCGGAAGTTGTCGTTTTGCAGGCAGCTGACTACCATCACCACCACGCACACTGCGATAATCAGCAGCAGAGTGGCGGAGGTACGGTACTCGTCAACTCCCTTCGCCTCCAGCAGGCCGCACAGGCCCACCCCGGCGATGATGCCCCCGATGGCGAAGGCCATCCGCCGGGCGAAGCGGTTCATAAATTTGTCGTACCGGGTGGTGTCCTCCACCAGGCTGTCCTCCACGCTGCCCCGCATCAGGGTGTCCAGGTCCACCTGATACAGGTCGCAGATGCGCAGGATGGTGTCCATCTCCGGGTAGCTCTGGGCGCTCTCCCATTTGCTCACGCTCTGGCGGGAGACCTCCAGCACCTCGGCCAGCTGCTCCTGGGTCTGGCCCCGGCGGGTACGGAGATATTGCAGGTTGTCGGAAAATGCCATGTTTACATGTACCTCCTTGGGTTTGGGATGGCCTCAGCATACCCCAACACCGCCCGCAACTCCACCGATTTTGTGTTGCGTTTGGAGATTTTCCTGTCAACTTTCAGTTGCGCGGGGGTTTAATCCCCCTTTTTGCCCTGTTTCCACAGCACATAGGCCAGAATCAGTCCGCCCACAATCATCACAATGCCAATCAGCAGGATGACGGTGGCAAAACCCATGACAAAGCTCTCAAACCCGGAAAAGGGGGTTGCCTGGGGTGCGACGCCCAGTGCCTCCATAACCGCCCCCTCCAGCTCCGGCGGGCCGTCATAGGTCCAGCCGCCGGAGAGGCCAAAGCCGCCCATTCCGCCCATCAGCTGGTTCTTAGTACGGAACATGCTCCCGAATCCCCACCGGGCCAGGGCTCCCACCAGGGTCACACCCAGCCCCTGGAGGGCGATGTACACCCCGGCCAGCCAGCCCCACCGGCGGACCATCCGCCCGATAAAGCCGGGGAGGCCGGCCCCCGGCGCGGCCTGAGGGGGCGGCGGGGGCGCGGAGGGCTCCTGGGCCGTAGGCGGAGACGCGGGCCGCTCCGGCTCCGCCCCCTCGTCCAGCAGGTGGTCGGTGGTCACGCCGAAGGCCCTGGCCAGGGCCAGCAGCTTGTTGATGTCCGGGGCCGCTTCGCCCAGCTCCCATTTACTGACGGCCTGGCGGGACACCCCCACCCGGGCGGCCAGCTCCTCCTGGGACAGCTTGCCCTGCCGGCGGTAGTAGGCAATCTTTTCGTTCAGCTTCATGCGGGATACCTCCTTTATTATGGCCCCAGCTTAACAGAAAAGGCGGTTGCGGTCCACCAGGGAGGGCTGGAACTTTTCGCAACCGCTGGTTGCGAAGGGCTCAGCGGGGCATAAGCCAGCTGTAATCCGGCTCGGTATAGTTCCAGTCGGCCCACCTGGGGACAAGGCAGATGTTCAGGTCCACCCGGCCGTCGATGCCGTCCACCGCGCCGCTGCTGGAGTACTGCCACATGCTGTAGTGGTAGCGGAAGCTGGTGGGGGCGGTGTCGATGGTGTAGTGGGCCAGCCAGAAGGGGTAGTCCTGCAAATACTCCAGGGCCAGGCCGCCGTTATACACCTTACGGGGGCTGCCGTAGGTCATGGGTATGTAGCCCGCGTCCTCAATCACCTTACAGAAGGCCAGGGCACAGGCGGTGACGGTGTTGCCGTCGCAGCCCTGGGTGCGGGAATCCTCCTTGTCCTGCTCCTCCCAGTCGAAGACCACCGGGTAGGTGACGCGGTAAGGCTCCATCCACTCCAGCAGCTGATAGGCCTCCTCCTCCGCCTCGGCGGGGGTGAGGGCCTGGGAGAAGAAGTAGACCCCCACCTCCATGCCGTTGGCCAGGGCGCCGGACATGTTGGCGTCGAAGTACTCGTCCTTCTGGATGGTGCCCTGGGTGTAGCCCCGGTAGCCCGCCCGGACCATGGCAAAGCGCATCCCGGTGGCGGCCACCCGGCTCCAGTCGATCACCTTCTGGTGGGCGGAGACGTCGATGCCCCGGACAGCGGAGGTCCCCAGGTAGGAGAGGTAGCCCGTCTCCTGGTCCAGCTGGTAGAGCTCGTTGTTATAGGTGTTGGAGCGGATGGTCCGGGGGGCGGGCAGGGGGTAGCCGTAGGTCATGCCGTAGAAGGCCTTGGCGTAGTTCATCACGATGGTGGCCCCCTCCGCCCGGGTAGTGTTGTTCCGGGGCAGGAAGGTGCCGTCGGTGTTACCCGCCATCATCTTGGCCTCATAGGCCCACTCCACCGCGGGGAGGGCCCAGTCGGACACCGCATCCCGGTCGGTGTAGGGGGCCTGGCCGGCGGGCTGCTGCTGCGCCCGGTTGGTCCAGAGGAGGACGGCAATCTCCTCCCGGGTGATGGAGCTCTCCGGCCGGAAGGTGCCGTCCTCATAGCCGCTGACCACGCCGTTTTCCTTAGCCCAGCGGATGGCGGGCAGGTTGGGGTGGCCGGCTACGTCGGTAAAGGGCAGCTCGTCGGACTCCTCCAGGGCGGGGGAGCCCTCCAGCCGGTAGAGGGCCTCGGCCAGGACTGCCCGGGTGAGGGGCTCCTCGGGGGCAAAGCTCCTCTGGGAGGGGCCATCCATCAGCAGGTGTTGCTGGCAGAAGGCGATGGGGGTGGAGTACCAGACCGTGCGGTCCACGTCCAGATAGGTGGTGTTGGCGGCCTGAAGGGGGGTCAGGCTCAGGGACAGCGCCAGCGCCAGGCCGGCGGCCAGGGATCGTTTTTTCATGATGTGCCTCGCTCTCTATGTCGGTGTTTGGGGGAAGGATTTCCCATTTGTCGTACCTGGTCAGTATAACACGAAGTCCCCGCCGGGCTCAACCGTAATTTTTTGGAAATCGAAAAAGGGGCCGCTTTTGGCGGCCCCTGAGAGGGAAACAGATTCAGTTCAGCTCCAGGGCTTCCTTCACCTTGTTGATGATGTGGGCGCCGATATCCCGGGAGGCGTCCACGGTCTGAGCGCCGATGTGGGGGGAGACCACGAAGTTGTCGCAGTCGAACAGGGGGGAGCGGAAGCTGGCATCAGCGGTGAGGCCGTCGCCGGCCACCTCATTCTCCAGCACGTCGGTGGCGTAGCCGCCGATCTTGCCGGCCTTCAGGGCCTCGCACATGTCCTGCTCGTTGACGATGCCGCCCCGGGCCATGTTCAGAACGACGGCGTCGTTCTTCATCTCAGCGATGGACTTGGCGTTAAAGAGGTTTTTGGTCTCGTCGTTGAGGGGCATGTGGATGGTGATATAGTCAGATACCTTGCAAACCTCGGCGATGCTCATGGAGGTGGCCTCGTTCTTGGCGAAGATCTCGGCGGGGAGGTAGGGGTCGTAGGCCACGACCTTCATGCCGAACACCCGGGCAATCTCGCCCACACGCTGGCCGATGCGGCCGAAGCCCAGCACGCCCAGGGTCTTGCCCCGGAGCTCCCGGCCCACAAAGGCGTACTTGTCCCACTTCTCGTTGACGGTCACGTCCCGGTGGGCGGGGATGGTGTGCCGGGACAGCTCCAGCATCTTGCAGATGGTCAGCTCGGCCACGGCGTTGCCGTTGAGACCGGGGGCGTTGAAGACCTTAACGCCCTTCTCCTCGGCGTACTTGGTGTCGATGTGGTTCAGGCCCACGGAGCACACGCCGATAACCTTCAGGTTCTTGGCGGCGTCCAGCACCTCTTTGTCGATCTTGGGGTCCACCCGCATGATCAGCACGTCCACGTCGCCAATCTCGGCCTTCAGCTCGTCCTTGGAGGGGGGGAGCTCCTTGCAGGTGGCAACGTCCATATACTTGCCCAGTTCCTCGGAGATCGCGGGGGAGACGACGTCGATGATGAGACATTTCATAAGCCAACATTCCTTCCTATTGATTATTTTAGGGCCGCAGCCCGGTTCCATACCGTTCTCTGCTGAATATTATGCCATATTTTTATGATTTTGGGAAGTATCTTTTTATCGAGGGTTGCCACAATCTTTTCGTTGTGGTATAATGACTTATACACCAAAAAAGGTGGGGTGTTTTTGTGAACTTTCAACATTTAAAGTACTTCCTTATGGTGGCGGAGGAGCTGAACATCACCCGGGCGGCAGAGCGCCTGTACATCTCCCAGCAGTCCCTGTCCAACCACATCGGCAACCTGGAGCGGGAGCTGGATGTGAAGCTGTTCACCCGCTCCCCCAAGCTGTCCCTCACCTACGCAGGGGGGCTGCTGGTGGACACCGCCTCCCAGATTCTGGACCTGCACAGCCAGTACCTCACCAAGGTGGGGGACATCAACAAGCAGTATCTGGGGGTGCTGCGGGTGGGCATCTCCCACACCTGCGGCCTGGCCCTGCTGCCCGATATCCTGCCCCGGTTCCGGGCGGAGTTTCCCCAGGTGGAGTTTTCCCTCTATGAGGGCAACTCCACCCAGCTGGAGGACGAGCTGTCCCACGGCCGCGCTGACCTGATTATCTGCTTTCAGCCCATCATCATGGAGGGAGTGGCCGCCATCCCCCTCACCGAGCAGCGGCTGGTGATGGTGGTGCCCCGCACCTTTACCGACCAGCTCTTTGGCCCCCAGGCGGAGGAGGTCCGCCGGCAGTACGCCCAGGGGGCGGACATCCAGGCCTTTGAGCACCTGCCCTTCGTCCTCATCAAGCGGGGCAACCGCACCCGGAACATTGTAGACCAGTATTTCAGCCGCTACTACTTCAAGCCCCAGCTGATTCTGGAGACGGAGAACACCGTCACCACCCTGGCCATGGCCCAGGCGGGGGTGGGCATCACCATCTGCCCGGAGCTGTTCCTCCGGGCCATCCCCACGCCCCCTCACGACTCGGAAGGGGTGGACTTCTTTCCCCTCACCGACCCCTCCACCTTCAGCAAGCTGGTGGCCGGCTACCGGAAAAGCCGGTATCTGTCCCACTTTGGCCAGCGGTTCATCGAGATCACCCAGGATATCCTGGAGGAATAGGGAAAGCCCGCCGGATGGCGGGCTCTTTCATCGCTTATTTACCTGGCGGGGCGCCCTGCAGCCGCTCCAGCACCATGCTGTAGCCGCCGGAGCCGTAGCGCAGCTCGGTGTTCACCCGGGTGATGGTGGAGCTGCTGGTGGCAATCTCGGCGCGGATGGCCTCGTAGGTCTTGCCCTGGGCCAGCATCCGGGCCACCTGGAGCCGCTGGGCGAAGGCGGCCAGCTCCTGCACGGTGAGCAGGTCGCCGAAAAAGCGGTAGCACTCGTCCAGGTCGCGCAGGGACAGGACGGCCTGAAACAGGGTGTCGATGGAATCGTTGGGCTCGTTGCGAATGCGAGGCATGGCTGAGCCGCCCTCCTTTAGAGCTGTACTGTAGCAGGGGCGTCCAGACGGACCGGGCCGCCGATCCAGGCGGACACCTCCTCGCCGTCCCGGCGGAGCACAGCGGCCTCCACCGCTCCGGCTGGCTGAATGTAGGTGCGGACAAAGGGGCCGTCGGGGGCGTTCTGGCTCTGGGCCACGGCGGCGGCCAGAGAGCCGGAGCCGCAGCTGCCCTCCCACACCAGGCTGTCCGCCGCGGGCACCTTCACCAGGGGGGTGATGGCCCCCTTTGCGCTGTCCAGAAAGATGACGCCGTAGGCGTCCAGGTCGGGGATATCCCAAAACAGGGGCTCGGCCTTCTGGAAGAAGTCCAGGCTGGGGGGCACGTTCTCCACCACCAGATGGGCGATGCCCACCAGGTCCACCATGGTGGCGGGACAGCCGTCCACCTCCCTCCGACCCACGCCCCGGGGCAGGGGCATCTGGGCCCGGGCGGTGCCGGCGGCCAGGTCTACATCCACCGTTACCGGCCGGTGGCAGCCGCTCACCTCCACCAGCACCTGAGACACTCCGCCCAGCCGTTGGGCCATGAGCATCCCGAAGGCCCGGGTGGCGTTGCCGCAGAACTCGCCCCCGGCCATCTCCATCCGGCCCGCGCCCCCCATCACCGGGGGACAGACGAAGCCCACCTGCTCCACGTCGGAGCCCTCCATGAGCCGGGAAGCGACCCCGGCCCGGTCCCCAACGGGGACCGGGTCCAGGACGAACAGTGTGATATTGCCTGCGGGGTCGGCCCGCAGTACATGCAGTGTCATGGCTTACTGGAAGTCGGGGATGAATTCCTTCACGATGTCCAGCAGCTCGCCGCTGCGGATCATCTTCTCCACCTCCAGGATGTCAGGCCAGATCTCCCGGTCGATCTCGTAGAAGTCCACCTTCTCCCGCACGTGCTTGTAGAGGGCCTCATGGACGGGGGCGATGCCCTGGCCGTGGGTGTTCAGCTGGCGGCGGATGTCGATGGCCTGGCAGGCGGTGAGAAGCTCGTCGGCCAGCACAGAGAAGGTGTTCTGCACGATCATCCCCGCCTTGCGGCCGGCGGTGGTGCCCATGGACACGATGTCCTCCTGGTTGGCGGAGGAGGGGATGGAGTCCACGCTGGCGGGGTGGGCCAGCACCTTGTTCTCCGACACCATGGAGGCGGCGGCGTACTGCACGATCATAAAGCCGGAGTTGACGCCGGGCTTGGTGGTGAGGAAGGGGGTCAGGCCGTTGGACAGGGCGGCGTTGACCATCCGCTCGGTGCGGCGCTCGGAGGCGTTGGCAATCTCAGAGCAGGCGATGCCCAGAGTGTCGAAGGGGATGGCCATGGGCTCGCCGTGGAAGTTGCCGCCGGAGATGACCGCCTCGTCCTCCAGGAAGATCAGGGGGTTGTCGGTGACGGCGTTGAGCTCGATCTCCACCTTATCCCGGACATAGTCCAGGGCGTCCCGGACGGCGCCGTGAAGCTGGGGGATGCACCGCAGGGCGTAGGCGTCTTGCACCCGGTCCTTCTGGCAGTTGTCCAGAATTTCGGAGCCCTCCAGCAGCTTGCGCATGTTCTCGGCCACCAGCATCTGGCCCTTCTGGCCGCGGACCTGATGGATGCGGGGGTCAAAGGCGTTGCGCAGGCCGGTGAGGCCCTCGAAGTCCATAGAGCCGATGACGTCGCCCAGCTGGGCGGCGCAGATGGTGTCATACAGGGCCAGGGAGCCCACGGAGGTCATGGCGCAGGTGCCGTTGGTCATGCCCAGGCCCTCTTTGCACACCAGGGTGTCCAGGGTGTCGATACCCGCCTTGGCCATGGCGTCGGCGCCGGACATGAGCTCGCCCTTGTAGTAGGCCTGTCCCTTGCCCAGCATGGGCAGGGTCATGTGGGCCAGGGGAGCCAGGTCGCCGGAGGAGCCCAGGGAGCCCTTCTGGGGGACCCAGGGGTGAACGCCCTTGTTGAGCATCTCAATCATCATTTCCACCAGCAGAGGGCGCACGCCGGACACGCCGCCGCACAGGGCGTTGGCCCGGAGCAGGAGCATACCGCGGACGACCTCCTCGGTGTAGGGCTCGCCGGCGCCGGTGCAGTGGCTGAGAATCAGGTTGGTGGACAGCTGGTTGCTCATCTCCTCGGGGACGGCCACCTTCTGGAAGTCGCCAAAGCCGGTGGTGATGCCGTAGGCCACCCGGCCCTCCTCAGCGATCTTCTCGGCCAGGGCCCGGGACTTCTTCATGGCCTCCAGGGCGGAGCCGGCCAGCTCCACGGTGGAGTTGTACCGGGCGACGGCCACAAAGCTCTCCAGGTTCAGGCTATGGCCGTCCAGGACGACGTTCTCGATGGCGGAAGGATTCATAATCATGGGGAATTACCTCACTTTATATATTTTTCGGCAGATGCCGATTGTTAACAAATTAGGGCGCGGCCCCCAAAGGGCAGGGGGTCCCTCTGGGGGCCGCGAAGGTTCACAGCCCCTTACTCTCGCGGGAAAATCCGCCGGAACGGGGGTTGTCGGTTGCCTGGCGTATGGGAACGCCGGGGTGTTTCTCCCGGGCCAGCACCAGAATTTTCTCGGTGTCGGGCCGGGTGAAGAAAAAGCGTTTGCTGGCGCTGCCCCGCCCGATATGGAGGGCGATGAGTTCAGGGTGGTTTCGGTCCTCCACCACGATGGCGTTGATCTCCGCCCAGGGCCAGAAGTTGTAGTTGGTGGTAATCCTCATTTGATAGAAGATTTCCAGCCCCCGCTCGGTTACAGCTACATCCTTTTTGGTCAGCAGGGTAAGGCTGTAGAGCACGCCGAAGATCAGGGCGATCTTAAACCGGGTGAAGATACCGCCCACCAGCAGGAGCGCCACCATAGCCCAGCAGCTGTAGACAATGTAGGGCTTTCGGGGCTTCAGCTCCCGGGGGAGGTAGATGGGGCCGGTCAGATCGGCCCAGGGGAGAGGTTTTGCGCTCACAGGCAGATTCCTTTCTTCACCAAAAGACCTTTTGGTGTCCGCCCCCCTGCGGGGGCGGAGCTGTCACAAAGTTACGTCAGAGACGATCAGGCGTTGACCTTGGGGGCCTTGCCGGCGGCGCGGCGGGCTTCCAGAGCCTTCAGGGCCTTTTCGTGGGCCTCGGCGGGAGCGCCGGCGGGCTTGCCGGCCTTGGTCTTGCCGAAGATGTTGGTGTAGGAGCCGTCAGCCCAGAAGATGTTGCGGCCCATAAAGGCGGTGATGGCGGCGTAGATGGGGTTGAGCAGGTTGACAAAGGCGAAGGGGAAGTAGACAAAGGGAGACATGCCCAAAGTGGACTGCTGATAGGCGCCGCAGCCCGTCCAGGGGAACATGACGGCCCACAGGGTGCCGCAGTCCTCCAGGGTGCGGGACATCATGTTCCGGCCCAGGCCCAGCTCGTCGTATTTCTCCACATACAGGGGGGCGGGAACGCCAATGCCCAGGAACTGGTCGCACATGGTGGCATCGCAGAACAGGGAGGTGGCCATGGTGGCGAACACCAGGCTGCCCACGGAGCTCAGGTGCTTCTTGAGGCCGCCGAACAGGGTCTCGGTGCAGCCGCAGCGCTCCAGGGCGCCGCCGTAGGCCACGGCCAGGAGGATCAGGTTGATGGTCCACATGGTGTGGTCCATGCCGCCCCGGGTGAGCAGGCTGGAGGCCAGCTCATTGCTGGACTCGAATTCAAAGCCGTAATGCAGGATGCTGAAGATCTCGGCCAGGCTCTCCACGCCCTGGAAAACGATGGTGAACAGCACGCCGGTGCCCACGGACAGGGCGATGCCTACCAGGCCGGGCAGACGCATGATGCACGCGCCGATAACCACCAGGATGGGCAGCAGCAGGACGGGGCTCATATTGAAGCCCTCCTTCAAAGCGGCCTGGAGCTCGGTGGCCACAGTGGGGTCATAGTTGCCGCCGCCGGTGACAAAGCCGATGATGGCGTACAGGACGATAGCAATCACAAAGGTGGGGGCGGTGGAGGACACCATGGCGGTCACATGGTCGAACAGGCCGGTTTCAGACACGGCGGCGGCCAGGTTGGTAGTGTCGGACAGGGGGGAGAACTTGTCGCCCACATAGGCGCCGGAGATGACCATACCGGCGGTGATGGCTGGATTGATGCCCAGGCCGGCGCCGATGCCCAGCATGGCAATACCCATAGTAGCGGTGGCGGTCCAGGAGGAGCCGCAGGCCAGGCCCACGATGGCGCACAGGACGCAGCCGATGGGCAGGAACAGCTGGGGGGTGAGGAGGTTCAGACCGTAGTAAATCAGAGCGGGGATGGTGCCCGACATGATGAAGGAGGCGACCAGCAGGCCCACGGTGCACAGAATCAGGATGGCCTCCATGGTGGCGTTCAGCCGGTCGATCATACCGGCCAGCATGTCGGAGAAGCTGTGGCCGCAGAAGCAGCCCACGGCGCAGGCCACCACGATGGACACAGCCAGCGGCATGTGCGCGTCGTAATACAGCTCGTTGGTGAAGTTCAGGCCGTAGATCATCAGGCCCATCATCACCACGATGGGGAGCAGCGCCTCAACTATGTTGGGGAGCCGCACGTTGCGGGTTTTTTCGTTACTTGCCATAAAATGTACCCCTCTTTCTTAGATATGTTTCCTCTTCCGATTTTCGGAATCCGGCCGGATCTCCCCCTCGGAGGACAAGTATACCCCGGGGAGGAGCCCCTCTCCGGCAGGGCCCCGATACAAGAGGTATCATACCACAAGAGGCTGTTAAAATCAACAAAAATGTGCTTGAAAAACGAAAGTTGCTTGTACAGTATCCGGCTGTATTGCTGATACACTGACACAGCGGTACAGCAAAGCGGAAAAGGCCCCTTGGGGCAGAAGGGATTCCGGGCTTTTTACCTGGCGGACATTTGAAAAGGCGGCTGAAAGCCGGGTTTTACTTTTTAAAATAAAGTGTTTGTCCCGATGTGAGAAAAAAATATTATTTACGGATTGGCCTTTTTGCGTTATAATGTGGACAGTGAAATCCCGGGGGTGCTGCCCCGGAGGAGCCCATCAAAAATTTATAGAAAGCAGGAGGCCCACCAACATGACTGACATTGAAATCGCCCAGCAGTCCACTATGCTTCCCATCGAAGAAATCGCCGCCAAAATCGGCATCGGTTCCGAAAACCTGGAGCACTACGGCCACTATAAGGCTAAGGTGGACATCCATGCTTTGAAGGACCTGCCCCGGAAGTCCAAGCTGGTTCTGGTGACCGCCATCAGCCCCACCCCCGCCGGCGAGGGCAAGACCACCACCTCCGTGGGTCTGGCCGACGCCCTGAACAAGATCGGCAAGAAGACCATCGTCTGCCTGCGCGAGCCCTCCCTGGGCCCCGTGTTCGGCGTGAAGGGCGGCGCGGCCGGCGGCGGCTACGCCCAGGTCGTCCCCATGGAGGACATCAACCTCCACTTCACCGGCGACTTCAACGCCATTGGCATCGCCAACAACCTGCTGGCCGCCCTCATTGACAACCACATCCAGCAGGGCAACGCCCTGGACATCGACACCCGCCAGATCACCTGGAAGCGGGTGGTGGACATGAACGACCGCCAGCTGCGCCACATTACCTGCGGCCTGGGCGGTAAGGCCTCCGGCGTGCCCCGTGAGGACGGCTTCGACATCGTGGTGGCCTCCGAGATCATGGCCGTGCTGTGCCTGTCCACCGGCCTGATGGACATGAAGGCCCGTCTGGCCAAGATGGTCGTGGGCTACAGCCGCACCGGCAAGCCCATCACCGCCCACGACCTGAAGGCCGAGGGCGCCATGGCCGCCGTCCTGAAGGACGCCATCAAGCCCAACCTGGTCCAGACCCTGGAGCACACCCCCGCCTTCATCCACGGCGGCCCCTTCGCCAACATCGCCCACGGCTGCAACTCCATCCAGGCCACCGAGACCGCTATGAAGCTGGCCGACTACACTGTTACCGAGGCCGGCTTCGCCGCCGACCTGGGCGCTGAGAAGTTCCTGGACATCAAGTGCCGCGCCGGCGGCTTCCATCCCGACGCCGTTGTGATTGTGGCCACCGTCCGGGCCCTGAAGTACCACGGCGGCGTGCCCAAGGCCGAGCTGAACAACGAGAACCTGGAGGCCCTGGAGAAGGGTCTGCCCAACCTGCTGCAGCACGTGGACAACGTGAAGAACGTCTACGGCCTGCCCTGCGTGGTGGCCATCAACGCCTTCCCCACCGACACCAAGGCCGAGCTGGACCTGGTGGAGGCCAAGTGCAAGGAGATGGGCGTCAACGTCCGCCTGTCCGAGGTGTGGGCCAAGGGCGGCGAGGGCGGCAAGGCCCTGGCCGAGGAGGTCATCAAGCTGGCCGAGGACAAGAGCCAGGATCACTTCCAATTTGTCTACGACGCTGAGGACACCATTGAGAACAAGCTCAACGCCATCGCCACCAAGGTCTACCGCGCCGACGGCGTGACCATCGCGCCAGCCGCCAAGAAGCAGATTCAGCAGCTCACCGAGCTGGGCTTCGACAAGATGCCCATCTGCATGGCCAAGACCCAGTTCTCCTTCTCCGACGATCAGAGCAAGATCGGCGCGCCCCGGGGCTTCAAGGTCACCATCCGCGAAGTCAAGGTCAACGCCGGCGCCGGCTTCCTGGTCGCCAAGACGGGCGATATCATGACCATGCCCGGCCTGCCCAAGGTGCCCGCCTCCGAGCGCATCGACATCGACGAGAACGGCGTCATCTCCGGCCTGTTCTAAGCAGAGGAAAAATTCAGAACCGGGCTGTTCCCTTGGGGAGCGGCCCGGTTTTTTGACGGGGAAAGCCCGCCCTCAAACCGGCGGGCTGTTCTCGCTTCCCTCCGGCAGAAAGCCGGCGGCCCTGGCCGCGTCGTAGGTGATGCCGCCCCGCTTGTGGTCGGACTTAGCCATGCTCAGGTAGTTGGCGCACACCCACCCGTGGGCCGTCCAGGGCAGGCCCACCATGGCGGTGAGCCAGGGCAGGGCCCCGGTGTAGCCCGTATGGATGCAGTAGGCGGCCAGCAGCAGGCCGCCCACCGTCACCACCCACAGCAGCGCCCGGATATCCGCAATCAGCTGCTTGGAAAACTCCGGCCGGACCCCTCGGCTCCTGTCCACCGTAATCCTCATGCCAGCCCGAACCGCCGGGCGAAGGCATACAGCAGTTGGGCGGCCTGCTCCCGGGTGAGCAGGTCCTCCCACATGTAGTTGGGCTGGCCGTCGGGGCCGGGGTCGCCGCCGGCAAAAATCCCCTGCTCCGTGACAAATTTCCGGGCCGCCCGGCTCCAGTCGCCGCAGTCGTTGTCCCGCAGCTCCTGGCGGTACTGCTGCATGGCGGCTACAAACATCCGGTTAAACTTCTCCTGGTCCATTTCCTCCTCCTTATCCGTTGTTCCGTTGTGCGCCCGGGCGTCCACCACCCAGTAGTAGGCCGCCTCGCTGCGGAAGGTCTCCACGTCGCCGTTCAGGCGACTGTCCCTGGTGCTGGCCGGGTCGTTGATGCGGATTTTTCCGTCCGCCCACCACACCACAATAAAATGTCCCCCGCCCGTCCAGTTGCCCTTTTTCATCAGGGCGATCAGGTAGTATCCCTCCTTCAGATACGCCAGCGCCTGGTCGTGGATTTTGCTTCGGGGGTTGTGGTAGGTGTTGGTCCAGCTCAGCTGCCAGCATTTGATTCCAAAGGCGGCGAACTGGGTGGCGAAATAGCCATAATAGGTGCCGGCGTTCAGGGCCTTATAGCCGTGGTCCACCGACCACTTGCAGGCATCCTCCGGGGTAAAGGTCTGGCCCGTGAGAGTCTCAATGAGCATGGCGGCGCAGCTGGGGCCGCAGCCGGAGCCGCCGATGGTGGCGGTTTCCCCCTTCACCTGATAGGGCCTGTCCTTCCAGCGGGGGTCGGTCTGCATGTAGACGACAGGGCGCTTATTCATCCCCCGCCGCCTCCGCCCCGGCCTGCACCTGGTCCAGGGCTTTTTTCACGCTCTCCGCGTCCACCCTGCCCTCGGTGATGATGTAGGTGATAACCGAGGCCACCGACACCACGGCCCCTGCCACCGCGCTTATGGTGCCCTCGTCCAGCCCGAAGACCATGGCCAGACCGGTGACGATGCCCGCCACCGCCGCCCACAGCTTCCGTGAACTCAGCTTGCGTTTCCAGTTGATTTTATTCATAGGATTCTCCTTTCGGATGATGTTTCCATTGCCGCCGTCCCCGGCGGCGGGTGGGGTTACCTCCTTTCACCCTCTGTGGGAATCCCTGAAATGTTGCACACCGGCGTACAACTAAGGAAAAAAATTCTGGGAGGGATGGCAAACGCCATCCCTCCCGATGTGTTCTGTTGGGCTATGTCCCCCGCTTTTTCAGGGCGGAAGCCGCCTTCCGCTGGGCCGGGAGCTGCTCCCGGCGGGGATAGGCCGCCTGGTAGCGGGCCAGCAGCCGGCCGGCGGCGTCGGGGGTGAGGCGGGAGACCAGCCCCACCGTCATGCCATGTACCGCCGTCAGCATCCAGTAGACGGCGTCCTGCCGCTCCCCCCGGGCCTGGGGGGCGAAGTAGACGCAGGCCAGAATTTCCTCCGCCTGCTCCGGCACCGCCGTCTTTTCCGCCTCCTTCAGCAGGCTTTCCAGGTCCCGGGCGAACCGCTCGTGACAGGGGTAGTTCCGAGGGCCGTCGGTGAGGCCGAACATGCCCGCCCCCGCCCGGCGTTTCTCCTCCTGCCGCTGAAATTCGGCGGCATACTCCCGATAGAGCTCCTGTATCCTTTCCACCATAGGCTCACTCCTCCTGCTCCCGGCGCAGCGCCTCCTCCTCCTCGGGGGTGAGCTCCGCCTCCGCCAGGGCCCGGCGGTACTCCCGCCAGGAGTACCAGCCGAAGCCGGCTGCCGCCAGGATGAACAGTCCCCCCAGCAGCCAGGCCACAAGGGGCGGGAAGGAGGGGTCGCTGCCCCCGCTCTGAATCAGCTGCCAGGCCAGGTAGAGCAGATAGCCGCACAGGATAACCCGGAACAGCGCCCTGGTATCCGCCTTATTCTTTCGGACCACGTGGTACCGCTTCTTTTGTCCCATGATGCACGCTCCTTTTTTGTCCTATGCCCCTATTGTACCGCTTTTTTGCCAAAAAGCAAGGGTAAAAACAGGCGGGGACCATTCGCAGCTTCTTAATGTAGGGGCGGACATTGTCCGCCCGCGGGCGCACACTGTGCGCCCCTACAAATCGTGCCAATTCGCCTGACTGTGATAAAATGCGCGGTAGGACACTCCCGTTTTTTTCCTTTACTTTTTCCCTGCCCTCGTATATAATAGATTGACTAATGAGAAAGCGTGGGAACAAAATGCTCCAATTTGATGAATATAAGGTAAAACTGAACAATCTGGCCCCCGCTCTGAAGGACCTGGCCCAGGCGCTGGACCTGGAGGGGGCCGAGCGGGAGCTGGACATGCTCCAGGCCGAGTCCGCCGCAGACGGCTTCTGGGACAACCTGGCCAAGGCCCAGAAGGTGCAGCAGCGCATTAAAAACCTCCAGGACAAGGTGGACAGCCAGAACAAGCGCCAAGGCCAGTGGGACGACCTGATGGCCCTGTGCGAGATGGGCAACGAGTTTGAGGACGAGAGTCTCATCCCCGAGCTGGAACAGGGCTTTGCCGCCCTGGAGGCCAACATGGAGACCGCCCGGCTGGAGACCCTGCTCACCGGGGAGTACGACCGCTCCAACGTAATCCTCACCATCCACCCGGGGGCGGGGGGCACCGAGGCCCAGGACTGGGCCCAGATGCTCTACCGGATGTACACCCGGTGGACGGAGCGCCACGGCTTCACCTACCAGATCATGGACTACCAGGAGGGGGACGAGGCGGGCATCAAGTCGGCCACCATCATGATTGAGGGAGAAAACGCCTACGGCTACCTCCGGGGGGAGCACGGCGTCCACCGGCTGGTGCGGGTGTCTCCCTTCGACGCCAACGCCCGGCGGCAGACCTCCTTCGCCTCTGTCGAGGTCATGCCCGACCTGCCCGAGGACGTGGAGATCGACATCCGCCCCGAGGACATCGAGATGCAGGTCTACCGGGCCTCGGGCGCCGGCGGCCAGCACGTGAATAAGACCTCCTCCGCCGTCCGGCTCATCCACAAGCCCACCGGAGTGGTGGTGGCCAGCCAGCAGGAGCGGTCCCAGTTCCAGAACAAGGACAACTGCATGAAGATGCTCCGGGCCAAGCTGGTGGAGCTGCAGATGCAGGAGAAGGCGGAGAAGATCTCCGATTTGAAGGGGGTCCAGCTGAAAATCGAGTGGGGCAGTCAGATCCGGTCCTACGTCTTTATGCCCTACCAGATGGTGAAGGACAACCGCACCGCCTTCGAGACCAGCAACATCAATTCCGTGATGGACGGCGACCTGGACGGCTTTGTCAACGCCTACCTCACCGCCGAGGCCACCGGCAACTGGGCCACAAAATAATTTCTTCCCGCTGCCCTCAGGCGGCGGGATACTTTTTGTTGACTTTCCACAATCCATATCGTATGATAAGAGGGACGATTGGAGGGATTTTGATGAACAAACGACGCTGGACCTCACTGCTGCTGGCCGGACTGCTGCTGCTCCCCCTGGCCTCCTGCGGGAAAAAGGACCCTGGAGGGGCCTCCTCCTCCCAGCCGCCCCAGGAGCCTTCCATTTCGGTCATTGCCCCGGTGGAGCCGGAACCCGAACCGGAGCCGGTCTACCCCTACATCAACCCACTCACCGGCGAGGGCCTGCATGAGGATATCAGCGGAAAACGGCCCATCGCTGTTATGTTCAACAACCTGCGAAAGGCCCTGCCTCAGATCGGGGTTGCCCAGGCGGACGTGATTTATGAGATCATCGCTGAGGGGGGCATCACCCGGATGATGGGGCTCTACCAGGACCTGGAGGGGGTGGGCGACCTGGGCAGCATCCGCTCCGCCCGGGACTACTACGTCAGCCTGGCCCTGGGCCACGACGCCATCTACATCCACGCCGGGGGCAGCCCCCAGGCCTACGACGCCTTTGACAACTGGAAGGTCACACACATCGACTTTGTCAACGGCCCTTACGGCGACATGTGCTGGCGGGACCCGGAGCGGCGGAAGTCCGCCGGGCTGGAGCACTCCCTGCTCACCTCCAGCGAGAGGGTGCTGGAGCAGATGCCCAGCCGCTTCCGCCTGGACCATGAGGAGGGCTTTACGGTGCCCTGGGCCTTCGCTGGGGAGACTGCCCGTATCGGCCAGCCGGCCTCCAAAATGACCGTCCCCTACTCCAAATACAAAACCGGCTATTTCGCCTATGACACGGATAAAAAACAATACTTCATTTCCCAGAGCCTGGACGGCTCCGACCCCATCGACTATGTGGACGGCCAGACCGGCGAGGCGGTGGGGGTGAACAACGTGCTGGTGCTGTTCACCGACGTGGGACTGGTGAAGGGGGACGCGGCCGGACGCATGAGCGTGCGCACCACCGGGACGGGGGACGGCCTCCTCCTCCGGGACGGGGTCTTGCAGGAGATCACCTGGCAGCGGGATAAGCGCACCGACTGCCTCCGCTTCCTGGACCGTGCCTCCGGGCAGGACACCCCCCTGGCCTTCGGACCCAGCTACATCAATATTGTGGGGACCTCCGCTCAGGTCACCTGGGAATAATAGGCTGCGAGCCCGGCGTCGAAGGATGCCGGGCCGTTTTTTTGCCAAAAAAGGGCGCAGTTTCCCCTTATTTCCAATAAGTGTATGGAAACGTACCACTTTGGGGGGATTACACGGTATGGGTGGAGGGGAAAAAAGCCTTCCACCCTCAGGGGGGAAGGTGCCCCAGTGCGCACACTGGGGCGGATGAGGGGGCGGTTAGGGCTGCTGTCCTTTACGATAAGGGGCAAAATCTGCCGCGCACCCTCATCCGTCACGGGCTTCGCCCGTGCCACCTTCCCCCTGGAAGGGGGAAGGCTTTGGCGCGTACCTGAGCCCCCCTCACCTGGCTTCGCCGGGAGCTCCCCCACAAGGGGGGAGCCAGAAAAGGCAAGGGCAGAGCCCTTGCCCTACATTACGAACATTTAAGGAGGAACAAACTCATGCCAACCAACCACACACCACATTACAACCTCAACCAATGGGAACGGGACGACCGGGTCCTGATGGAGGACTTCAACGCCGACAACGCAAAAATCGACGCGGCGTTGGGAGCGCACACCGATACGCTCACCGCGCACACGGCGGCGCTGGCCAAGAAGGGTAACTGCCGGATCGAAACCCGGTCCTACACCGGTACGGGCAAGAACGGTGACGGCGTTTATGTCTCCATTCCCTTTTCCGCGAAGCCGGTGGCGTTCATCATCATCGGACCCAGGTGTCTGCTGGTGGCGGACTGCGCCAGCGGGCAGAACAGCTTTGCAGGTTATGTCCACAATCCCAACTATGGCAGCTCCTTTAATGGCTCTGCGACCACCATCACCTGGTCTGGAAATACCGCGAATCTGCAAATTTTTCAAGGAATCCAGGAACTGAATACCGCAAATTATTCCTATAGGGTCATTGCCTTTTTAGCTGTGGATCAGTAAGTAAAAGGCCCCCGGGCCAGTTGGCCCGGGGGAAAGGTTTCGCAGACTGAAATCACATCAGATTAGGCTGTGATACTAATAGCCTCGATGGTGACAGTCAAAACTGCATCATCGTCAGCGAGAGTGCCCGCCGCGAAAGCGCCATTTGCCAAATCAAGTTTCAGCTTACCAGTAGCCGGAGTGTAACTGCTGGTACCAGTCGAAGCAGTACCAGTAGCCGTAGTAACAGCACCAGATGTAGCATACTTCTGGTCAGCAGCGGTTACAGTGCTGCCTGTAGGCTTGCTCGCACCTGTGTTGATCAAATCGACTACCAGGTTCTGAGAAGCGGCAGCAGAGATATACTTGGTGGTATTCGTACCATCGGCATCAATAGTCCAGCCGGCGGCGGTAAGGGCCGCGCTCAGTTCAAACTTGACTTCAACTTTATCCTTGGCCAAAGTAATGTTGTTAGTTACTTCGTCGGCGGGGATAGTACCACCATAAGGCAGATACTTAGCAGTGCCGCCAGCCACGGTGTAAGTCATACCAGTGCCCTTGGCAGCGGCGGTATCGTTCATGACAGACTTGGCAGGGGCGGTATAAAGCACACCATAGGGGACCACTTTCACACCGGAACCACCATCAATACCACCAATCACGCCGACAAAGCCATCTGTCAGATCGAAACCGTCACCAGTGACAGTCACGCCAGCAGCCAAAGCATAGTACTTGGTGCTGTCCTGGGTTACGCTGTTGGTAGTCGCATCAGTAAGGCCAGTGCCCGCACTGGTAGCATCCACATAAGTACCCTTCAAGGCTTCGGTCAGATTGCTGTTGCCGAAGGTAGTCAGAGCATTCAGAGCGGTGCCCTTCTTGATATACACAGTCTCGTCGTTGACCTTACCGACCCAAGCGGCGTTAGCAGCAGAGTCTGCAAAAGTCACGTCCAGACCAATCACGCCAGTGTTATCGGTGATCTTCCAGCCAGCGGCAGGGGTAGTAACCCGAGTAGCCTTCGCATTGGGGAAGCCAGCAGCCTTTGCGGCGTCAATCAGCAGAGCGGCCAGGCCGTTGCCGGTGGGAGCAGTACCAGCACCGGAGTACAGAACAGCAAAGGCGTTCGTTCCGCCATCATACAGAGCAACAGCGTTGTCGGGAGCCGTAATAGCGGAATTGCTCTTGTAGGTGAAGGTCACGGTGCCAGTCTGGCCCTCCACGAAGGTCAGGGAAGTGGCGGACTGCCAGGTGTAGTTAGCGGGGGCGGTAACCTCACTGCCGGTGAAGGGAGCGCCGTTCCAGTTAAAGGTCTCGGTGCCCAGCTGGTTGCCGTTCGTGTCAACCTTGTTTACGGTGACGACCATGGGCTTCACGGGCTCCAGATTGGTGCGGTTCGCGCCAGCGCGCTCGTCGAAGATGATGGAGGTGGCAGCGCCGTCCTCGATCACCGCGCACAGGAAGCCGTCGAACTTGTCAGCGGACTTGTCCAGATTCTTCAGAGCGGTCTCCACGCCGGTGTAGCCGGTGTAGTTGTCGTCCACGTCGTCGAAAGCGTCGCCGTGGTTCTTAGCGGCCAGAGCCAGCACCACATTGACGTTGGGGGACACGGAGAAGCCCTCGGTCTGAGCGGTGTCGGTGTACAGGGTGCCGTTCTTGAAGCTCAGGTCAGCGCGGGCAGAATCAGCGGCGACGTGAGTGCCAGTGTTGTTGGTGCAGTAGTCCACAAACAGCAGAACGGTCTTGGAGGACTCGTAGCCGTTCTTGCCGTTGACGGCGTTCACGATCTCGTTCATGTCATTGATGAAGCGGTCCTTGGTGAAGTCGAAGTAGATGTTGTTCACCTCGGTGCTGGGTCTGGTGTCAGCAACGCCGGCAACAGGGACGTTCTCCTTCAGACCGGCAACATCGCCCTTGGAGTTGAACCGGACCTCGTACCAATTGCCAATCTCGGTGGTATCCAGCCAGGCGCTGCTGTCATCGACCTCAGTCAGCTCTACCTTCTTGCCGTTGATGATGGCGTCCTGGGTCCACTTCCACTCGTCGTTGCCCAGGTACTCCTCCCGCTTCACGTCGCCGGTGATGTAGGCGTACTGAGCGGAAGTGCCCTTGTCGTCAGCGGCCAGGGTGACCACAGAGATGATATAGCCGTCCTTGTTGTACAGGATGTAGGCCTCGTTGGCAGCGCACTCCTCATGGCCCGCTGCGGCAGTCTTGGTGTGGTTGACCACGGTGAAGTCCACGTTCTTCACGCCGGTGGTGACAGAGTCCACATCCTTGACGATGACCATCTTCTTACCGCCATCCTTGACGGTGATTTCTTCCATCTCGGTGTTGATGTACACAGTGTCGTCGTTGCCGTAGACACGGGTGAAGTCGCCGACCCAGCCATTGGGGTTAGCGGCATCCACGGTGGTATCATCAAATCTGACCTTGGAGCCGTCCAGGGAGACGTTCTTTGTGTTAATGTCGAAGGTGGCGGGGTTAGCGTCCATAGCGCTCTGGGCGATCTTCTTGGGGAACTTGTAGGACGTAGCAGTATTGGTGGAGTCGTAACCCACTTCCTTCAGGGTGTAGACGTCGTTGCTGTTCTTGCTGTAGGTGCACCAGGTGTTCACCTGAGACGCGTTCTTGCCGCCGGCCTTCCAGTCCACCACGCTGTCCCTGGTGTTGACAACGATGGTGTCCATGGTGCCATCCAGGAAGATGACATTGACGTTGGCGTTCTTGGCGGTGAGATTGCTCTCGCCGTCGTCGGTGCCGGTGACGAAGACATACTGGTTCGCCTTCTCATTCAGCTCCAGGCCGATGAGGTAGCCGTACTTGTCCAGAACGACATTGTAGGTGACTTCCTTCATGTTCACATTGTCGTACTGGTCCAGAACCTCCACGTCGTAACGGGCGGTAGTGGCGTGGTCATACTGAGTGCCGTCGGCGTTGACCCAGGTGTCCCGCTTAAAGGCGTTGATGGTGACCTCAGAGAGGACCTCGGGCTTAATCATGGACTGCACGCTGCCGTCAGCCACGGTGACCAGGAACTTGTCGTCCTTCTTCACGTCCTCGATGGCGAAGTCCTCACCGTCCACGATGAGCTTATCGTCATCATCCTCGTCCTTGATGTAGATGGAACCCTTCTTGTCCATGTTGTAGCCGGTCAGAGTGACCTCGTCCCGCTTGGCGTCGTAGTCCTTGTCCGCGATGGCCAGGTAGGTGTTAATCACGGCAATGTAGACCTTCTCCACGTCCTTGCTGTCGTCCACAAAGACCTGAGTAAGCACGCCCTTGCCGGTGCGGCCCACGCCGTCGGTGTTGGAGCGGACCAGGCTGCTGGTGGTGAAGTAGGACTCGTCGCCGTCCAAATCGGTCAGGATGCCGCGGGCGCCGGCGTCGCCGGTGTTCACGCCGTCAATGGCGATCTCGAAATCGTAGTTTTCAATCACGCCCTTGGTCAGCAGATCATACAGCATGCGGCCGGTGACCTTGTCGGTGTACTCAGCTTTCAGCAGCTCCTGCTTCACGTAGGAGCCGATGGTCTTGCTGTCGTACTCCCAGGTCCGGGTGGGACGGTAGAAGTCGTCCATGGTGCCCTCGTTCAGCTTCAGGCTGCCGTTGTACAGCTGCTCGCCCAGCTCCACGATGGGGCCGCCGTTCTGGGAGCCCACAGCAGTGGCCTGCACGGAGCTGATGGCGGTGGCGTAGGGCTTGGCACTGGTGACGAACACGTAGTTGACCTTACCGGTAAACACAGCGCCGTCGGGGGTGGTCAGGTTGATGGTGTTGCCGTCGGGCTCCACCATGCCGGACTTCAGGGCGTTCAGAGCCATCTGGGCCACCTGGTTACGGGTCATGGGGGTAGCGGCGTCGGTGCCTACACCCTCAAAGATGCCGATCTTGGTGCCCTGACGGACGGTGGATACCATAAAGCCGTCGGCATAGTCGTTTTGATAGCGGAAATAGCCCAGGGCGCGCATCATCATAGAGGCGGCCTCCACGGCGGTAACAGTGGCGGCAGGGTCGTAGATGCCGTCGCCACGGCCGGACACAATGCCGTTGGCGGCGCAGGCGCCGACCCAGCCCTTGGCCCAGTCAAAGTTGCCGCTCACGTCGGCAAAGGGGCAGGTGCTCACATAGTAGTTGTAATCCAGGCTCAGCAGCTTGCCCATGACCACGGCCATCTCCGCACGGGTGACGGGACGGTCGGGACCAAAGCCACGGTCGTCGCCAACCATGACCTCAACGGCCTGCAAAACCTCGATTGCTTCGACGTTGTCTTCCGCGTCAACGTCGGAGTAGCCCGCAGCCGCACTGGAACCGACGACCATCATGCCCAGGAGCATGACAGAGGCCAGAGTGAGGCTGAGGGCCCGCTTC
>CAJUFJ010000043.1 GCA_910585815.1 uncultured Oscillospiraceae bacterium | reverse complement strand
GCCCATGTAGGCCTCCTGCCAGTCGCCAATTTTACTTCGGAAAAGTGTCCAATCCTGTTTTGTAAATCGTTGTTCCTGCAAAAACTCACCCCCATCAAATCTGAATTAACGTACAATCCAAGAATATCACATCATTAGTCATTTATCAAGGGCACCGAATTTGTGGGAGTGTCCTACCGCGCATTTTATCACAGTCAGGAGAATTGGCACGATTTGTAGGGGCGCACAGTGTGCGCCCGCGGGCGGACAATGTCCGCCTCTACATAAAATCTGCGAATAGGACACACCCGAATTTGTGGGGAGTGTCCAAAATAAAGATATTATGATATAATGGTAAACTATGAGAAGGAGAACAGAAGATGCATGGAAAAAGTGCCCAAAATGCGGAAAAATAGAGAACCAGGTCAAGGCAGGGTACAACGCATCTGGGAGCCAGCACTGCAAGTGTAGGGATATCTGGACGTAATCTATCCTGGAAAGCATATTTACAACATCCACAATAAGAATAACACCTTCACGGTGGAAGGTGTCAATGCTGATTTGCGCCATTATATCCCTACGCTGGCACGGCGAAGCAGATGCTTTCCCAGAAAACTGGAAAATCTCCAGGCGGTTCTTGCTGTTTTTGTTCAGGCCTACAACCGTTTCGGATTGCAGAAAGAACGCTATCGCGCTCGTCATCCAGGGGTTGCTGTCCCTTTTTCCCTCTTTGACTTCCTTTAACTCTGCGTTTGGACGCTCCCGTGATGCGTCCCTACTTGCTATTCCCACAGAAATGTGGTAAAATCATCCCAATTTCCGAAGGGAGCACGCCGCTATGACCGATTACTTCCACATAAATATCGACCAGGATGCCCTGCTCTCCCTGTCCACCCTGGGGCTGGCCCACCTGGGGGACGGGGTCTATGAGGTGATGGTCCGCTCCTGGCTGGTGCTCCACGGCAAGGCCAAGGCCAAGGACCTGCATCGGGCCACGGTAAAATACGTAGCCGCCCCCGCCCAGGCGGAGCGTTTTGAAAAAATTCAGCCCCTCCTCACCGACGAGGAGGCAGACGTCTTCCGCCGGGGCCGGAACACCGCCCCCCACTCCATCCCCAAGGCGGCCAGCCGGGCCCAATACCAGACCGCCACCGGCCTGGAAGCTCTGTTTGGCTGGCTGTATCTCCAGGGGAGGACCCAGCGGCTGAACGAGCTATTTGCAATTATGATGGAGGACTAATGTGGAACGCCATAAAATCAAGGAATTAGCGACGATATTTGACTCCCTAGAGTCGGAGTACTGTAATTTTTCTCAGCATTTTGATGGCATTTCTGTCGAGGAAAACGAGCTGCCCGGCATCCCAGCTGAGCTTGCGAAAGTTATCAAGGGGGTCCTTGGCGCTCAATCTTCCAAATGGATTTATAGAAAGGTTCCAGCTCTCGACAACCAGTGTGCAGCAGATATGATTAAAACAGAGGCTGGATATAAGGCTGTTAAGCTAATTTTAATGCGGATGCCTCTGTAGGGGCGCACAGTGTGCGCCCGCAGTCAAACAGCCAGATCCGTAAAAGCGGGCGGACAATGTCCGCCCCTACATGGAGGAGGAATAGACCATGCCAGTGTACAAGCCGGAAGAATATGACGCCGTTTTAGCCCATATCAAGGAGGAAATCCAGCTTCAAAAGATTCAAATGGGTCCGGTGCTCTCCGAGGAACAAATCCGCGCCTTTGAGCAAAAGCACCAGATCACCCTGCCCGAGAGCTACCGCCGCTTCCTGCTGGAGGTGGGCAATGGCTGTTATATGTTTGACGATTCCCCCTCTTACCAGCTTTTGCCCCTTGAGGCAAACCGGGAAATCGAAAACTATGCCGCTCCCTTCCCCTTTACAGAATATGAACTCGAAGGGGACGAGCCCCTCTCCGACGAGTTCTGGCAACAGGTTCAGCAGGGGACGCTGGAGCTCATCGACATTGGCTGTGGCCAGACCTTCCAGCTGATTATTACCGGCCCCTGCCGGGGCGAGGTCTGGAGCCTGTGCGAGATGGGGACCCAGCCCTGCTGCCAGCGCCAGGATTTTCTGGGCTGGTTCGATCGCTGGCTGACTGATGGAGACCGTGTGGACTATTACGCGGAATTTCCCTATTAAGGAGGTCCCAGCATGATTTTATACCGCCCCGTCGGTGAGCAGGAGCTTGCTCTCATCCGGGAGAGCGGATACACCGCCTTTCCGCCCCGTCTGCCGGAGCAGCCCATTTTTTATCCGGTACTCAATGAGCAGTACGCCGCTGAAATCGCCGGCAAATGGAACACAAAGGACCCAGCCTCCGGATTTAAGGGCTACGTCACCCGCTTTGAGGTGGACGATGGCTTTTTGTCCCGCTATGAGGTTCAGACGGTGGGGCGCTCCTACCATCAGGAGTACTGGATTCCCGCCGGTGAGCTGACGGAGTTCAACCGCCATATTGTGGGAAAGATTGAGGTAATCCGAACCATCAGCGCACCGCTGTAGGGGCGCACAGTGTGCGCCCGCAGTCAAACAGCCAGGTCTGTAAAAGCGGGCGGACAATGTCCGCCCCTACAAATGATCCCAAGAGGTGATTTCCATGCCGTTAGACGCGTTATGCCTGTCGGGCGTGATTCATGAACTGAATACCAGCCTGGCCGGGGCCCGGGTGGACAAGATCTACCAGCCCGGCCGGGACGAGGTGGTGCTGGCCCTGCGGACCCAGAGCGTGGGCAATGTGCGCCTGCTGCTGTCGGCCAACCCGGCCCATCCCCGGCTCCACCTGACCACCCTGCCCCTGGAGAACCCGGAGAAGCCCCCCATGTTCTGCATGCTGCTGCGCAAGCACATGTCCGGGGCACGGCTGCTGGAGATTGTCCAGACTCCCCTGGAGCGGGTGGCCGCTCTGCGCTTCGAGGCGCTGAACGAGCTGGGCGACCGGGTGGAGCACCGGCTGGTGCTGGAGGCCATCAGCCACCGGACCAACCTCCTCCTGCTGGACGGCGACGGCCGCATCCTGGACTGCATCCGCCACACCGGGGGCGATCTCACCGCCGGCCGGGTCCTTCAGCCGGGGATGTTCTACCGCCTCCCCCCCGGCATGGACAAGGAAAATCCCCTCACTGCGGACCGGGAACGGCTGGAGGCCCTGCTGGCCGCCGCCCCCCAGGAGGCCCAAGCCGACCGCTGGCTTCTGGACACCTTCGGGGGGCTGTCCCCCCTGCTCTGCCGGGAGCTGGCCCACCGGGCCGGCGGGGCCGCCGATGTGCGCCTCAACGCCCTGGGCCCTGAGGGCTGCGCCCGGCTGCTGGACCGGCTGGAGGAGCTGCGGGAGGCGGTTACTACGGGGCGGTACGCCCCCACCATGATCTCTATGGATGGCCGCCCCCGGGACTTCACCTTTCTGCCCGTGGGCCAGTACGAGGGGGCCGCCCAGGTGGAGGGCTGGCCCGCCTTCTCCCCCCTGCTGGACGCCTTCTTTGAGCAGCGGGAGCGTCAGGACCGGATCAGGCAGCGGGGGCAGGACCTGATTAAATCGGTCACCAACGCCCGGGACCGCACCGCCCGGAAGATTGCCAACCAGGAGAAGGAGCTGGCCGCCACCCGGGACCGGGACCGGCTCCGCCAGCTGGGGGACATCCTCACCAGTAATTTTTACCAGATGTCCAAGGGCATGGCCCGTCTCCGGGCGGTGGACTTTTACGATCCCGAGGGGAAGGAAATCGAAATCAGGCTGGACCCTCTCCTCACCCCACAGCAGAACGCCGCCAAGTATTACAAGGACTACAACCGGGCCAAAAAGGCGGAGGAGATGCTCACCATCCAGCTGGAGAAGGGCCAGCACGAGCTGGACTACCTGAACAGCGTGCTGGAAAACATCTCCCTGGCCGAGGGGGAGCGAGACCTGGCGGAAATCCGACAGGAGCTGGCCGACACCGGCTATCTCCGCCGCCCCGCCAAGGCCAAGGACCGGGTAAAGCGGGTCACCTCCAAGCCCATGGAATTTATGTCAACCTCCGGCCTGCGCATCTCGGTGGGCAAGAACAACAGTCAAAATGACCTGCTCACCTGCAAGCTGGCCGGTAAGGGGGATATCTGGTTCCACACCCAGAAGATACACGGCTCCCACGTCATCCTGTGGACTGAGGGGGGAGCGCCCGACCTGCAAAGCCTCAACGAGGCCGCCGTTCTGGCCGCCTGGTTCTCTCAGGCCCGGGATAGCAGCAAGGTGCCGGTGGACTACACCCCCGTCCGGTATGTGAAAAAGCCGGGGGGCGCCCGGCCCGGCATGGTGATTTACACCACCTATGAGACCGCCCAGGTCACCCCGGACGGGGAACTGGCCCGACGGCTGCGGGTAAACGGCACCATCAAGTAAATCAGGCAGAAGAACAGCGCCGCCCGGCTGGGCGGCGCTGTTTTCTGCTCAGGAATAGGACTTGTCTGTCTCGATATACACGCCCCGTTCCTGGCTCCAGCCCACATAGAAGTCCAGAGCCTTGCCCAGGTCGCGAAGCTTGAAATAGTTGCTGCCGTCAATCTTATAGACCTCGGCGTCCACCTTTTCACCATTGACATAGATGGTATCGCTGCTGATTTCGGCGGTCTTGTTCCCTCCGGCGGGCGCGCCGGCCAGGTCGCCGGGCTGCTTGGCATAGCCCTGTCCGGTGGTGGCGGTGACAGATTTCAACTGCCCGTCATAGCCCACGGCGAACTGCTTCCCGGTGCCGTCCAGCATTGCCGCCACGTCACGAATTTTGAAATAGTTGCTGCCGCCGATCTTGTACACTGTGGGGTTCTGCGCCGCACCGTCGCAGGTCAGACTGTCGTTGGTGGGAGATGCGGTCGTTCTGGCGGGTTGCTGGGGTGTGGAAGCGCCGCTAACCGAGATAAAGCCCCACTTTCCGTTCAACTTTACTGCCGCCAACCCCTCGGAGATGTCACCCGCATCGTCATACTGACAGGGCACAACCTCCTCGCCCATCCTGTTGATATATCCCCACTTGCCATTCATCTTCACTGCCGCAAGGCCATCAAAAAAATTATACGCATCATCAAATTTGAGGGAGATGGTCTCCTTACCCGTCTTGTCTATGTAGCCATATTTATCGTTTAGCCCCACCACCGCAAGGCCATCAAAGAAATTATATGCTTCGTCATATTTAAGGGGAATAATTTCTTTCCCCGTATTATCAAGGTAGCCCCATTTTCCGTTCAATTTCACCCGTACCAAACCCTCGGAGAAGAACCACGCATCATCATACTTGCAAGGTACGATCACCTTACCCATCTTGTCGATGAAGCCCCACTTATAGCTGGAAAATCCCCAAATCCCCACCGGAGCAAGGCCATCGGAGAAGTCACCCGCATTATCATATATGCAGGGCACGATTTCCTTGCCCGTCTTGTCGATGTACCCCCACTTGCCGTTCCGTTTCACCGCCGCAAAGCCATCGAAGAAATTAAATGTGTCGTCATAATGAAAGGGGATGACCACTTTCCCCGTCTTATCGATATAGCCCCACTTACCGTTTAGCTCCACCGCTGCCAGACCATCGGCAAAGCCCCATGTTTCGTCATACTGGCAGGATACGACCTCTTTTCCAGCCTTATCAATGAAGCCAAACTTGCCGTCCAGCTTCACCGCCGCAAGTCCTTCAGAGAAATGATACACTGCATCATACTTGAAAGGCACGACCTCCCTGCCTGTCTTGTCGATGAAGCTCCACATACCACCCAGCTTTACCACCGCAAGGCCTTCAGAAAAATTATCCACATCGTCATATATAAAGGGGATGACCTGGGTAACAGTGGCATTCGCCGCTACGGTGGAGACCGGGAGCAGAGCCAGCACCATAATCAGGGCCAGCACCAGGGAAAGCATTTTCTTTCTCATGCTGTTTTCCTCCTTAAAAATTTCAGCGCCGTCTGTCAAGGCGGCGCTGATAAAATACAAATTCAGGATTCGATCCCCCGGGAGATCAGGTACTTCTTGACCATCAGGGCCACCTTAAAGGTGATAGCGTCGTCAAACTCCCGCAGGTCCAGGCCGGTGAGCTTTTTAATCTTCTCCAGCCGGTACACCAGGGTGTTCCGGTGGACAAACAGCTTCCGGGCGGTCTCGGACACGTTCAGGTTGTTCTCAAAGAACTTGTTGATGGTGAGCAGGGTCTCCTGGTCCAGGGCGTCGATGGGGCTCTTTTTGAAGACCTCCTGAAGGAACATCTGGCACAGGATGGTGGGCAGCTGGTAAATCAGCCGGCCGATGCCCAGGTTCTCGTAGTTGATAACGGTCTTCTCGGTGTCGAACACCTTGCCCACGTCGATGGCCACCCCGGCCTCCTTATAGGCCCGGGCCAAGTCCCGGATGTGGGGCACGATGGTGCCGATGCCCACCACTACCTTCACCCCCAGCTCCTGGCTGACGGCGTTGACAATCTGCTTGGCAATCTTCCCCAGGTCCTTGGAGTCGGCCCCCTCGGGCAGCTGCTTAATGAGGGCCACGTCGGTCTCGTTGATGGAGATGACAAAGTCGGTCTGCTTGTCGGGGAACAGGTTCTGGATTACGTCGATGGCGGACACGTCGGCGGGGCCCAGCTGCCGCACCAGAAAGGCGGCCCGGGGCACCTCCGAGACGAAATGGAGCTCCTTGGCCTGGGTGTAGATATCCCCAAGGAGGATATTGTCGGAGATGATATTCTTGACAAAGGTGGCCTTGTCGTGCTTCTCCTCGTAGTAGGTCTTTGCTCCGTTAAAGGCCACTACGGCTACGGCGCACAGCGACGCGGCCAACTCGTCCTCCCCCTTGACAAAGGCGGCGTAGTCGAATTGAGCGCCCCAGCCCGCCAGGGGCTTGAAGGTGCGGCCCTCGAACCGGGCCAGATTGTTTTCCGCGCCGTTGATGGCGGCCACGGCGCCGGGCCAGTGTTCGCCGATGCAGGTGAGCTCGCTGCAGGCGACCACAATCCCTTCCGCGTCCACCACACCTACGGTTCGGCTGATGCTGTCCTTCATCTGGAGTACAACACCCTGAAACATCCTGCTAGACACAGCGATCCCTCCTACGTAAACTTTTGTACGCTGTTCCTATTATAACGGGTATCCCCCCTGTTTGGCAAGAGGTTTTTTCGATTTTTTTGTTCAAATCGACCAAAATATTAAATTGCCCCCTCCTGCCCCCTCAGCTCCGCCCGCTCCCGGGGGGTCAAAAACCGCCATTTTCCGGGTTTTAAGCCCTCGTCCAGCGTCAAAGGGCCCATGCGCAGCCGGTGGAGGGTCAGCACCGGCTTGCCCCGGGCGGCCAGCATCCGCTTCACCTGGTGGTACTTCCCCTCCCGCAGGGTCACCAGGCAGGTGCTCCCGTCCCCCAAAGGCTCCAGCCCGGCGGGGAGGCACACCGTCCCGTCCCCCAGCGTCAGCCCGGCGGCCAGAGCGGCCGCGTCCGCCCCGTCCACCCGGCCGTCCACCCGGGCCAGATAGACCTTGTCCACATGCTTCCTGGGGGACAGCAGCCCATGGGCCAGGGGGCCGTCGTCGGTGAGGAGGAGCAGGCCGGTGGTGTCCTTGTCCAGCCGGCCCACCGGGAACAGCCCCCGCCGTTTCAGCTCCGGGGGGAGCAGGTCCAGCACCGTGGGCTGGGAGCGGTCCTCCGTGGCCGAGAGCACCCCCGCCGGCTTGTGGAGCATCACATAGACGAAGGGGGCACAGATTACCTCCGCCCCGTCCACTGTGAGGCGGACGGTCTCCGGGTCCGCCTTCTCCTCCGGCTTGAAGACGGTCCGGCCGTCGGCCGCCACCCGGCCCTGACGGACCAGGTCCTTTACCTCCTTCCGGCTCCACCGCCCGGTGGAACACAGCAGTTTGTCGATACGCTCCATCAATCTGCCGCCTCTCCGAAATGTAGGGGCGGATATTATCCGCCCGAAGGATTATAGGATATATCTCGTTGGAACGGGCGGGTAATACCCGCCCCTACAGACATATCCCCTTCCCTGTCCGCATACCTTAAAGAGAGAACAAGCCAGGGAAGGAGATATGCGCTGTGTTGATCGTAACCGCGAAGATGCCCAAACGGAAGCTGACTCTGGGGGTGGCGGCGGCAGCCCTGCTGTGCTGCTGCGCCATCGCCCTGAATTTCGGCCACGCCCTCAGCCGGGAGGCCTCCGCCCCGGCCTCCCCCAATCCCAAGGGGGTGCGCTCCAATCAGGACCGGATCGACTACCTGTCCGCCTACGGCTGGCAGGTGTCCCCCGAGCCCGTGGCCACCCAGGAGCTGCTTATCCCCAAGGAGATGGACGACAGCTACACCGAGTATCTGGCCCTCCAGACCGGCCAGGGCTTCGATTTGCAGAAGTACGCCGGCAAGCGGGTAAAGCGGTACACCTATGAGGTGCTCAACTACCCCACCGGCGAGGCCGGCGTGCAGGTCAACCTGCTGATCTGCAAAAACACCGTGGTGGGCGGCGAGGTCCTCTCCCCCCAGCTGGACGGGTTTTTACACGGGCTGGCCATGCCGTAATACAATTAGGCTCCCTCCCTGAGGGAGCTGTCGAGCGAAGCGAGACTGAGGGAGTCCGCTAAACTCCCGCCGCCGCCGCCTGCGGCGGCGCCACCTCCCTCAGAGAGGGAGGCTTTATTTCTCCACAATATGCACGTTGAGGTGGTCGTAGGTCATCTCCACCCCGTGGCGGGCGAAGGACTCCCGCACCCCCTCCAGCAGGGCATAGTAGACCGTCCAGTAGTCGTCTGCGGCGGTCCACAGGCGGGTGAGGTACTCAATGCTGCTGGACTGGTACTCCGACAGGTAGACCACCGGGGCGGGGTCGTCCAAAATGCCGGGGATAGCGGCCAGGGCCTCCTCAATGGCGGCGCGCACCTGGGCAGTGGGGGCGTCGTAGGAGGCGGTGAGGGTCACATCCATCCGCCGCCGGCCCAGCCGGTTGTAGTTGGTGATCTTCGTGGCGGACAGCTGGCTGTTGGGCACGAAAATCTCCTTGTTGTCCGGGGTGACAAAGGTGGTGTAGGACATATCCACCGCGGCGATGGTGCCGCTGATTCCGTCCGCCTCCACGTAGTCCCCCACCACAAAGGGCTTGGTCACCAGCAGCACCAGCCCCCCAGCCAGGTTGGACAGGGTATTTTGCAGCGCCATGGACACCGCCAGCCCCGCCACGCTGAGCATGGCAATGATGGACGTGACGTCCACGTCCAGGGTGCCCGCCAGCATCAGGGCCAGCAGGACCCAGAGAAAAATGTTCACCGCCGTATGGATGTAGGGCTTGATGGCGGCCACCGATTTGCTCCGCTCCAGCATCCGGTCCACCATCTTCATCAGCAGCCGGATGGCCAGTATGCCCAGCAGGACCATCATGACCACCCGCAGCAGGCCGCCCAGGGTCAGGTCCGGGATGCCCACCGTCCTGCCCACCGTCTGTAGAACCTCCTCCACCGTTTCCATTAGGTCTCCTCCTTAGAAAGACAGCCGGCCTGAGGCCGGCTGCTCGCTTTAATAATTCATCTGCTTTCTCCGGGACAGGTTCATGGTGCCGTCCTGCATCTGGTCCAGGCTGTCCAGGCTCTTACCGGTGCCAAAGGCCACGCAGGAGATGGCATCGTCCGCCACATGGGTCTCGATGCCGGTGTGGGACTCCACCAGCTTGTCAAAGCCCCACAGCAGGGAGCCGCCGCCCGTCATCACAATGCCGTTGGTGGAGATATCGGCCACCAGCTCGGGGGGGGTGCGCTCCAGAACGCCGTGGATGGCCTCCAGAATGGAGTTGGAGGTCTCCTCAAAGGCCTCGATCATCTCGCTGGAGGTGACATTAAACACCCGGGGCAGGCCGTTCATCAGGCACCGGCCCTTGATCTCCATAGAGACCTCCTCCGGCCGGGGAAAGACGCAGCCGATCTGAATCTTCAGCTCCTCGGCGGTGCGGTCACCGATGAGCACATTGTGCTTGCGGCGGATATACTTCACCACCGCCTCGTCAAACTTGTCGCCCGCCACCTTGATGGAGGCGGATTCCACCACGCCGCCCAGGGAGATCACGGCGATGTCGGCGGTGCCACCGCCGATGTCCACCACCATGTGGCCGTCGGGCTTGGTGATGTCGATGCCCGCGCCGATGGCGGCGGCCACCGGCTCCTCAATGAGGTAGGCCCGGCGGGCCCCCGCCTGGATGCCGGCGTCCACCACGGCGCGTTCCTCCACCTCGGTGATGCCCGAGGGGACGCAGATCAGCAGCCGGGGCTTGAACAGGGAGAAGGAGGTGACCTTCTTCATAAACTCCTTCAGCATCCGCTCGGTCATGTCGTAGTCGGAGATGACGCCCTCCCGCAGGGGGCGCATGGCCACAATGTTGCCCGGGGTGCGGCCCAGCATGGCCTGGGCCTCGGTGCCCACCTTCAGCAGCTTGCCGGTGTTTTTGTCCATTGCCACCACAGAGGGCTCCCGCAGAACAACCCCCTTGCCCTTGATATATACCAGAACCGAGGCGGTGCCCAGGTCGATGCCGATATCCTTGCTAAAGAAACCCATGTTCTGTTCCACCTTATCTTTTATTCGTTATTGTCTGGCCGTCCCGTATGGGCGGCTCTTAAACGCCACTTTTTATTATAACCTGAGTGCTCCCGCTTTTCAACCGTTTTTTCCAACAATTTTCCTCTTTTTTTACGGGTGGACCTGCTGTATTTAATGGCTCCGGGCCTGGGCCAGGGTGAGGCAGTACACCCTCTCCGCCCCCGCCTGGCACAGCAGGGCGGCGCAGGCGCTAAGGGTGGCCCCGGAGGTGACCACGTCGTCCACCAGCACCACCCGCCGCCCTATCAGCCCGGCCCCGGGCAGCAGGGAATACGCCCCCTGGGCGTTGGCCCGGCGGGCAGAGGCCTCCTCCAGCTCCGACTGGGGGGAGGTGTTCCGCGTCTTTTCCAGGGTGGGCACAGCCGGGACGGACAGCAGCCGCCCCACCTCCCGGGCCAGCAGCTCCGCCTGGTCGAATCCCCGTTCCCGCAGGCGCTTCTTCGACAGCGGAGCCCAGCAGAGCAGGTCGGCCCTCTCCGGGAGACGGTCGCTGAGACACTGGGTCATCAGGGCGGCAAAGGGCTTGCCCAGGGCCCGCACCCGGCTGAATTTATACCGGTGGACCGCCTGGGGCACCGTGCCCCGGTAGGCCAGCGGGGAAAAACAGCCGTCGGCAAAGTCAACCTGCCGCTCCCCCGCCGCCCCCTCCAGCCAGGGCAGCCCGGGCCGGCACTCCGGACACACCGGCGCCCGGGGCTCGGCCAGAATTTTCTGGCAAAAGGGACATTTGGGCGGAAAGAGCAGGTCCAGCACCCTCTCCCGGACCGTCATTTTAATTCATCCTCCGGGATGGGGCCGTGTTCCTTCTCAAACTCCCGGATGCACTTCTGAATCAGGTACAGGATCTGGCCGCTCATGGAGCGGCCCTCCGCTCCAGCTACATAGCGAAATTTATCGTGCAGTCTATCATCCATGCGGATGCTTAGATGGGTCTTGTCCATCCTATGCGCTCCTCCTCGGTCTCCAAGTGAGTAAAGCATATCCTCCGGCATGAGATTTAGCCCAATATTAGTGCATTTTTACGGCTTAATATTTCCGTCCCGCCCGCAGGCGGCAAAGCCTTCCCCCTTCCAGGGGGAAGGTGGCACGGCCGAAGGCCGTGACGGATGAGGGTGCGCGGCAGGTTTTTGCCTCTTATCGAAAGAACTGCTTGCCCGCCCCGCCCCCTCATCCGCCCCAGTGTGCGCACTGGGGCACCTTCCCCCCGGAGGGTGGAAGGCTTGCCCTGCGGGGAACGGAGAGAGTTTCATCCCCTTACGGGGATAGGAATATGTAGGGGCGGACATTGTCCGCCCGTTCCAAAACGAATCCTTTTTGCGGGCGGCCACAGGCCGCCCCTACAGCTCGTGTCAATCCTCCTGATTGTGATAAAATACGCGGTAGGACACTCCTATGAGTGCCCCCCCTTGACAGACCGCCGGAACACAGGTATAATCAATATATAAAAGGCGCTGCTGCGTAGCGGTCAGCCCTTTGTGCTAGCAGAAACTGTTAGCCGTCCGGGGCCTAGCCGGGCGGCTAACGCGCGTTTGGGGATGTAAAAATCATCAGCAGAGCTGTAATGATCAGACACACCACGAAACGCAGGACTTTCGTCCAGCGCCCGTTTCCCATCGCTTCACCCCCCTTCTGCAAGGGAGTGGCTAACCGCCATTTTGCAACAGCGCCTGTCCTCAGTATAGAGGGCAGGCGCTGTCTTGTCAATTATTCATTCCTCGTCAATAGGCATGGGGGCCTCGGGGCGGCCCAGGTTGGTCTCGTCGTAGGCCCGGCGGACCCCCTCCAGGGCGGTCCCCTGGCCGCTCATCAGCTCGTTGAGCCGCTCCAGGCCGGCGCCCGCCTTCTCCAGCTCGCTGGCCGCGTGGGAGACGGTGGTCTCCACCTGGGTGCACAGGGCGTCATACTCCCGCCCCATCCGCTTCAGCCACTGCTCCACCTGGCGGCGGGCCTTCTGGGCGTCCTCCTCCGCCTTGGCCTGGATGGCCTGGGCCCGGCGGTGGGCCTCCAGCTCCACCCCGGCGGTGCGCTCCTTCAGCTCTATATAGGCCTGGGCGTCGGGCCAGACCGCGTCCCGCTGAGCCCGCATCTCGTCCCGCTCCCGGCGGGCCTGCTCCAGCTCGCCGGCCAGGCGGCTGGCCTCCTGCCGGCTGCCCGACGCGGCCTCGTTGGCCCGCTCCAGCTGTCCGGCCAGCTCCTCCCGGGCCTGGTTGGCCTCCTCCAGCGCCCGCCGGACCGCCTCCAGCTGGCGGTTCGCCTCGTCCAGCTCCCGGCGGAGGTTCTCCCCCTGGCGCTCAGACTCCTCCAGACGGCCTTGCAGCTCCTGCTGGGCCTGGGCCGTCTGCTTGGCCTGGGCCTCTAAAAAGTCCAGGACATCCTGTTTGTTAAAGCCGCCGATTGCGGCGGAGCGGAAGGGATGCTCCATAGGTCGCCACCTCATTCTTTCTATGTCTGAGGTATTTTAGCACAGTTTTCCCCAAATTACAATCACTATTTCATTGACGAGCCCCTTTGCGGATGGTATACTAATCCCACTTCTGGATTTTTATGGGGAGGACTTCGTCTATGTGGCTGTCCGACAGGTGGAACGACTACGAGCTCATCGACTGCGGCCGGGGGGAAAAGCTGGAGCGCTGGGGGGAGCAGCTGCTGGTGCGGCCCGACCCCCAGGCCATCTGGAACACCCCCCGCTCCCACCCGGGCTGGAAGAAAAACGCCGGGCGGTACGCCCGCTCCTCCACCGGGGGCGGCCAGTGGCAGAACAAGTCCATGCCGGAGCGGTGGACGGTATCCTATGGAGCCCTCACCTTTAACATCAAGCCCATGAACTTTAAGCACACCGGCCTCTTTCCCGAGCAGGCGGCCAACTGGGACTTCGCCCGGCAGCAGATTCGCAGCGCCGGCCGGCCGGTGAGCGTGCTGAACCTCTTTGCCTACACCGGCGGGGCCACGGTGGCCTGCGCCGCCGCCGGGGCCTCGGTGTGCCACGTGGACGCCGCCCGGGGGATGGTCCAGTGGGCCCGGGAAAACGCCAAGAGCTCCGGGCTGGAGGACGCTCCCATCCGCTGGATTGTAGACGACTGCGCCAAGTTTGTGGAGCGGGAGATTCGCCGGGGCCGGAAATACGACGCCGTTATCATGGACCCCCCCTCCTACGGCCGGGGCCCCACCGGCGAGGTTTGGAAGCTGGAGGAGAGCCTGTATCCCTTTGTGGAGCTGGTGTCCGGCGTGCTGTCTGACGATCCCCTGTTTCTCATTTTAAACTCCTACACCACCGGCCTGGCCCCCAGCGTGGTGACCTATATTCTGGAGACGCTGGTATCCAAACGCTTTGGCGGGCATACTGTCTCCGACGAGCTGGGCCTGCCCGTCACCGAGAGCGGCCTGGCCCTCCCCTGCGGAGCCACCGGGCGGTGGACCCGCGACTGAGGAGGAAACCCTATGCTGACACAATTTGACCCCTGCTCCAAACAGCTTTTGCCGGAAAACTGGTATCTGGAATTTACACCCGCTCAGATTACCATACACAGCCTCAAAACCGGACGTCAAGTCCGGGAGCCCTCCCTGGTGGCGGTGGGCGCGTCCCAACCCAACCAGCTCTTGGCGGTGGGCAAGGACGCGCTGCAATATCAAAACAACCCGGAGGCCGTCGTGTTTTCCCCCTTCCGCCAGGGGAAAATCGCCCAGTATCCTGCGGCCCAGGCGCTGCTGAAGGCGCTGTTGAAGCAGGCCGGCTGCGGCGCTGTCCTAATCCCCAAGCCCGTAATGTGCATCCACACGCAGGAGCATACCTCCAAGGTGGAGGAGGTGGCCCTGGCTGAGGCCGCCATCCAGTGCGGCGCACGAAAGGTCTTTCTGTATACTGAATCCCTCCCCGCCATGCTGGACCTGGCCCGGAGCCGCAGGGATTTACAAAGCGCCGTCCTCATACACATCGAATCCCAGGACTGAAAAAAGGTGAAACTATGGCAGCAATCATCAAAACCGAAGATTTACACTTCTCCTACCCCGCCGCCGAGGGGGTCACGCCGGTGGTGCTGGACGGGGTGAGCCTGTCCATTGAGGAGGGCTCCTTCGTGGCCGTGCTGGGCCACAACGGCTGCGGCAAGTCCACCCTGGCCAAGCACATGAACGCCATCCTCCTCCCCTCCGGGGGGACGGTCTACGTGGACGGCATCGACACCGCCGACGACAGCCGCCTGCTGGACATCCGCCGGGCAGTGGGCATGGTGTTCCAGAACCCGGACAACCAGATTGTGGCCAACGTGGTGGAGGAGGACGTGGCCTTTGCCCCGGAGAACCTGGGGGTCCCCCCGGCGGAGATACGCCAGCGGGTGGACGACGCCCTGAAGGCGGTGAACATGTATGACCACCGGGAGCATGCCCCCCATCTTCTCTCCGGCGGACAGAAGCAGCGGGTGGCCATCGCCGGAGTGATCGCCATGCAGCCCCGGTGCATCGTGCTGGACGAGCCCACCGCCATGCTGGACCCCATCGGCCGCAAGGACGTGCTGCGCACCATCAAGGAGCTGAACCGGACCCGGGGGGTGACGGTGGTCCTTATCACCCACCACATGGACGAGGCCGCCCAGGCCGACCGGCTCATTGTCATGGCAAAGGGCAGGGTGGTGGCCGACGGTGCGCCGAAAGCGGTCTTCTCCCAGGTGGAGGAGCTGCGAAAGGTGGGCCTCACCGTCCCCCAGACGACCCAGCTCCTCTGGGAGCTGCGCCAGGCGGGGTACAACGTCCCCCTGGACGCCCTCAGCGACGAGGAGTGCGCCCAGGCGCTGTATCAGCTTCTGCAATAAAAAGGCTCCCTCAGAGAGGGAGCTGTCAGCCCGCAGGGCTGACTGAGGGAGTTCTCCGTTGACGGACTCCTTCCGTCACGGGCTTCGCCCGTGCCACCTCCCTCAAAGAGGGAGGCTTAGGACGCGACCCTCCGGGCGTGTACCACTACTAATAAGGATGTATCTCTATGCAACCCATAATCGAAACGAAACAGCTCACTCACACCTACTCCGCCGGGACGCCCTTTGAGCACACGGCGCTGGACAGCGTGGACTTCTGCGCCTACCCCGGGGAGTACCTGGGCATTATTGGCCACACCGGCAGCGGAAAGTCCACCCTGATCCAGCACCTGAATGCCCTGCTCAAGCCTACGTCGGGGACGGTGCTCTTTCAGGACACGGACATCTGGTCCGACCCCAAGATCACCAAAAAGACCCGGTTTCAGGTGGGGCTGGTGTTCCAGTACCCGGAGTACCAGCTCTTTGAGGAGACGGTGTATAAGGACATCTCCTTTGGCCCCAAGAATATGGGGCTGGACGAGAAGGAGATCGACCGCCGGGTGCGGTCGGCGGCCTACTTTGTGGGCCTGCGGGACGACCACCTGGAAAAATCCCCCTTCGAGCTGTCCGGCGGCCAGAAGCGCCGGGTGGCCATCGCCGGGGTGATCGCCATGGAGCCCAAGGTGCTCATTTTGGACGAGCCCACCGCCGGGCTGGACCCGGAGGGGGTGGAGTCCATCCTGGGCAACATCCGGGAGTACCACCAGGCCCACAACGCCACCGTCATCCTGGTGTCCCACTCCATGGAGGAGGTGGCCCGGTCGGTGGACCGGCTGGTGGCCGTCAACGACGGGAAAATTCCCTTCCAGGGCCCCCCCCGGGAGGTCTTCCGCCACGGGGACGAGCTGGAGAAGATGGGACTGGGCGTGCCCCAGCTCACCCGGGTGTTCCACCGGCTGCGGGCCATGGGGGTGGACATCGACCCCTCGGTGTACACCCTGGACCAGGCCAAGGCCGCTATCCTGGAAAAATTGGGAAAGGGGGCGGTGTAATTGGCGCTGAAAGACATTACCCTGGGCCAGTACTTCCCGGGAAACTCCCCGGTCCACCGCCTGGACCCCCGGACCAAGCTGATCTGTGTGGTCCTCTATATTGTGGCCCTGTTTCTGGCCGCCTGGTTCATTACCTACGCCGTCATGCTGGCTGTGCTGGCCGGGTCCATCTATCTGTCTAAGGTCCCGGTGAAGTCGGTTTTCCGGGGGCTGAAGCCGGTGCTGTTCATTGTGGTGTTCACCGCGGTGCTCAACCTGTTCTACACCCCGGGGGACACTGTGCTGGCCCAGTTCTGGGTCTTTACCATCACCCTGGAGGGCGTCTGGCGGGCCTTCTTCATGGTTGTGCGCATTATGATGCTTATTTCCGGCACCTTCCTGCTCACCTACACCACCTCCCCCATCCTGCTCACCGACGGGCTGGAGTCTCTGCTGGGACCGCTGAAAATGGTGCGGGTGCCCGTCCACGAGCTGGCTATGATGATGTCCATTGCCCTGCGGTTTATCCCCACCCTTATTGAGGAGACCGACAAGATCATGTCCGCCCAGCGGGCCCGGGGGGCCGACTTCGAGAGCGGCAACCTGATCCAGCGGGCCAAGGCCCTGCTGCCCCTGCTGGTGCCCCTGTTTATCTCCGCCTTCCGCCGGGCCGACGAGCTGGCTACCGCCATGGAGTGCCGCTGCTACCACGGCGGCGAGGGCCGCACCCGCCTGCGGCAGCTGAAATACAAAGCCGCCGACTACGTGGCCCTGTTCCTCTTTCTGGCCATCACCGTGGGCGTGGGGGTGTTAGGACACTTTGGGCTGTAAAGCTGATAAAACCTCTTGACGCAGACCCAATCCAAAGAGATAATAGGCGTTGACCAGTTTTGCCATGTACCAGGACTGGGCTTCTTCAAAGTCGAGATACAGCTCCTGACCCAGCTTTTCCGCGATTTGTTCGCTGACAGCGTTAAATTCCCGCTCCGCTTCCCGGAACTCTGAAAGCGTGCTGCAAAAGGCACAGACCTGCTCCGCTATGTAGGGATTGTCTACGAAAAGCATTTTCAAGGTTTTGTTCATAGTGGCATCTCCTTTTGTATCTTTTAGTTGCGTCTTTATTTTATACCGCTTTTAGTTGCGTGTCAATAGCTCAGGAGGAAATATGCAGATTTTTTCTGAACGAATGAGAGAGCTCCGAAAGGAACGCGGTCTGAAACAACGGGAAATGGCCGAAATCTGTGGAGTAAAACTGCGCAGTTATCAGGGCTATGAGTACGGGAGACACTATCCCGAAGTTCCCGGCCTGATCCAGATTGCCAAATTCTTCGATGTCAGCACCGATTACCTGCTGGGCTTGACGGATAAGCGGGAGATTAACAGGTAAGCGCAAAAAGGCTCCCTCTCTGAGGGAGCTGTCACCGCCAAAGGCGGTGACTGAGGGAGTAAGCATCTTTGACCGGCGTACTCCCTCCGTCACGGGCTTCGCCCGTGCCACCTCCCTCTAAGAGGGAGGCTTATCGCCTGCGGGCGGGACGGGGGTTTTTATGGAACGAAACATTGCTCTAAAGCTGATGTACAACGGCACGGCCTACCACGGGTGGCAGGTGCAAAAAAATGCAATTTCGGTGGCCGAGACGCTGGAGAAGGCGCTGGCAGCCACGGTGGGCCATCCGGTGAAGTGCACCGGGGCGGGCCGCACCGACGCGGGGGTCCACGCGGAGGTCTACGTGGCCAACTTCCGCACCACCTGCCGCATCCCCCTGGACAAGCTCCCCTTAGCGGTGAATACCCGCCTGCCCGACGACATTGTGGTGGTGAAGGCCACCCAGGTGCCCGAGGACTTCAACGCCATCGGCTCCTGCCGGAAAAAGGAGTACACCTACCGCATTTACAACTCCCGGCTGGGCAATCCGTTTTATGTCAACCGGGCCTGGTTCTACCCCAAGCGCCTGGACGAGGGGATTATGGCCCGGGCGGCGGCGCAGTTTGTGGGCACCCATGACTTCCGGGCGGTGCGCTCAGTGGGCACCGAGACCAAAACTACCGTGCGGACGGTCCACTACTTTGACGTGGAGCGCACCAGCGACCTGATTTCCTGCCGGGTGTGTGCCAACGGCTTTTTATACAACATGGTCCGGGCCATGGTGGGCACCATTGTCTACGCCGCCGAGGGCAAGCTGGCCCCGGAGGACATCCCCGCCATCCTGGAATCGGGCAACCGGACCCTGGCCGGACCTACCGTCCCCCCCGGGGGGCTGTACATGACAAGATTGTGGTATGATGAGGATATTTAAGCAGTAAATATGGATGAGAACAAAAACGCGCCCGCCCTCAAGCGGCTGAAAAAGCCCAATCCCCTGCTCCGCCTGCTGGCCCTGCTGACCACGGCGGCCCTGCTGCTGGGGGCCATGGTCCTGGTGATCTACCGGGACACCATCAACATGAACACCTTCAAGCACTGGCTGGACTACCAGCGCATGGACACCGGTGCCACCGGCGAGTCCGCCCCCTTCTCCCACGCCGGGGGCGACAAGCTGTCCATCGCCTACCTGAACAGCGGCGTGGTAACGGCCTCCGCCGCCGGGGCCCACTACTACGGCCTGGACGGCCAGCAGCTGGCCGAGGAGGTGCGCTCCCTGGAAAATCCGGTGCTCACCGCCTCCCGCAGCACCGCCGTGGTCTACGACGCCGGCAACCAGTCCCTGTTCGCCTTCCGGGACGGGGAGAAAAATTTTTCCCTCTCCCTGGAGGGTGGGGCGGACCTGCTGTCCGCCCGGCCCAACGACGGGGGCTGGCTGGCCGTCACCGCCCAGCAGAGCGGCTACAAGGGGGCGGTTACCGTCTACGACCGGCGGGGGGAGCCGGTTATCCAGATCAGCCTGTCCTCCACCTTCGCGGTGGACGCCGCAATCTCCCCCGACGGCCGGACGGTGGCGGTGGTCACCATCGGCCAGGAAAACGGCGCCTTTTTCAGCCGCCTGCTGCTCTATGCGGTGGACAAAACCGAGCCCTTCGCCCAGCTGGACCTGGGGGGCATGACGGTGCTGGATATGGACTTTGACCTGGGGGTGGTCTGGCTGGTGGGAGAGGACCGGCTGCTCACCGTATCCCTCACCCCCGAGGGCGAGACGGTGCAGACCTGCTTCTTCAGCCCCAGCTACCTGAAGGGCTGTTCCCTGGGCGGCGACGGCTTCGCCTTTCTGCTGATGGGCCGCTACCGCTCGGGCAGCGCCGACCAGGCCCTGCTGGTGGACAGCTCCGCCCAGGTGGTCCAGTCCATCGCCCTCACCGGGCAGGTGCTGGACTACGCTGCCGCCGGGGAATACTGCGCCCTGCTCACCGGCAGCCAGCTTTCGGTGTATAACACCAGCCTGGAGTTTGTCGCCGGGGTGGAGAACAGCCGCGCCGCCCGGAGGGTGGACCTGAACACCAACGGCTCCGCCCTGCTGGCCAACGACCAGCAGGCCTGGCTGTACATCCCGTAGCCGGGGCCTGCGGGACCCGACCACCCGGGCGGGTCCTGAAAGAGTTGCCGGTTGGCCCGCCGGGGTCGTCGGGCCCCACACACCATTTATCAGGAGGTCTCCATGTCTTACATTGTCTACGATATCGGCATCGCTGCCGTTCTGCTCTTTTTCGTCTGGCTGGGCTATCGGAGGGGCCTTGTGCTCACTCTGTGCTCCCTGCTGGCCGTCTTTGTGGCCCTGATCGGGGCCTCCTTCCTCTCCAACGCCCTGGCCGAGCCGGTGGCCAAAGCCATCGAGCCCGCTGTCGCCAGCAGCATCCACGACACAGTAACCAGCTACTACCAGCACTCTCTGGCGGAAAACACCTCCACGGAGGAGGAGGACTGGCTGGCCCAGCTCCCCCTGGAGGAGCTGCTGGAGCCGCTGAGGGACTCCAGGTTCTTCCAGGGCTTTGCGGAGACCTTCCAAAAGGCGGTGGACGACAAGGCGGCTGACATCGTCACCCACGCCGCCCAGGCGCTGGCCCACTTTGTGGCGGTGCAGATCGCCCGGATTGTGATTTTTGCCATCGCTTTCTTTGCGGTGCTCATTGCCTGGTTCTTTTTCAGCCACACCCTGGACCTGGTGGCCCACCTGCCCGTCCTCTACACCGCCAACCGCTGGGGCGGCGGGATCGTGGGGCTGGTGAAGGGGGCGCTGGTGGTGTTCATCGCCGTCTGGCTGCTGCGGGACGGTTATATTCCCCCCGAAGCGGTGGAACAGACTTATCTGCTAAAGTTCTTCTGCACCGTCAGCCCGCTGTCATTTTTCCTGTAAACCCTGTATTTCTCAGGGCCAGTGTTCATAGCCAGTTCATAATTGGGGTGTACTATCTCCTCAAACGTGGACTTTTCCCGAAAGGAGCGTATTCACCATGCAGCCTACCATGTGCAGCCGCTGCGGCAAAAATGTGGCGGTTATCTTCATTACCAAGCTGGAGGGCGGCACCTCCAAAAACGAGGGCCTGTGCCTCAAGTGCGCCCGGGAGATGGGCATCAAGCCCATCGACGACATGATGAAGAAAATGGGCATCAGCGACGAGGACCTGGACAACCTCACCACCGAGATGATGTCCGCCTTCGGCGGCGCCGAGGGGATGGAGGGGATGATGTCCCCCGCCAAGGACGAGGACGACGACGAGGACGACGGCCGCACCGCCACCTTCCCCTTCCTCAACCAGCTCTTTGGCGGCGGCTCCTCCTCCCCGGAAAAGCCCTCCTCCGGCGAGGGGCCCACTCCCCCGCCCGCCCGGGGCGAAAAGGGGCAGGCCAAGCCTGCCAAGCGGAAGTTTTTGGACAGCTACTGCATCTCCCTGACCCAGCGGGCCCAGGAGGGCAAGCTGGATAAGCTCATCGGTCGGGAGCGGGAGCTGGAGCGGGTAGTGCAGATTCTCAACCGCCGGCAGAAGAACAACCCCTGTCTCATCGGCGAGCCCGGTGTGGGCAAGACGGCCATTGCCGAGGGGCTGGCCCAGCGCATCGCCAACAAGGATGTGCCCTACAAGCTGCTGGACAAGGAGGTCTACCTGCTGGACCTCACCGCCCTGGTGGCGGGCACCCAGTTCCGTGGCCAGTTCGAGAGCCGGATGAAGGGTCTCATTGAGGAGATCAAAAAGCTGGGCAACATCATCCTGGTGGTGGACGAGGTCCATACCATCGTGGGCGCCGGCGACGCCGAGGGCTCCATGAACGCCGCCAACATCCTCAAGCCCGCCCTGGGCCGGGGGGAGCTCCAGGTGATCGGGGCCACCACCCTCAACGAGTACCGCAAGCACATCGAGAAGGACACCGCCCTGGAGCGGCGGTTCCAGCCCGTCATCGTGGAGGAGCCCTCCATCGAGGACAGCGTGCGGGTCATCGAGGGCATCGCCCCCTACTATGAGTCCTTCCACCAGGTGGCGGTCTCCCCCGCCATGTGCCGGCTGGCCGTTACCATGAGCGAGCGCTACATCACCGACCGCTACCTGCCCGACAAGGCCATCGACCTGATTGACGAGGCCTGCTCCAACGTGAATCTCCACAACAAGGCCCTCGCCCGCCTCAACGCGGTGGACAAGGAGCTGGCCGACCTGGCTAAGGAGAAGGAGGTCATGATGGCCGCCGCCACCGAGGAGTCCTACAAGCGGCTGGCTGACATCAAGAGCCTGGAGCTGCGGCTGGAGGAGGAGAAATCGGAGCTGCAAAACGAGGCCCACCCCTCCCTCACCGAGGAGCACCTGGCCAACGTCATCGAGCTGTGGACCAACATCCCCGCCAGCCGCATCCAGGAGCAGGAATTCCAGCGCCTGGCCAAGCTGGAGGAGCGGCTGGAGTCCCACGTAATCGGCCAGGACGAGGCGGTAAAGGCGGTTTCCGCCGCCATCCGCCGGGGCCGTGTGGGCATCTCTCCCAAGCACAAGCCGGTGTCCTTCATCTTCGTGGGCTCCACCGGCGTGGGCAAGACCGAGCTGGTGAAGCAGCTGGCCGCCGACCTGTTCGACACCCCCGAGTCCCTGATCCGGCTGGATATGTCCGAGTTTATGGAGAAGCACGCGGTCTCCCGAATCATCGGCTCCCCTCCGGGCTATGTGGGCTATGACGAGGCGGGCCAGCTCACCGAGAAGATTCGCCGCAAACCCTATTCGGTGGTCCTCTTTGACGAGATCGAGAAGGCCCACCCCGACGTGCTGAACATCCTACTTCAGGTGCTGGACGACGGCCGCATCACCGACGCCCACGGCCGTACGGTGAACTTTGAGAACACGGTAATCGTTATGACCACCAACGCCGGGAGCAGCACCAAGGGAGGCGGCTCGGTGGGCTTCGGCCGCACCGCCAACGAACAGGGCAAGGACCGGGCCATGAAGGCCCTCAACGACTTCCTCCGCCCCGAGTTCATCAACCGGGTGGACGAGATTGTCTACTTCAACCAGCTGTCTGAGGACAATTTTAAGGGCATTGCCGTGCTCATGCTCAAGGAGCTGGTGGGCACCCTGAAGGAGAAGGAAATCAACTTCACCTGGGACGAGACTCTGCTCAATTACCTGGTGAAGAAATCCTATTCCGCCACCTACGGCGCCCGGAACCTGCGCCGCCTCATTCAGAAGGAGCTGGAGGACGCCATCGCCGTCCGGCTCATTGAGGGGTATCAAAATCCGGTGTCCCAGCTGAAAGCCGTCTCCGACGGGGAGAAGCTGGAGCTGCTGGCCATGTAGGTCAAAACAGATAATGACAGGGGCGGCACGTTGACGTGCCGCCCCTAAGGTCAGTACGCATAAAGGACAAGCCCAAAAACAACATATAATAAGGCAGTTACCGAAAAAGCAAACCTTTGTGACAAAATGAAACAAGCAGAAAAACGCACGATTTGACAATCAAAGTCAATCGTGCGTTTTTCACTTTCAAAAAGGAGGGCAATCTATGCCGAGCGTGACCTTATCAGACTATTTTTGCGGCGATGAAGAAATGCGGTTTACACACTTCCGCATCCCCCGCCAGCTTATCACCCATCCTCATTTCAAGCCCCTGTCCACTGATGCCAAGCTACTATATGGTATGCTACTGAACCGCATGAGCCTGTCCGCGAAAAATGGCTGGCACGACAACAGCGGGCGGGTTTATATTTACTTCACTGTAAAAGAAGTCTGCGAAGCCATTAGCTGCGGGCGAAACAAGGCCATGCGGTTATTGGCGGAGTTGGACACCAGCAAAGGAATCGGCCTGATTGAGCGCGTCAAACAGGGCCAGGGCAAGCCGGACAGGATTTTTGTCAAGCGGATTATTGTGCAGGAAAATACGGAGGTACTCGGCCAAGACCCCGCGCCCGTTCCATCGGCTGATTTTTCCGACGTCCAGAGGTCGGAAAATCCGACTTCAAGCCGTCGGGAAAATCGACCTCTTGAGGTTTCAAAAGCAAACCCAAGTTATATAGATAAAAACCAAACTGATTTTATCCATACTAATCAATCAATCTATCCCCCTACCCCCATCGCGGAACGACTGGAGATGGATGGATACGAGTTAAGAGAGGAACGCAAAGAAAATATCAGGTACGAGCGTTCACAACAGGAACTGTCTACTGTCAGCATCTTACAACGTCCCCACCACAACAGTCCTATACAGCCTTTTCACAGTTCAATACGATTTTGGAGAAATGCGTCTCACCGTGAAACGTATTTTTATGTACGAACAAAGGAAACAACTACCCAGCCCCGCCACAGCGGACAGCGCCGCCGAAAGGCGGTGCTGTCCGAGCAAGTATGTCATTTGTTAAACACAAACGACCCTTGTTAGGGGGCACAGCCCCCTTAAAACCCCCAGCTCACAAAAAATACGTCTCACCATGAAACGCATTATGAAAAGGAGACTACCATGCGAAAACGTGAACATTTTATCGGCCTATGGCTGAATGATACAGAGTATAGGCACCTGCAGAAACAATGCGCCCTGTCGGGCCTCAATGCCAGCGCCCTGATCCGGCACAGTATTATGGGCATAAACATTCAGCTAAAGCCGCCTGACACCTATGTAGCCCTGTTGCGGGAGTTATCGGCTATTGGCAACAATGTGAATCAGATTGCATATTGGGCCAATGCCACCAAAAGCATCAACAAAACAGAACTTGCAGAAGCCGCTATACTCATCCGACAGGCGTGGCGTTTGGTGAAAGAGACGCTGTAACGAGATAAGGCGGCACAATGCGGGGTATGCCCCCTCAGTGGGGGTGATTTTACACCACCGCCCTTTGTCCGTCAAGGCCAAGACAAGCCGCGCCGTCCGCAAGCGTCCGGCGCGGGCCTTGACAGCCAAAGGCCGCCGGTGCGTTTTGTCACCAAGGGGGGCATACCCTCAAAACCGGCTTGCGCCGGTTTTCCTGCTATGGGCACGCCAACGTTTCCTGGAAAGCGCGGTGATCATCGCCAGACAGGAGCGGCGGGTGCTTATGCGCCCAGGCACTCCTTTAATGCGTCTCACCGTGAGACGCATTTTTCAATCCGTTTTTGCCTAATTAGAGCTTGACAATGTGAAATGTACTCGCTATAATAAAGTCTATTATTAGACCATCCAATATTTGTATTATAAGAAATGACTTATTCCAATCTCAATAGGCCCTAAATGTATCTCTACCAAAACTTTTGCAAGTATAAAGCGAGGAGGAATTAACATGGAATGGGAAGAAGTGCGGGCATATGTCAATCAATATTGCCTGTTGCGAGATGTGCAGTTCGCCGCTTATGAGCTATATGCCCGAAAGTACGGCCTGACCGCTAAAGAGCTGTTTGTGTTGGACATCATTTGGTTTTCTGAAAATGGATGTCTGCAATCGGAAATCAGCGAGCGACTATCAGCTACCAAGCAGACCGTCAGCGCCATTGTTAAGAAATTCTGGAAGCTGGGCTATTTATCATTGACCGAATCGGAAGCAGACCGGCGCAATAAAATTGTCCGCTTTACCGAAGCCGGGGTAGAGTACACGAAGAAAATCATCCCTCCTGCCGCCAATGCGGAAATAGACGCTATGGCAGAATTGAGTGGAGAGGATATTGCCGAACTGGTGCGGATAACCACTCTATTTTCCAATCAAATGCTGAAAAAATTTAATGAAATCAAGGAGTGTTGATGATGGAATTTTACCAAGTAATTGACAACAGGCACAGCATTCGCCAATTTGAGGACAAGGAAATCCCCAGGGATATTTTAGAGCGCATTCTAAATGCTGGTCTGAAGGCCCCGTCCTCCAACCATCAGCGGCGGTGGGAGTTGGTGGCGCTGACGGACAAGACCATCATTCACGGCCTTGCTCAGATCGTCCGCCCCTATCCCTGCCGCATCACGGAACCCAAGACTCCGCAGCAGGAAATGTTCAAAATCGCCTATCCCCGTCAGCGCAGCATGATTGAGGAATGTGCGTGTGTCGTTCTGCCGTTTTTCAAACAGAAGTATCCCATGAGCGAGGATAAGAACGGCTACGGCTTGATGGATTACGGCGCGACGTGGGCGCTGGTGGAAAATATGCTCCTGGCCGCAACTGCGGAAGGGCTGGGGTCTGTGGTGCATATCCCCGTCAAGAAAGAGCCGGAGCAAATCAAAGCATTTTTGAAAATCCCAGACGGCTGGTATCTGCCCACACTGGTCATTCTCGGATACGCAAGCCCGGACGCTGAAACGCCCGCCCAGGTCAAGGCCACTGTTGAAAACAAAGTCCACTGGAACAAGTGGTAAAAGGGAGAAAATCATGGAGTTTAACGAGGTTATCAACAAAAGAAAGACCAGCAGGGAGTGGACAGACCGGGAGGTTAAGTTTGATACAATCAAACGCATTATCGAGGCTGGCATGAAAGCTCCCTCCTGGGACCACTACCGCAACTGGCAGTTTATTGTTCTCCACACAAAAGAAGAAAAAGAGAACGCCTTCAGCTACGCAAAGTTTATCGCTGACAGGTTCGATTTGAGCAGATATGAGGGCAAGAAACTGAATTTGGCGCAGGAGATGTACGCTTATGCCATGCCCCGGCAGTATACCATGCTGGTGGATTGCCCCTATGTGATCGTCCCGCTGTTCAAGTGTTCCAAGCTCAACGCCGAATGGGTCAGCAAGCTAAATCCGCTCACTACCGCATGGTGTGTGGCCGAAAATATCATGCTGGCCGTTATCAACGAGGGCCTGGGCTACTCTCTGCGTATTCCGCTCAATAAAGAACATAACATCGTACTGGAAAAGTTGGGTGTTCCGGCTGGCTGGATGACCCCTTGTTTTATCGGCATTGGCTACCCGAAAGAGGACGAACGGATTTTGGAGCAGTACGACACCAAACCTGACAAGCATATTCACCTGGGAGCGTGGTAAGCATGGACACCCCAATCATTCAAAAAATTGAGGTCAAAAGCGTCCTCTTCAAGTCCAATCTTCCGGTGTGCGAGTATTCGGTCAATCCCTATGTGGGATGCCCCCACGCCTGCCAATACTGCTATGCCAGCTTCATGAAACGCTTTACCAACCACCCGGAACCCTGGGGGGATTTTCTGGATGTGAAATACTGGCCGGAAATCAAGAACCCCCAAAAGTATGCTGGCAAGGAATTGTTCATCGGCTCTGTGACTGATCCGTACAATCCGCAAGAAGAAGTCTATGGGCGGACAAGGGCCTTGCTGACCCAACTGCAAGGGAGCGGCGCGAAAATCAGTATCGCTACCAAGTCCGATTTGATTTTGCGCGATCTGGATTTGATAAAGGGTTTTCCAGATGCCCGTGTGTCCTGGTCAATCAACACTTTGGATGAAACTTTCCGGGAAGATATGGACAAGGCTGTTTCCATCCAGCGTAGACTGGCGGCGATGGAGGCGTTTCACAAGGCGGGTGTGCGGACGACTTGTTTTATCTCTCCGATTTTTCCTGGAATTACAGATGTGAAAGCCATCATCCAGAGAGCAAAGGAACAGTGCAATTTGATTTGGCTGGAAAATCTCAATCTCCGGGGCGGGTATAAAACCGTTATCATGGACTACATGCAAAGAAAGCACCCCGACCTGCTGCCGTTGTATCAGGAAATCTATACGAAAAACGACCGCCGCTATTGGGAACTGCTGGATGGAGAATTGAAAGCCTGGGCCGCCGAAATTGGCCTGGATTATGTGACCAATGATGACAGCATGAGCCGCCCCTTTGAGGCTCCGCCCATCATTGTGAATTTCTTTTATCACAGCGAGATCAAAAAGTCTGCCAGAAAGGGCGGTGAACGCCATGCCAGAACTACCGGAGGTTGAAACAATCAGGCTGGTGCTGGGACCGCAAATAAAAGGCTTGACGATCATGTCGGTGACAGTGAACCGCCCGGAAGTAATCAGCCCCCCCACAGCGGAGGGATTTTGTCAAGCCCTCATGGGGCAGACCATAGACACCATGACCCGCAGGGGGAAATTTTTGAGTGTCCTGCTGAACAGCGGCGACTATTTTGTACTGCATCTGCGAATGACTGGTTGCCTCCTGCTCACCCCCGCCGACTACCCGGCGGAAAAGCATACTCACATCGTTTTTTATTTGAGCAGCGGCGATGAACTGCGGTTTTCCGATACCCGCCGTTTTGGGCGATTTTGGCTGTTTCGTAAGGGCGAAAGTGATACATACAGCGGCATGGACAAGTTGGGGCTGGAACCCTTTGACACTGGCCTGACCGCCGGCTATCTGCAACAGCATTTTGGAAAGAGGAAAAAAGCGGTCAAGGAATGTCTGTTAGACCAAAGCGTGATTGCTGGCATCGGCAATATCTATTCCGATGAAATTCTATTTGCCGCAAAAATCCATCCGGCCCGCCCTGCCAATAGTCTTTCCAAAACGGTGTGGGAACGTCTTGCCGCAGCTGTCCCGGAACGGCTGGCCTACTTCATCGAAAAGAACGCTCTTACCCCGGAGGAATATCTGGAAAGCAAGGGACAGGACTACCGCAATACGCCGTTCCTCCAGGTCTATGGGCGTGGTGGAGAACCCTGCCCGAACTGCGGAGCTATACTCTGCCGTATGACCGTTGGAGGTAGGAGTTGTGTGTACTGCCCCAAATGTCAATGCGAGGTATAACGCTCTGCATTTCTTAGCATAATGTAAAAATTACACTAATAGCGTGAGTGCTGCGAGTAATGTTCTGTTCACAGGAGTGGGGCAGGGTATCTGCCTCGCTCCTACTTTAATGTGTAAATTTTTGATAAAAATGCGTCTCACGGTGGAACGCATTTCTCAATGGGTGCCGCTGGGCAAAATCCAGTTATGCGGATATTGAAAAGTAGAGAGGCAGATTTTCAATGTCAAGATTTGAGATATTCAACGAGATCATGTTTGAAGTCTACTGCAAAAAGGCAGTCAGCAACGCCACAAAGAAAGAACGCCAGAAAAAATCTAAACGAGGACAGATGGCGCAATCCCTTTCTGCGCTGACAGATGCCGCACTTTACAGTTTGACAGCAGAGAGCGATGAAGCGGAACAGCCGGAGGAATCATGTCAGATATTCCATGTTCAAGGAATGAATATCCCCGTTTATGACCCAAAGCTGTCCAATGCGTTGTCCTACTTAATGCCAAAAGACAGAGAAATCATTTTGCTCTATTATTTCAAAAACTTGAAATACGCTCAAATTGCCCCGCTGGTACATATAAGCGTATCCGCTGTTTCCCGGCGGAGCAGAGCCGCAACTAAACGGCTACGGGAATTGATAGAGAACGCTCCATGAAGCGAGTACCTTTTAATATCATCCAGGCGGCAAAGAGATTTGACATTGAAGCTGTCCAGTTTGTACTTCGACATTTTGAGGGATTTATCACAAGCTGCTGTCTATGCCGCTACGATGATGAATATGGAAGTACACATTTCCATGTGGACGATGACCTGCATTATCAAGCGGAGATCGCGCTGTTCAGAGCCATCGACAGCTTTCAATTCAGAGAGCCGCCCGATGATTTTATGCCATAGCCGAGAAATGCGTCTCACCATGAGACGCATTTCTTCGTATCAACGTTACTATTTTAATGCGAAAATTGCGGTATCAGACAAATAAATAGAAAATTTTGACTTGTTTTGGGTTTTGTTTCAGTTTTGGCTATTCGGCGTCGTGATACATATAAAGGGCAAAATCAATACCTAAGAAACAGGAGCAGCAACCAATACGGCGATTGCTAAAAAATATGTCTCACGGTGAAACGCATTTTGGGAAAATTGTCATTTTCTAAAATCTTTTGGGAAGTTTTGTCCGTTCCTGCGAATAATGAGCAAAGTCCGATTTTCACGGATATTAAAGAGTAGAAGCAGGTATTTTCCGTTCAACAGGGAAAGGGCTTGACTACAACTGAATAAGGCAATCAGATACATTCTGTATGCGCGGAGCCGGGCGGCGGGTACGCAGGGATGATCCCCCGTGAAAGGAGGCCGGACACCGGGAGGACGGAGCGAACGGGGCCAGCGCCGCAAAGCTGCTATGGCACAGCAGCGGGCCACGAAC
>CAJUFJ010000042.1 GCA_910585815.1 uncultured Oscillospiraceae bacterium | reverse complement strand
CCTTTTTGGGCAGGGGCTCCCCCAGGCTCATGAGCATGGCGGGCCAGATGATGGAATGGAAGCGGACAATCTCCTTGCCCACAAAGTGGACGTCGGCAGGCCAGAATTTGCTGTAGTCGTCATACCGGTCGTTGTCGTAGCCCAGGGCGGTGATATAGTTGGACAGGGCGTCCACCCACACGTAAACCACGTGGCCCGGGTCGAAGTCCACGGGGATGCCCCAGGTGAAGGAGGTGCGGGAGACGCACAGGTCCTCCAGCCCGGGCTTGATGAAGTTGTTCACCATCTCGTTCACCCGGGAGCGGGGCTCCAGAAAGTCGGTGTCCTCCAGCAGGTGCTGGATTTTATCCGCGTATTTGCTCAGACGGAAGAAATAGGCCTCCTCCTCCGCGTCCTGGACCTCACGGCCGCAGTCGGGGCACTTGCCGTCCACCAGCTGGCTCTCCGTCCAGAAGGACTCGCAGGGCTTGCAGTACTTGCCTACATACTTGCCCTTGTAGATGTCCCCGTTGTCGTGCATCTTCTTAAAAATTTTCTGGATGGCGGAGACGTGGTAGTCGTCAGTGGTGCGGATAAAGCGGTCGTTGGAAATGTTCATCAGCTTCCACAGGTCCAGGATGCCCCGGTCCCCCTGAACGATGTTGTCCACAAACTGCTGGGGGGTGACGCCCGCCTCCCGGGCCTTGTCCTCGATCTTCTGGCCGTGCTCGTCGGTGCCGGTGAGGAACATCACCTCACAGCCGGTCAGCCGCTTATACCGGGCCATGGCGTCGGTGGCCACGGTGCAGTAGGTGTGGCCGATGTGCAGCTTGTCGCTGGGGTAGTAGATGGGGGTGGTGATATAAAAACGTCTGTTTTCCATGGTATTGATCTCACTCCTGTCGTTTGTAGGGGCGGCCTGTGGCCGCCCGTTATGGCAATGCGGTTTCGGCGGGCGGCCACAGGCCGCCCCTACACATTATCACGCTTCTTCCTCCTCCACGGGAGGCATTCGCTCCGGCCAGGGGCCGGCCAGCAGGGCCCGGGCAAAGCCCAGGGCGGACAGGGAGAAGGCGGCGGTGGCCGCGGCGGTAAACAGGTCGGGGCCGTCGGCCAGGGAGGTAATGCCCAGGGCCACCCCCGTCAGGGCGAAGAACAGGGTGCCCCGGGGGCGGGGCTTGCCGTAGAGGAAGCCGGCCACGCAGTAGTGGGCCAGGGTGAGCAGCAGAGCGGCGAACAGGCCGAAGCCGTACTTCATCAGCACCGGCTCGGTGCCGTGCTTCAGGTGGGCGGAGAAGACCCACACCAGCCCTGCCAGGGCGGGGAAGGAGGACAGGAAGCAGCCCGCGCCGTTCAGCTCCCCCCGGTAGGCCATCCGGCCCAGGAGCAGAACCCCGAAGGCCGCCAGGATGCACAGCACCCCCGCCAGCAGCTGAGTGCCGGGGATGGACAGCTGGTACATGGCCGGGTTGGCCCTCCAAAGCCCCAGTCCCTGAAAGCCCTCCTGCATCCCCAGGCCCCCGGCGGCAAACAGAAGAAAGCCGGCGGCGGTCAAAACGGTCATCTGTCCGCTGCCCGGGGAGCCGAAGGCGGGGAGGAAGTCGTCCAGACCCTCCTTTTTCTTCAAAACCGCCAGCAGGAAGGCCAGGGCCAGCAGGCCGGTGAGGGCCAGCAGGGCCAGGGTGGCGGGCGCGCCGTGGACGAACAGACCCGTCTCCGGCAGGTAGGCGGAGGCCAGCTGCCACCGCCGCAGGAAAAAACCGGCCGCGCCCCCGGCCACAGCCAAGGCGGGCAGGAAGATATCTTTTCTCATGGTGTCCGTTCCTCTCATTGGGAAGCTTTGTGTTGATAATGGTCTATCATATACCAGATTGCAGGGAAAATCAATCCTTTTTACAGCCGGGATCTTCCGCCGGGGCCGTCCTGCCCCTTTTTGTTCCCAAACAGCAGCCACAGGGCGGCGAACAGCAGGATTACCCCCACAAGGGTACACAGCGCGCTGGCTGTGTCAGAGATCAGGTGGTTGGCGTCCAGCAGGGAGGCGGCGGCCAGAAACACCAGGTCGCTCCACAGCAGCGCCCGCCCGGCGGGGTTCCAGCGGTTTTTTGCCCGGCTCCGCTCGTCGGCCAGCTTTTCCTGTTCCAGCTGGCGCTTCCGCTCCACGGTGGAGCTGTGCCGGCGCTTTTCGTTTTTCCTGGCCATAGCGGCCTCCTTTCCGTCAATCGGGGACGCTTCGGGTGATAACCGCCCCGCCCACCACCGTGTCCCCGTCGTAGAGCACCACGGTCTGGCCGGGGGTGATGGCCCGCTGGGGGCTGTCGAAGGTGAGGCGGAGGGTGTCCTCCCCCGTCTGCCAGGCGGTGCAGGGCTGCTCCGCCATGCGGTAGCGGATCCTGGCCCGGAGCCGGACGGGGCCGTCCAGCCGGGCGCAGGGGATCAGGTTCAGCCCCGACCCCTCCAGGGTGCGGGCAAAAAGGCCGGCGTTGTCCGACAGGACCACGGTGTTGTCCACGGGGCGGACCTCCTTCACATACAGCCGCCCCCGGCTGGAGGACACCCCCAGCCCCCGGCGCTGGCCCACGGTGTAGTCCACAATCCCCCTGTGCCAGCCCAGCACCGCCCCCGCCTCGTCCAGGTAGGGGCCGGGGGGGTAGTCCCGCCCGGTGTGCCGGCGGATAAAGGCGCTGTAATCCCCGTCGGGGATGAAGCAGATGTCCTGACTGTCCCCCTTGTGGGCGTTGGCCAGGCCGGCCTGGGCGGCCAGGGCCCGCACCTCCTCCTTGGCCAGTTCCCCCAGGGGGAACAGGGCCCGGGCCAGCTGCTCCTGGGTGAGCATGGCCAGCACATAGCTCTGGTCCTTGTCCGGGCGGGCCGCCTTTTTCAGCAGCCAGCGGTCGGAGCCGGCGTCCAGGTCCAGCCGGGCATAGTGGCCGGTGGCCACCCTGGCCCAGCCCCGCTCCCGGGCCAGCTCCAGCAGGGCGCCGAATTTAATCCTCCGGTTGCACTCCACGCAGGGGTTGGGGGTCCGGCCCATCTCATAGGCCCGGACAAAGGGCTCCACCACCTGGGCCTGAAAGGGGCCGGTCAGGTCAAAGAGGTGGTGGGGGATGTTCAGGGCCCGGGCGGCGGCCCGGGCGTCCTCCGCCCCGTCCTGTCCGCAGGGGGCCAGCCGCAGGGTGACCCCCTCCACCCTGTGCCCCTCCCTCAGCAGCAGCAGGGCGGCGGCGGTGCTGTCCACGCCGCCGCTCATGGCGGCGGCCGTTATTTGCTCCATAAAAACCTCCATAGGCATTTCGCTGAAATTTCACCCAAAGTATACCACATTTTACCCCCGCTGGCAACTTCAAACCCCTGGAAAGAGCGGGGTCCGGGGGTGTAAAAAGTCGTTTATACATCTTGTATTCACAGCTGGGGGCGGTGAAAAAACAGCACAATATATAGTGGACAAAGCGGGACGGATGTGCTATAATCCATAACGTGCTTCCGGTGTGGAGGGCTCTCCCCGGGCGGAAGCGCGGTTTTTTTAGCGTCTTTTACCAATGAGAGGAGAACAGGAATGAAGGTTATTAAACGGGACGGAAGCAGCGTAGATTATGACCGCAGCAAGATTGTGATCGCCATTGAGAAGGCCAACGCCGAGGTCCCTGCGGAGGAACGTCTGGATCGGGCGGGGATCGACGCCATCATCGACAGCATCGAGGCTCAGAAGCGCCAGCGCATCCTGGTGGAGGACATCCAGGACCTGGTGGAGCAGGGGCTGGTGGAGCGGAACATGTTCCACCTGGCCAAGACCTATATTATTTACCGCTACAACCGGGCCCTGGTCCGGAAGGCCAATACCACCGACGAGTCCATCCTGGCCCTGCTGCGCAACGAGAACAAGGAGCTGGCCGAGGAGAACTCCAACAAGAACACCATGATCGCCGCCACTCAGCGGGACTACATCGCCGGCGAGGTGAGCCGGGACCTGACCCGGCGCATCCTCCTGCCTGAGCACATCTCCAAGGCCCACGACGAGGGGACCATCCACTTCCACGACGCGGACTACTTCGTCCAGCCCATCTTCAACTGCTGCCTCATCAACATCGGTGACATGCTGGAGAACGGGGCCGTGATGAATGGCAAGCTCATCGAGAGCCCCAAGAGCTTTCAGGTGGCCTGCACGGTGGTCACCCAGATTATCGCCTGCGTGGCCTCCAACCAGTACGGCGGCCAGAGCGTGGACCTGCGCCACCTGGGCAGGTATCTGCGGAAAAGCCGGGAGAAATTCAAGGCCCACGTGGCCTATGAGTGCGCCGGCAAGGTGGACGAGGCCACCATGGACCGCCTGGTGGACGACCAGGTGCGCAGCGAGCTGAAAAACGGGGTGCAGACCCTCCAGTATCAGATCAACACCCTGATGACCACCAACGGCCAGTCCCCCTTTGTAACCCTGTTCCTCAACCTCCAGGAGGGCGACCCCTATATTGAGGAGAACGCCATGATTATCGAGGAGGTGCTGCGCCAGCGGCTGCAGGGCATCAAAAACGAGGCGGGCGTCTACATCACCCCCGCCTTCCCCAAGCTGGTCTACGTGCTGGACGAGCACAACTGCCTCAAGGGCGGGGAATACGACTACCTCACCGAGCTGGCAGTGAAGTGCTCCGCCAAGCGGATGTACCCCGACTACATTTCCGCCAAGAAGATGCGGGAGAACTACCAGGGCAACGTCTTTTCTCCCATGGGCTGCCGGTCCTTCCTGGCCCCCTGGAAGGACGAGAATGGCAACTACAAATTCGAGGGCCGGTTCAACCAGGGGGTGGTCTCCCTCAATCTGCCCCAGATCGGCATTCTGGCCAATGGCGACGAGGAGAAGTTCTGGCAGCTGTTGGAGGAGCGGCTGGACCTGTGCTATGAGGCCATCATGTGCCGGCACAACGCCCTGAAAAAGGTGCGGTCCGACTCCTCCCCCATCCACTGGCAGTATGGGGCCATCGCCCGCCTGCCCAAGGGGGCGTCCATCGAGCCCCTGCTCTACGGCGGCTACTCCTCCATCTCCCTGGGCTACATCGGCCTGTATGAGCTCACCAAGCTGATGAAGGGGGTCAGCCACACCCAGGAGGGCGGCACCGAGTTCGCCCTGGCAGTGATGAACCGCCTGCGCAAGGCCTGCGACGACTGGAAGGCAGAGACCAATATCGGCTTTGCCCTCTACGGCACCCCGGCGGAGTCCCTGTGCTACCGCTTCGCCCGCATCGACAAGAAGCGCTTCGGCACCATCCCCGACATCACCGACAAGGGCTACTACACCAACAGCTACCACGTGGATGTGCGGGAGAAGATCGACGCCTTCGACAAGTTCACCTTCGAGAGCCAGTTCCAGCGCATCTCCACCGGCGGGTGCATCTCCTACGTGGAGATCCCCAACATGCGCCACAACCTGGAGGCCCTGAAGGACGTGGTCCGGTTTATCTACGACAACATCCAGTACGCCGAGTTCAACACCAAGAGCGACTACTGCCAGTGCTGCGGCTTCGACGGGGAGATTGAGATTAACGAGGAGTTTCATTGGGAGTGCCCCGTGTGCCACAACACCGACCAGTCCAAGATGAATGTCACCCGGCGCACCTGCGGCTATTTGGGCGAAAACTTCTGGAATGTGGGCAAAACCAAGGAGATCAAGGCGAGAGTGCTGCATCTGTAATGGTTTTTCTGTGGGGGCGGCACGGAGGCCGCCCCCTACTTTTATCCAAGGAGATGACCTGAAATGGATCAGTACCGCACCTCGGGCGTTTTGGATGAAGACGCCTACCGGGAAACCAGCTGGTTCTGGATATCCCGCAAGCGTATCTGGTTTATCCGGATTTTTGCCGTAATTATGGGGCTTTTTGCCATTCTTATGATGATTGTTCGGGACTATTTATATGTGGTTCTGTTTTTGATATTTACAGTCCTGTTTGCTATGGGCCCCTGGCTGCTGCGAAAACTCTCTTTGCACCGCACTCTCAAACGCATCCATGAGGTTCGCGCCGAGCCTGTGCGCATAGAGACCTTCTTCACCGTTGAGGGCATTTCGTTGTGCAATTTGAGCAGCGAGGTCCGGGCCGTTTTACCCTACGAGAACATCCGGGCTGCGGCGGAGACGGAGCACTATTTCTTTTTGAACACAAAGGCCAATCAGTTTACCCTGGTGTTTAAGAACTGTCTCACCCCGGAACAGCAGGAGAGCTTTCTGCCCTTCCTGAAGGAGAAGTGCCCCAGGCTGAAAATCATGCGTTGAGGAATGGGGTATAAACTGCGCCAACATCAAAAAGGCAGACACTGCCAGCGGTCTTGAGGCTTATGTTTTGGAAACGGAGAGGATAAAATGGACCAGTACCGCACTTCCGGCGTCATGAACGAGGACACCCTGCGGCAGTTCAAAAAATATCTGCTGCCGCCCCGGTCAAAGTGGCTGGCGCTGCTTTTTATCGCGCTGTTCTGTGGAACGGCGGCCCTGAATTTTGTGGGCGGAAACACGGTCCTGGTGGTTATCAGCATCGCCGCCGCCCTGGTTTTTGTTGTGGAGATTCCCCTGTTGAAGCGGAAACTTCTCCAGAACAACATCGCCCGCCTGCGGGAGAGCTACCCCGACGGCTCCTGCCGGTACGAGAGCTTTTTCACCGTGGACGGCATCCACATCCATAATTTGTCCAACGGCGGTGAGACCCTGCTGCGCTATGAGCACTTCGCCCGGGCGGCGGAGGCGGAGGGCGTTTTTTTCATCATCAGCAAAACGCAGCAGTTCTTTCTGGTGTTCAAGGACTGCCTCACCCCGGAGCAGCAGAAAAGCTTCCTTCCCTTTTTGAAGGAGAAGTGCCCCAAGCTGAAAATCATGCGGTAAGGAGAAAATTATGAACTACGCGGATATCAAAAAGGTAGACGTGGCCAACGGCCCGGGGGTGCGGGTGTCGCTGTTTGTGTCCGGCTGCACCCACCGCTGTGAGGTGTGCTTCAACCCGGAAACCTGGGATTTTTCCTACGGCTCCCCCTTCGGGGAGGCGGAGGCGGAAAAAATTCTTACCCTGCTCTCCCCGGACCACATCCGGGGGCTGTCCCTGCTGGGAGGCGAGCCCTTCGAGCCGGACAACCAGTCCGCCGTTCTGGAACTGGTGGAGCGGGTGCGCAGGGAGCTGCCCCAAAAGACCATCTGGTGCTACTCCGGCTACTGCTTTGAGGAGCTGGCCGCCGGAAAAATCGGAGCCCACAGCCGGGAACTGCTGGAAGGGCTGGACGTGCTGGTGGACGGCCCCTTTGTCCTGGCAAAGAAGGACCTGGGCCTGCGCTTCCGGGGGTCCAGCAACCAGCGGATCATCGACGTGCCCGCCTCCCTGGCGGCGGGAGAGGTCCGGCTGGCGGAGGAATATATGCAATAAAACAACGCCCATATTCCGGGATGTAATCGGAATATGGGCGTTGTTGCGCACAAATGTAGGGGCCGCCGCCCCCTACAGGTCAACAGGTCCGCAGGGGCGGGCCGTCCAGCTCTATGACGGTATCGGCGGCGGAGAGGACCGCCGGCTCGTGGCTCACCAGCAGGACGGGGGCGGGGAGCGTCTTCAGCCGCTCCAGAATCCGCAGGGCCCGGGGCAGGTCCACCCCGGCAAAGGGTTCGTCCAGCAGGTACAGCCCCGCCTCCAGGGCCAGGCACCGGGCCAGGGCCAGCCGCCGGCCCATCCCCCCGGACAGGGCGGCGGGGAAGGTGTGCTCCTCCCCCTCCAGCTCGGCCAGGGCCAGCCGGGCGGGGACCTCCCCCCAGCGCTCCCGGGGCAGCACGTCGGTGAGGTGCTGCCCCACCGTCCGCCAGGGGAGGAGGCGGTCGTCCTGGAAAAGCAGGGCGGTCTGGCGGGGGGAGATGCCCTCCACCGCCCCGCTCCGGGGTTTCTCCAGCCCGGCCAGCACCCGGAGCAGGGTAGTCTTGCCGCAGCCCGAGGGTCCGCTGAGGGCGGTGACACCGGCGGCCGGGACGTCGAAGGAAAAGCGGTCCAGCACCGTTCTGTCCCCAAAGGAGACGGTAAGGTCTCTGCACCGGATCACCGCCCCCACCCCCTTCCCCACCGGGCCACGCAGGCCCGGAGCAGCCGCTCCAGGGCCATGCTGAGGGCCACCGTCACCGCCGTCCAGGCGAAAAGCTCCGGGATGTCCAGGTAGTACTTGGTGTAGTAGATGCGCTGGCCCAGGGAGGGCTCGGGCAGGCAGAGGACCTCCGCCGCCACCCCCGACTTCCAGGCCAGACCGGTGGCGGTGGTGAGGGCGGTGAGGATGTAGGACCGCAGGGCGGGGAGATAGATCAGGACCACCCGCTTCCACCGGGAAAACCGATAGCACCGGGCCAGCTCCAACAGCCTGGGGTCCATGGCCTGGATGCCCCGGGACAGGTTGTCCCACACCACGGGGGTGACCATCATGGCGGCAATCACCGCCGGGACGGTGTTCCGACCGGTCCACAGCAGCACCAGCAGAATGAAGGAGGCCACCGGGGCGGCCCGCACCACCCGGACGGCGGGGGACAGGAGCCGGTCCGCCCAGGGGGAGGCGCAGGTGAAGATGGCCAGCACCGCCCCGATGGTCACGCCCCAGGCCAGGCCCAGGGCGATCCGGCCCAGGGAGGTCAGCACAGCCCCCCAGAACTCCCCCGTCCCCGCCATGGCGGCCAGGGCGGTCCAGACGGAGGCGGGATAGGGCAGCAACAGCTCGTTGCCCCGGCCGCCCAGCCTCCGGTCCACCAAAAAGGCGCAGACCTGCCAGACCCCCAGCCAGAAGGCGGGGGCCGGCAGGGCGTACATTATTTTTTTGCCCCATCCCCCTCGGGGAGGAGAACAGGAGGGAATATCAGGAGACCCCATAGTAGAAGGAGTCGTAGGGCAGGCCGCCGCCGATGGACGCGGGGGCCGTCTGGAACAGGATGGTGTAGTAGTCCTCCAGGGTGGTCTTCATCTCCTGGCCGGTAATGAAGGTAAGGGAGCACTGGGGGATGGCCTTGGCCGCTACCTTGTCGTTGGGGGCGAACTCATACTGGGCCACCAGGGCGGAGGCGTCGGCGCTGTTGGCGGGGTCGCTGATATAGTTGATGGACCTCTCATAGGCGGCCAGGAAGGCCTCCACCCCGAGGGGGTTCTCCTCAATATACTCGGTGCGGGCCACCACGCAGCCCATGGGCAGGGGGGAGCCCTCCAGGTCCTGCCAGGCGTCGGACAGGGAGATGGCCTCCCGGACGCCGCTGTCCTTCACCAGCAGGGCGGTGGCAGCGGGGACGGGAAGCATGCAGATGCCCGCGTCGGAGGAGGTCATTTTCACGGTGATCTCCTGGGGGGTGAGCCACTCAATGTTCACCTGAGAGGGGTCCACGCCGCTGCCCTCCAGCAGGTGGTTGAGAATGTGCTCCGGGTTGGCCCCCTTGGTGTTGGAGGGGGCGTACAGGGTCTTGCCCGCCAGGTCGGCCATGGCGTGGACGGTGTCCCCCTTCTCCAGAATATAGAGCACCCCCAGGGTGTTAACGGCCAGCACCTGGATGCCCCCGTCGGTCTTGGCATAGAGGGAGGCGGCGGCGTTGGTGGCGATGGCGGCGATGTCCACGTCGCCGTTGGCCAGGGCAGTCTGGACCTGGGTGTTGTCGGTGACCACCTCCACCGTTGCGGCAGGAGTGCCGGCATCCGCGTCGGCCATCAGCTTGGCCGCGCCCACGCCGGTGGGGCCGGACAGGACCATCAGTCTGGGCGTAGGGCCGTGTGCCGCACTGGTATCTCCGGTGGAGGAAGCGTCCCCGGACCCGTCCGGCTGGCTGGAGCTGGAGCCAGGGGCGGAGGAGGAGGTCCCGGCGGGGGGATTCTTGGGCCCGCAGCCCGCCAGCAGGGACAGGGACAGCGCGGCGGTGAGGAGGAACGAGAGGGTGCGTTTCATGGTAATCATCCTTTCGGTGTGTTTGTAGGGGCGCACATTGTGCGCCCGTCTTTTTGGAAATGCGAGGTGATAGCGGGCGCACAATGTGCGCCCCTACACAGCTACAGCAGGGTGCCGCCCCCTACAGCACCGTCTCCAGCCCGACGGGGTCAATGACGGTGATGGTCTTGCCCTTCCGGGTGATGAGGCCGCTGTCCTCCAGGGCGGAGAAGGCCCGGTAGAGGGAGGCCCGGCTCACGCCCAGGCGCTGGCACAGCTCGGTAGCGGGGCAGGAGCTGCCCCCATTGGCCAGCAGGTAGCGGGCCAGCTTGCCCTCCACCCCCGGCTGGGCCAGAGTTTGCAGCCGCCCGGACAGAAACCGGACCCGCCCGGTGAGGTAACGCAGATAGTTTTCCCGAATCTGCCCCTGTTCAGCCAGAAGCCGGTCCACCAGATGGTGCTCCAGCATCAGGCACCGGCTGGGGCGTTTGGCGGTGACGGTGGCGGCGAATTCGGGCTCGTCGCTGTACAGGGCGGCGGCCCCGAACAGGTCCCCCGGCCCCAGCACGCTGACAGCCAGCGCCCCCTTGGTCACCTGGAGCTGCCCCGACAGCACCACCGCCAGAGAGCGGCGGAAGTGTTGGGGGCTGTACACCACCCCGGGCTCGAACCGGACCAGACTGGCCCCCTCCAGCTCCGCCAGGTGGAGGAGGACTTCCTCCTCCACCCCCTGGAATAGAGGGCTGTGGGCCAAGAGGGAAATTTCCTTCTGGGTTAGTGGCAAGGTCATCATCTCCACACTGTATCATTTGAGACATTTTGGATTATACTGGATGGATAGAAAAATGTCAACCCCGGCGGTCAAAAAACCGCCGGGGCCGACATGTTTGTGTGTAGGGGCGGCCTTTGGCCGCCCGCAGGGTATGCGCCGATTATCGACGGGCGGCCAAAGGCCGCCCCTACAGGGTCAATCGCCCTCATACAGCTCCGGGCGGAACACCCCGTCCTCTCCCCGGCTCCAGGCGGTGCCGGGCTCGGAGTCCAGCAGGGGAATCACCTCCGGGTCGTAATTGCAGATGGTGTTCAGGGCGTAGACGCCGGAGCGGTCCGGGTCGTCCATATAGGCGTCGCTCTCGTCCCCGGCGGTGAAGCGCCAGCCGCTGTCCCAGGCTTCGTCGCCGGCGTCGGGCTCCTCCCGGTAGCAGTAGCCCACGGGGGCCCCGTCCACCACAATGCGGTCGGTGGCGATACACCCCTGGGGGCCGTCGCCCTCATAGAGCTGTTTCAGCTCCTCCCGGGGGATGGCAAACTGCTTTTCCGGCGCGTCGGGGCAGACGCTCTCCCGGTGGATGTCCACCACCGCCAGCTGCTCCGGGGTGAAGCGCTCCAGCAAGGTCTGGGCGTCGTGGGCCAGCTTGAACTGCATCTCCTCGAAGGTGAGGGGGATCATGTGATAGAAATTCACCTCGTCCCCGCCGGGGAGCTCACAGCACACCGCATCCTCGTCGAAGCCCTGGGGCTGGGTGAGCACCAGGCCGCACAGCTTGGTGTTCTCCGCAAAGGGGGCGTCGTCCGGGTTAGCCACGGTGTGGCCCCAGCCCAGCCAGCCCTCCTCGTTGATGGGCAGGCGGGCCAGAATTTTCAGCCAGCGGATGGGCCAGTACCACTCCTCCCCCGATTCGGTGACCTTCCAGTCGGGGGGCAGGGTAACGATAATCTCCGCCCGCTCCAGTTTCTGCTCGGCCAGCTCCTCGGGCACGTTCATCCGGTGGGCCCCCATGCCGAAGGTGGACAGGACGTAGTAATTCCGCTCCGGGGTGGGCTTCATGATGTAGATATCCACGTGGATATCGGGGGAGAGAATCTCGTGGAACACGTTGTCGCAGGGGCCAAAATACCGCTCCAGATGGGCCTCCACCGCGTTCCAGTCCTCTTGTTCGTACATCTCCGGGTGGCACTCCTTGGCGGCGATGTACTTTTTGCACTCCTGGATAAAGCCCTTGGCCTCCTCGTCGGCGGGGTCCAGCTCCAGGGCCCGCTCAAAGCTGGCCAGGGCCTCCTCCTCCCGGTCCTGGTAGAACAGGGAGTAGCCCAGGCGGTAGTGCCAAAGAGGGTCCTCCGCCCCCTCCGCCTCCACCGACCGCAGCAGCTCCTCCGCCCGCTTGAGCTGTCCTTTGGCCTCCGGCTTATCCAGGTCGGCAATGTTGTTATAGGCCCGGGCCAGCTGGCAGGTGAGGGTATAGTCCAGCTCTTGGGTGTTGGACAGCTTCTCCAGGCAGTCGATGATCTTCTGGTACTCGTCCTCCTGGTTCCATTTGTTCAGGAGAGATAAAAAGTCGTTCATTTTGGAACACCTTCTTACATTTTATGCTCTGTAGGGGCGGCCTGTGGCCGCCCGCGAAAAGCGGCGGTTAACGGCGGGCGGCCACAGGCCGCCCCTACATAGTCTGCCGTGCCAATCAGAAGCCGATTTTCAGCGACATTCCCTCCACGTTGACCCCCTCGGACCGGGTGATGTGGAGCTTCTGCTCGGCGGTGTAGCCCAGGGTCTCGCCGTCCTGGAGGGTGACGTCCCCCTCAATCAGGTAGCCGGAGACGTTCAGCAGCAGCTCATGGACGTCCTGAGGGGACTGCTGGCTGTCCCGAATCTCCAGCTCGTCCTTGCCGAAGGCCCGCAGGCCGTTGGTCCAGCCGCAGATGCCCTTCTCATACCGCACCAGGCCCACAAACACCAGGTCCAGCAGGGGCAGGTGGCCCTCCTTCAGGTCCTCAGACACCTGGATGAAGTAGTCGGGCAGCCAGACGGTGCCGTTGGTATACACCCCCAGGGCGTTGGGAGCCTTGAGGAGGGTGGACACCAGCTTGACATACAGCTCCCCCAGCTGACGGCGGGTGCGCCCCTCGCTCATCTGGTCCAGAATCGCCACCATCACGTGGGCCTGGTGGGCCTTGGCGGCGGCCAGCGCCTTCTCCTTTTCCATGAAGTTGCTGTTGGCCCAGTACTCCGCCTCGCCGTCGGGAACGGGGGCCTCCATCAGAGAGGCGGCCACCGTCATGCCGTCTATGTCGAAAACCGCCGTTGTCCCGCCGTCGTCGGAGGCGGCCTCCTCCCCGTCCTCCGGGGGATAGTCGATGTCCCAGTCGGCCTTTAGCTGGGCCTTGAAGGCCTCCAGGTCCCACTCCGGGGTGGACAGCAGCACAAAGCCGGCGAAGGGCCCGGCGGAGCTCTGGCGCTCCGTCTCCTCCCTGGCCCGGTCCATCCAGTACTGGCGGATCTGCTCCACCATGGCCTCGCACTTGTCCTTGGCGTCGGCGGGGTCGTAGGGCTCCATCTCGCTGAAGGTGTGGCCGCAGGTCTCCAGGGTCTCGGCGTCCTCAAAGCCGCACACACCCACCAGCCACTTGCCCAGCAGGGATTTTTTGTATTTGAGAATGTAGTAGTGGCAGTCGTGGAGGTCAAACTCCCCCGCGATCTCGATTTTGGCTGGGGCCTTGCCCAGCTCCTGGGGGTGGGCCAGCCACTCCGTCATGGCGGACACCGCCGCCTGCTGCTGATTTGTCATGGGATACACTTCCTTCTCTGTATTTTCTGTGGGGCGGGACGACCTCGGCCCGCCGTCTCCTCAAAATTGACAATACGCTGTAAATGGCGCGCCCTGCCGCCATTAAATCATCCCTGAGACGGGCGGGCGCACAATGTGCGCCCCTACTGGTTCGCCTGAATGGTCTGTTTCTCCACGCTCTGGGTCTGGACGGTAATTTTCCTTATCAATTCCACGATGCCGGGCCGGTCCTCCGGCTCCAGGTGGGTCACGGTGACGACAAACAGGAAGGGCCCAGTGACCACCTCCGCCCGGACCTGATAGATGGGCTGTCCACCCTCCTCCAGCGCCCGCCAGCCATAGCGGATGGCGCCGTCCTTGATCTCCAGCTCAGTCAGGTCGTTGTCGCCCTCCAGGGAGGGGGTGAAATCGGCCTCCCCCTGGCTCAAGCGGTAGCCGTTCACCCGCCAGATGGGGCTGTGGGACGCCTCGTCGCACCACAGGTCACAGCCCTTTCCGTCCTCCCACTGCTCCCGCTCGTAGCGGTAGCTGCCGGGAAGGGTGAGGCGCAGGGGGCCGATGGGACAGGTGACCAGACCCTTCCGGTAGCCGGGCTCAAATTCCTCCTCCAGCTCCGGTCCCTCGGGCAGGGCGGGAGTCCGGCGGGCCAGCTGGCAGATCTCCTCGTAGGCCCTCCGGGGCAGGGGGACGTTCCGGTCCAGCATGGCGGCCATTTCCAGATTTTTGCAGACAACCTCGTTGTTGCTGGCATCCTCCCGGCTCCGGGAGGAGGGGGCGTAATAACAGTGCTCCCACAGCAGGTTCAGGGCCACCTGCCGGTTATAGAGGGCGTCCCGCTTCCCCGGGTGGTACCACAGGAAAAACCGCTCCGCCAGGGCCTCGATGCCCTGATGCTCCACCGTCTCCCGCATCCACCTGCCGGAAAACCGGCCCACCGGGGTGATTACCGTGCCGGGCACGTCCTCGGGCATGTAGCCGTCCAGGTCCCAGCACATGCACACGTTGGTGTGGTCGTCGCCAAACTGGCCGGTGAGCATGTCCACGATGGTTTTCAGCCAGGGGTGGAAGTGCTCCCGGAGCATCCGGTCAAAATCCCGGTGCTGGTAATACTCCGTCTCGTCCTCCACATGCAGCTTCTGGATGGGCAGGGCGTCCAGCGCCTCCACCGCCGCCTGGTGCAGCCCCGGCCCGGCGGGGGTGGAGACGCACTCCCCCTCCACCGTCCACTGTCCAAGCAGACCGCCCTCCTTCTTCCAGATCATGTACACCCGGCCGTCCAGCGGGCACAGGCTGAGGCTCAGCCCGTCCTCCCGCTGGTAGACGCCGTAGCCCCGCTCCTCCGCCAGCTTCTGGGCGGCCACAAGCAGGGTCTCCGGCTTTTTCACCCTTCCGGTGAAGGTAAATCCGATGCTCATTGCCTCACGCTCCTCTTTATGACATCCCCAGGGGCGGACACGGTCCGCCCGCAGTTTTCACAACCTTTGGGATACACAGGCGCACAGGGTGCGCCCCTACTGCGCCCGGACGGTCTCCTCCCGGGCCGCGCTGCTCACCACCGAGACCTTTCCGATCAGCTCCGCCACCGGGCCCAGCTCCACCGGGCCGGCGCAGGTCACCGTGATAAAGTACAGGTCGGGGCCGGCGATGACCTCACACTCCGCCTGATAGAGCCGCTCTCCGTCCTCGAAGACCTCCTTCCAGCCCCAGCGCAGGGCGCCCCCCTTCAGCGTCCGGCCCTCCACGCCGTGGAGGGCGTCCAGGTTTTCGGTAAACTGGGCCGTCCCCTCCCGCATCCGGTAGGCGCTCACCCGCCAGACGGGGCCCTTCCCGTCGGTCCACAGATGGGCGCCGCCGCCGTTCTGCCAGGGCTCCCAGCCCTGGAGGCAGCCGCCGGGCAGGGTGAGGCGCAGGGCCCCCACCCCGTAGGTGACCAGGTCTCTGCGGTAGCCGGGGGAAAACTCCTCGGCCAGCGCCGGGCCGTCGGGCAGGACGGGAGCCCGGCCGGCCAGGGCGCACACCTCCTCATAGGCGCTCCGGGGCAGCGGGAGGGAGGGGTCCATCCGGGCCGCCCGCTCCAGGTCATCCAGGATGGCGGCGTTTCCGGCGGCGTCCTCCCCGCTCCGGGCGGAGGGGGCAAAGCAGCAGTCCTCCCACAGGGCGTTGATGGCCCGGTTGCGGTAAAAGCGGGCGTCCCGGGTGCGGCCGTTCCAGAGGAAGAACCGGCCTGCCAGGGCCTCGATGCCCTGGGCCTCCAGCTCCACCAGCTCAGACAGGCGGAAGCGGCCCACCGGGGTGATTACCGTGTCGGGGATGTCCCGGGGGGCGTACTGCTCCAGGTCCCAGCACAGCTGCATGCCGGACACCCCCTTGCCGCTCTCCTGCCGGCAGACGTCCACCAGGGTGCGCAGCCAGGGGTAGAAGTGCTCCTCCTTCATCCGCTGGAAGTCCCGGTGGCGGTAGAAGCCGGTTTCATCCTCCACCGTCAGGGCCCGGATGGGCAGGAGATCCAGCAGCTCCACCGCCGCCCGGTGGAGCCCCGCCCCCGCCGGGGTGGACCTGCAGCCCCCCCGCACCAGCCAGGGGCCGGCAGGGTCCCCCTCGGGCCGCCACTGGAGGCCCAGCTCGCCCCCCAGAGGGCACATAACTATCTTCAGGCCGCCCTCCCCCGCCCGCAGGGCGTAATCCCGCTCCCGGGCCAGGGCCTGCGCCCCCTCCAGCAGCGCCCTGGGGCTGTCGATTTTGCCGGTGAATGTTAACCCGATGCTCATTTCTTCTCCTCCCATCCGCTTCAGGCTCCCTCTCTGAGGGAGCTGGCGCCGCCGCAGGCGGCGGCTGAGGGAGTATTCAAAGCTCCCCCGCCCTCTCTGAGAGGGGCTTTTATTGCTCCTCGCTGGCCTCTGCCTTCAGCCCGATGCCGCCTACGTTAAAGCGGAAGGTGTGGAAGGCGGCCCAGTCCAGCGGGGCTCCCGCGAAGACCTCCACCGCGGCGTCCAGCAGGGTTCTCAGGTCCCAGGCGATGAAGTCCAGATAGCCGTAGCAGGTGCCGGTGGCCCCGCCGATGAAGGTGACGATCCCCTCGCCGCACCGGGCGGTGATAGCCTGTTCCAGCTGGTCCCGCAGGGTCAGGATATCTTTCCGGTCCACCCCATCCAGGGGGTAGTAGAAGAAGCCGGGGACCACCCCGTCCCGGTGGAGCCGGTCCATGTAGTAGTCATCCCCCTGGAAATAGCCCTTGAGCAGGGGCACACAGCAGGTCACCCCCACGTACACGTCGGCTCGCAGGGGCCACTCCTCCTCCTCAGAGGGCTTGCCCTCATAGGCGGTGTATCGCTCTCCGGCCAGCTCCGGGTCGTTGGCCCGGGGCCAGCCCTCCGGGTCCACCTCTGCGGCCACAAAATCCGCCAGCTGGTCCAGGGTCATGGCCGCCCCCTCCGCCGGGGCGTCCAGAATGTCCAGATAGTCCACATACCGCATGGCGGCCAGCTCCCCCAGGGACTGGTCCAGCAGGATGTAGATCATGTGATAGACCTGATTCTGGTCCTCCTTCCACAGGGGGGCCAGCTTTTCGCAGTACAGCCGCAGACCCACGCCGTTGTCCTCGGTCTTTTCCGCCCACACCTGCACGTCCTCGGGGGTGATGTCCTGGCCGTTCATTCGCAGGCCGAAGCCGCTGCTCCGGGTACGGCCCACCAGGATATTCCACCTGTCCAGCAGCTCCTTGGGGGCGCGCTTCTGGAAGTAAGCCAGCTGGAACAGCCGGGTCCGGTCCCCCTCGGGGATGAGAATCAGCTCGTACTTCTCCCCGTTGTGGCCCAGCTCAAAGGCCACGTCGGCGAAGGCGGGGGAGAGCAGCTCGGTACACCGGTCCACCAGCTCCCGGCCTACCGCCTCCCGGTCCTCCTGGTCCATCAGGGCCCGCAGTTCCCCCTCCCCCGCCAGGAAGGAGCTCCAGCCCTCCTCGGTCCGTCCCCGGAAGGGTCTCATATACAGGGGCAGGGCCAGGCACTGCTGGCAGCGGTCAATGAACTCCAGCGTGTCCTCGTCCCCGGGGCGGGCCTCCAGGGCCTTCTCGAAGTGGGGCAGGGCCAGGCTCTCCTGGTTCAGGTAGTAGTAGGCGTAGGCAACTCGGAAATTCCAGGTGTGGGCCACATCTGGGTCCTGCTTTGCCGCCTCCTCCAGCTGGCCCTCCAGAGGCAGCAGCAGGTCCAGGGCCCGCTGGTACAGGGGCCGGTCCTCCGGCGGCATCACGTCAATGGCCAGGTTGTTGTAGGCCCGGGCCAGGGCGCTGGTGAGGGTGAAGTCCAGCGCCTCCTCGGGCAGGGCCTCGATGGCGTCGATGATCTCCTGGTATTTGTCCTCCTCGTTCCACTGCTCCAGCTGGTTTAAAAATTCCTGATTCATAGTCGTTCTCCTTCCAGGTTGAGTGTGTGTATTCTATCACAGGTCCTGTCCCATAAACCGGACCGCTATTTCTCCTCCAGGCTGGCCAGATAGGCCGCTGGACCGCTCTGGTACAGGTCACCCCCGTGGGGGTCCAGAATGACGGTGAGGGGCATGTCCTCCACCTCCAGCCGGCGCACCGCCTCGCAGCCCAGGTCCTCCCAGCAGATGACCTCCAGCTTCTGCACGCTGGCCGCCATCAGGGCTCCCGCGCCCCCCAGGGCGGCCAGATAGACCGCGCCGTTGCGGACGACCGCATCCTTGACGGCCTGATTCCGGGCCCCCTTGCCGATCATGATGGCCTGGCCCAGGTCCAGCAGCCGGGGGGAGTAGGCGTCCATCCGCCCGCTGGTGGTGGGCCCGGCGGAGCCGATCACCTCCCCCGGCCGCTCCGGGGTGGGGCCCACGTAGTACAGCGCGGAGCCCTCCACCGGGAATGGCAGGGGCTCTCCCCCGTCCAGCAGTTCCATCATCCGCTTGTGGGCGGCGTCCCGGGCGGTGTACACCACCCCGGACAGCAAAACGGTATCCCCCGCTTTCAGCGGGGCCAGGTCCTCCCGGGTGACGGGAGTGGTCAGTTTATGTTGCATTAGGGTACCTCCTATTTTTCCACAGACTTCCCGTTCCACTCAAACCGCCGGAACCGGGTGCCCTTGTGAGTGAGCTGACCCAAAGTGTTTTCCTCCAACGCTTTCCACGCCCGATAGGGGATGTAGCAACGGATACTCTCCCCACTCTCCCTGAGCTCAAACTCGGCGGCGTAGGAGGTGGAGATTACCCCGTTGTTGTCGGTGGTGGTGTACTGCCGCTTCCGTCGCAGAATGGCGGCTTGCGTCAGCTCCGGGGAATTTTGATTGTTGATAAACTCTGTGATGCTCCGAATCAGAATGACTACAAAGGCGCACACAACAATCACGACAAAAAATTCCATCCAGCAATTACCCCTTTCAAACGTCATCTTTTTCCTTTGCCAGAGGAACAAACGCCCTCACAGCACCTCCGTTGCCCTCCGGGTGACGTGGCAGCTCACATTCACCGCTACCGGCAGACCGGCCACATGGGTGGGGGCGGTCTCGATGGCCACGTTCAGGCAGGTAATCTTCCCCCCGAAGCCCTGGGGGCCGATGCCCAGGGCGTTGACCGCCTTCAACAGCTCATCCTCCAGATTCTCGTAGAAGGGATCGGGGTTGGGCTCGTTCAGGGGGCGGAGCAGGGCATGCTTGGCCAGGGCGGCCACCTTGTCGAAGGAGCCCCCGATGCCCACCCCCAGCACCACCGGCGGACAGGGGTTGGGCCCGGCCAGCCGGACGGTCTCCACCACAAACTGCTTCACGCCCTCCACCCCGTCGGCGGGCTTGAGCATCGCCAGCCGGCTCATGTTCTCCGACCCGAAGCCCTTGGGCACCACGGTAATGGCGCACCGGTCCCCGGGGACAATGCGCACGGTAATAGACGCCGGGGTGTTGTCCTCCGTGTTGACCCGGCGCAGGGGGTCGGCCACGATGGACTTGCGCAGGTAGCCCTCTGTGTACCCCTGGCGGACCCCCTGGTGGATGGCCTCCTCAAAGCCCCCGTCGATGTGGACCTCCTGGCCCAGCTCCACAAAGACGCAGGCCATGCCCGTGTCCTGACAGATGGGCAGATTCCGTTTCCAGGCGTCCAATTGATTCTGCTGGAGCAGCTTCAGGGTCTCCTCGGCCAGGGGCCAGGTCTCCCAAAACCGGGCCAGCTCCATGTGGTCGATTACGTCCTCGGGCAGGACGGTGTTGGCCCGGATGCACAGCCGAGCCACGGCGGCGGTGATTGCGGCGGCGGATATGGTCCTCATGGGGAACTCCTTCCTACTGCAAATAGTCCCCTTATTTTACCACAGGAGGGGGCTGCTTTCAACGAAGGAAGCAGAAAAAAGGGACCGGCGCAGAAATTTCTTCCGCCGGTCCAAAACGGGGACACACCCACATATCGCACGGCGAAACGCCGATTTTTTCGGGGGTTTGATTAACAAAACTGTATATTTCACATATAATATATTTGTCCGTTATTGGCAAATGAGGGAAATTAAATATGAATTTTATAAAACGATTCGTATTTCTTTCCACAGTGATTGGCCGCACTCTCTTTTGCTGTACTTCCTGTAAAAGCAAAGTATATGATGAAAATGAAGCTTTTCTTTATCTTTGGTGTGATGCACTCTGTGGATAATCAAAGCAACATCTACCGCCGCCTCGGGGATATGATAGAGGAATTATCCGACGATTCCAAAAATTCTGAGCTTCAACTAAAGCTTGCAGGCTTTCTGCATGGAATTTATGCCGCAAAATTCAGCAATAAGGATGTAGAATTATCCCTATATCAGAATTATTCTAATAAAGCTGACAATTTCCATCCGGTTATGTTGGACGGCTTATCCAGTTACATGTTAATCCCTTCGCATTATCAAGTGTGTTTTGACATGTCAGAACACCAATTAGGTGAAGTTTCTCAAATCTATTCTCAACTGGCTGATTGCTTCTATCGCGGGGATAAAAATTCCTTTGCATCCCTTATTATGGAAAAAGATTTTGAATCCGAAGCCTTCCGGTCCTCACTTCAGCAGGTTGATGATCTGCTCTCTGAACTAAGCGGTCTTGTTCCCTTTAAAAAACGACTAAGGAGTGCCCAGCTGGGGCGTTCCTTTCACGCATTCGGGAAAACTTCTACGTGTAAGGCAAGGGCTCTACCCTTGCCTGCCCTTACCCGGCCTTGCCTCATTCCGATTCCGTTTTATCCCCTCACGGAAATAGGCAGGGGTAGAACCCCTGCCCTACATTTTGTTGACACTCTTTTCCTCCGGGATTATAATACAGACAGCGCACCCCACAACAAATCAGGAGATGACTGCTATGTTTGGATTTGGTAAAAAGGAGGCCAAAACGCCGGAGGAGCGGTTGGCCGAGCTGCAAAAGAAGCGGGACTGGGCCGGACTGGTCAAGGCCTATTACGAGCTGGGGGTTTCCGCCATGGACGGGGGCGATCTGAACCACGCCCAGCTGTGGCTTCACCGGGCGGATACCATCTACAGCGCTGACGACACCACCTATGAGAAGGTGGGAGACAAGCTCACTGACGACTGCTCTGACCGTATTGGTACCCTGGAGGACGAGGAAGGGCTGCTCTACAACGCCGTTCTCGCTGAGATCGAGGAGAAATCGGAAGATCTGCTCCCCCGGCTCCGGGCATGGGGACTGCTGTCCATGGCCCGGCTGGTGAAGCTGGGAGAGCAGCTTTCAAAGCTGCCCGGCTGCGAGGTGCTGGGCGAGCTGGGCTGGGCGGTGGATATGATGGCCCGCTGCTTCCAGGCGCCCCCCTCCCAGGAGGAGTATCAGCACCTGATGGATGTGTGCAACGCACTCTATGAGCTCAACGGAAAGAAAATTTACTACACCGGTCAAATCGAAGTCCCCGGAAAAGCTCCCTTCCAGCTGTTTGACCTGAATGGCATGTTCGGGGTGGAGCAGGAGCTCAACGGCTACATCGACAGCCATCTGCGGCTCGTGGCCGCCCTGAGCCAGGGGGCGGAGGAACTGCCCAATGCCGAGAGCAGCATCGTGGCCTGCGCGCTGCTGCCCGACTACTACATCCGCACCGGGGCGGACCGGCTGGAGGAGGTTCCCCAGATCAAGGCCGAGCTGGCGCGCATCTGGAGCGATTATGAGTTTGTCCGCGACCGCTTCTCCTGGGAGGAGGCCACGGAGAAGATTGCAGCGTACAAGCAGCTGGATATTCTGGCAGGCTGACTTACGGCTTCCCTTCGGGGAAGCCTTTTTATTTTTTTCTGTGACAATTCCCCCGCCCTGGGCGTTATATAATCAGAAAGGTGGTTTTGCCTATGAACGATGCCCTCACGCTGTTCCAGCAGTACAAGGACCCGGTCTACCGGCTGGCCCTGTCCATGACGGGCTCCCCCGCCGACGCGGAGGACGTGTGCCAGACCGTGTTCCTCAGGCTGCTGGAAAAACAGCCTGAGCTGCCGCCGGAGCGGGAACGGGCCTGGCTGCTTCAGGTGGCGGCCAACGAGTGCCGCAGCCTGTGGCGGAGGCTCCGCCGTCGGCCCACCATCCCCCTGGAGGCGGTGCTGGACCGGGCCGCCCCCCAGGGCGAGCCCCTGCTGCGCCAGGTGATGGAGCTGCCCCGCAAGGATCAGGCGGTGCTCTACCTCCACTACTACGAGGGCTTTTCCACCCGGGAGGTGGGGGAGATGCTCCACATCAGCCAGAGCGCCGTCACCACCCGGCTGCTCCGGGCTCGGAAAAAGCTGAGAGAGGTTTTGGGGGAGGATTGTCCGTATGAGGCGTGAATATCAGGAGGTTATGAATATGGTACAGATGCCCAAAGACTGCGAGGCCCGGATTCTGGCCGCGATGGAGCAGAACAAAAAAAGACTGCCCCGCCGGGTGGGGCGGGTGCTGCTGACGGCGGCGGTGATTTTCGCCATGCTCACCTCGGCGGTGGCCCTGTCCCCCCAGCTGCGGGAGTATGTTTTCGGCGCGGCGGGGCCCTTCGCCCCCTACGTCCGGCCCGCAGAGAGCGGTGTGGTGACAGAGGACGGATATGAGCTGCGGGTGGACAGCGTGATTGCCGACCACTACCTGATTGTGGGCTATCTGGAGATCAGGGACCTGGAGGGCAGCCGCCTTCAGGAGGGGATGGACGTCTGGGCACACTTTGACCAGACCGGCCCGGACGACCCGGGCGTCTCCAGCTCGGTGATAGGAGGGGAGATTATTCGCTGTGAGGCGGACGGCAAGTCCGCCCTGGCCGCCGTGATGGAGTGGGGCGGCCAGAGCGTGGGCGACCCCAATATGACCCTGCGGATCGCCAAGCCCATGGAATGCAAGGTCCCCGTCACCCTGGAGTATGTTCCCATCCAGACCATCGACCTGAGCGGGCTGGACACCGGCGGAGTCCTGCCCCCGCTGGACCGGCTGGAGCTGTCCCCGCTGGGGGTCAACGCGGTGACGCAGTACAAGGAGGACGCCAATTTTGAGAACACCCGGGACCAGGACAAGCTGCGGGGGGCGCTCACGGTATACTTTGAGGACGGCAGCACCCGGGTGTCTGTGCGGGACAGCCTGGGCGGCTCTTTCCGGCTGGCTGTCGGCAGCTGGCTGTTTATGGACCCCTACAACCTGGTGCAGCCGGAGGACGTGGAGCCCCTGGACGTGGAGCACATCACCGGCATCGCCTGTCAGGACTGGTATATCCCCATCTCCGACGGCCAGGCCGGCCCCATCCAGTGGGCTCAGCCCTGAATTTTTCCTTGCAGCCGTGGATATCATCATTGGTTTTCTGGAGATGAGATAGAGAAGCACCCCCGGTGGATGTTCCGTCGGGGGTGCCTTTATCAGGACAGCTCATGGGTTAAAAGCTCCGTCCAATTTTGCCTGCTGTTCAGTACACGGGAGATGTTTACCACCTTTTTCTCCTCGTCCAGGGTGTAAAACACCAGATAGTTTCCCACTGAGGTCATACGAAACCCCGCCGCAGCAAGACAGCTGTCGGGGACCAGGGCGAAGCGTTTGGGCATGATTTTCAGAGACGCGACCATTTCTTTAAAGCGGCGCTGTGTGTTCCTGGCTGTGGCAGGTTCCCGCAGGTTGACTGCGATATACTGGATAATGGCGCGGATCTCTGCACTTCCTTTCTGGGAGAGGGTAACTTTATAGCGTTCCATTCTCTAAATCCTCCAGAATGGAATCCAACGCCTCATCTGCGTCAACAGTCCGCCCGGCCCGGATGTCTGCCAGTCCCTCCTCCAGGAGGGCGTAGAGCTCAAAGCGTCCGGTGAGGCGCTCGTAGGCCTCGATGCTCAGGACGGCGAGATCGCCGGTGCCGTTTTTGGTGATATACACCGGCTCGCCGTATTGGTGGCAAAACGCGGAAATTTCGTTGTAGTTGTTCCGCAGGTCGGAGCTGGGTCGAATGTTGGGCATGACGGAGCCTCCTTTGATTTGATATCGTTATTTTATCAAAATTTCGATATGCTGTCAAGCGGAGGTTCACCGGTGATACAGCTTGTTGGTCTGATATTTGGGCTCGCAGGTGAGCTGTAGGCCCAGCTTTTTATAGGTGGTGGCGTCCGCCGGGGAGAGAATCACCGAGCAGTGGGCCTGACAGCCCTTCAGGGCGGCCAGCTGTTCCAGGGCCCGGGCGGCCTTGGGCTCGGCGTTGGCGGAGGAGGCCAGGGCAATCAGTACTTCGTCGCTGTGAAGCCGGGGGTTGGCGGAGCCCAGATAGGCCACCTTGACGGTCTGGATGGGCTCGATGGCGGACTGGGCGATGAGGTGGACCCCGTGTCCCCCTGCGCCGGACAGCTTTTTCAGGGCGTTGAGCAGGGCGGCGGCGGAGCAGCCCATCAGCTCGGAGGTCTTGCCGTCCACAATTGAGCCGTCGGAGAGCTGGATGGCCATGGCGGGCTCGCCGGTGGCTTCGGCCAGCTCGTTGGCCCGGGCGGCCACCGGACGGATATCGGCGGTGATGCCTGCCTGCTGCATCAGCAGCTCCAGCTTATACACCGCGCTGTCTGAGCCCTTGCCCTGGCGGCGGTCGCACAGGGCGTCGTAGTACCGGCGGATGATCTCCTGTTTTGCCGCCTCCTGGCAGGCCTCGTCGTCAAAGATGCAGCTGCCCGCCATATTCACCCCCATGTCGGTGGGGGACTGGTAGGGGCAGGAGCCGGTGATCTTCTCAAACATGGCGGCCAGCACGGGGAAGACCTCCACGTCCCGGTTGTAATTGACGGTGGTCTCGCCGTAGGCCTGGAGGTGGAAGGGGTCGATCATGTTCACGTCGTCCAGGTCGGCGGTGGCCGCCTCATAGGCCAGGTTCACCGGGTGCTTCAGGGGCAGGTTCCAGATGGGGAAGGTCTCGAATTTGGCGTAGCCCGCCACGGTGGAGCGTTTGTGCTCGTGGTAGAGCTGGGAGAGGCAGGTGGCCATCTTGCCGCTGCCCGGCCCGGGGGCGGTGACCACCACCAGGGGGCGGCTGGTCTCGATGAACTGGTTGCGGCCGTAGCCCTCGTCGCTGACGATTTTGGCGATGTTGTGGGGGTAGCCCTCGATGGGGTAGTGGCGGTAGACCTTCAGCCCCAGCCCCTCCAGCCGGGCCTGGAAGGCGTCGGCGGCGGGCTGGCCGGTGTAGCGGGTGACCACCACGCTGCCCACATACAGCCCCCGGCCCCGGAACTGGTCGATAAGCCGGAGCACGTCGCTGTCGTAGGTGATGCCCAGGTCCCCCCGGACCTTGTTCTTCTCGATGTCGCCGGCGTTGATGGCGATGATGATTTCCGCCTTGTCCCGGAGCTGCTCCAGCATCCGCAGCTTGCTGTCCGGCTCGAAGCCGGGGAGCACCCGGCTGGCGTGGTAGTCGTCAAAGAGTTTGCCGCCGAACTCCAGATACAGCTTGCCCCCGAACTGGGCGATCCGGTCCCGGATGTGCTGGGACTGGGTGGTTAAGTATTTCTCGTTGTCAAAGCCCTGTTTGGCCATTGCATCTTCTCCCTTTCTCTCTCCGCAGTAAAACAACACATGCACCAGTATTTTACATCGAAAGGGGGAGGGGCGTCAAGAAATTTATTGGGGCAGGGTCAGGTCGCCCTCTTTGATCCAGCCGATGCTCCGCAGAACCTGGCAGAAGACCGCCGACAGGATGGCGGGCAGGATGAAGCACACCAGCGCCAGCCCCAGCCAGTCAAAGCCGGTGACGGCAGCCTTTGCTCCGGTGGCCACGTCGTTGACCCAGCCGGACCAGACGCCGATCTGCCCCACAAAGCCGCAGGTGCCCATGCCGGCGGCCACGCCGCCGGCGGGGTCGTTCATCTCCAGCCGGAACAGACAGGTGGCAATGGGGCCGGTGATGGCGGAGGCCAGGGTGGGGGGAATCCAGATGCGGGGATTTTTTACAATATTGGGCATTTGCAGCATGGACGTACCGATGCCCTGGCTCACCAGTCCGCCCCAGTGGTTCTCCCGGAAGGACATCACGGCGAAGCCCACCATCTGGGCGCAGCAGCCGGCCACCGCCGCCCCGCCGGCCAGACCGGTGAGGGTGAAGGAGGCGCAGATGGCCGCCGAGGAGATGGGCAGGGTGAGGGCGACGCCCACCAGGACCGACACGGCAATGCCCATCCAGAAGGGCTGGAGGATGGTCAGGTCCTTGATAAACTGGCCGAAGGCGTGGGCTCCGGCGGCGATGGGAGGGGCGATGCAGGCGGCCAGCCCAACCCCTACGAATACGGTCACGGCCGGAGTGACCAGAATGTCCACTCTGGTCTCCCTGGACACCGCCTTGCCGCACTCGGCGGCGATGATGGCGATGAACAGCACCGCCAGCGGGCCGCCGGCGCCGCCCAGCTTGTTGGCCGCCCAGCCCACTCCGGTGAGGGAGAACAGCACCATGGGGTCGGTCTTCAAGGCGTAGCCGATGGCCACGGCCATGGCCGGGCCGGACATCTCAAAGGCAAACTGGCCGATGTCCACCAGGAACTGGGCGGAGAGCTGCTGGCCCAGGGTCTTGATGATGGTGCCGATGAGCAGGGAGCAGAATAGGCCCTGGGCCATGGCCCCAAGGGCGTCGATGCCGTAGCGCTTGGCGGAAATGACGATATTTTTCCGCTGTAAAAACTCTTTCATTTCAATCTCCTCTTTACAAAAAATAGTCCGCATAGGTGTCTTGACACCTGTACGGACTATTATAGCCGCCGGGCGGGATTTGTCAAGGGGGATATCCTACTGTGCATTTTATCACAATCAGGAAAATTGATACGAGCTGTAGGGGCGCACAGTGTGCGCCCGCGGGCGGACAATGTCCGCCCCTACATAAAAGCTGCGAATGGGACGCTCCGCCTCTTTTTTGCGGGCGGCCACAGGCCGCCCCTACAGGAAACGCGAGGGGATTACCGGAGGGTCTCCTCCACCATGGCCCACACCTGCGCCGCCGTCAGGCCGTCGCAGCGGTAGGACACCACCGTCCCGTCGGGGTGGAGTACGTCGAAGTCGAAGGTCAGCCCGCCGGTGTCGTGGACATGGCCCCGGGCCTCCACGATGGACAGGGACATATCCTCTACCCGGAAGGCGGGGCGGTCCACCGTTTCCCGGTGCTCCTTGGGCACGCTGTCGCACCAAGGAATCTCATACAGCCGCAGGTCGTAGCTGGCCGGGTTGTCGGGGTCAACCAGATTACAGGAGTAGTACCCGTCCCGGTAGACGCACACCTCCACGTTGTCATACCCCCGGCTCCAGCGGACAAACAGGTCGTTGCTGCGCCCCTCCTGATAGCTGAGACGGCCGTAAAACTCCTTGTTCCCGGCGTAGGCGCTGTAGCCCTCCGGCTCCGCTGTGGGCAGGTAGGGGGAGAAGTCCGCCTCCTGCCGGGCCTGGGCCAGGGTGGAGAAGCTCTCCTCCCGCCATGCCGGGACGTGCTCTGCGGTGTTCAGGTGGTCCAGGTGCAGCCCGCCACCCTCTGTCAGCGCCTGGAGGACAAACAGGGCGTTAAAGGTCTGGGCTCTTTCCAGATCTGTGTCCTCGCCCGGGACATGCTCCGACTGTACGGAGCTGTTCCGGTTGACAAACCGGACGCCGATATCGTTCTTAGTCATGAACTCGCTGCCGCAGATATAGTGGTCACCGTTCCGACCGAAGACCTTGCTCCAGCCGGCGACTTGTACTCCGTTAAACTCGCTGATCTTGTCCCCCCGGTCCATGTCGATGCAGCAGGTGATGGGCAGACCGCCCAGCCGCAGCTCCAGCTCAAAGTCGTACCGGCCATTTTCGCCCCAGATGGTCAGCTCCATCAGCTGGCCCTGACCGTCGTACAGGGCGCGGCCGCGAACCGTGTAGCCGCTCCAGAACAGTGTACAGGGCAGGTCATCTCCACCTTCCGGCACACTCTCAGGACCCCAGAAGATGGCCTGGATGTCCTCCTTTGTCAGGTCCACCATAAAGCTGCCCGGATTATAGGCACGGCAGGCGGCTGTCTCGGGACGGTCGGTAATGTCCTGATAGAGGATACTGGGAATCATGGGGGAGATCAGTTCAACAAACGTACGGTTTTTCACCACAAAGCTGCCGCCCGGCTCCGCCACGTCCGTATCCCCAGGCAGAGGGATGCAGTCGGCGGCAAACTGGCCGGCGCTGTCCGGTGGTATCTCCCCGGGACCGTAGCAGTCTTTGATCCCAGGGTAGAGCGCGTCCTGTGCCGTCTGACCGCCAGGGTCGGAGGATGTCAGTCTCCACGCCCCCACGCCGATAATCAGGGCGGCGCAGGCGGCCAGAGCGCCGTATTTCATCCAGGGGCGGGCGGATTTTTTCCCCGCCTCCAGATTCAGCAGGTTTTCGTGGACCGCCGGGGAAATCTCCTGCCGGTCCATATAGGATTTGTATTGTTTCATGGTAATTCTCCTTGTTGCAAATCAGTGGGGCGGGACGACCTCGTCCCGCCGCCTTACGAAATGATGCCACGCTGTGAACGGCGCGCCGGGTCGTCGCGCCCTACAGCTCCAGCAGCTTCCGCAGCCTCTCCCGGGCGCGGGACAGGCGGGAGCGCACGGTTCCCGGGCGGCAGCCCAGCAGCTGGGCGATCTCGTTGGTGGAGTACCCCTCGTAGTAGTGCAGGTGGATCACCGCCCGGTCCTCGGGCGGGAGGGAAAACAGCTCCTCCAGCTCCTGGCGCTCCTCGGGACCGGGGGCGGGAAGGGTATCCGGCAGGGGTCCCACCCGCCGCCAGGCCAGGCGCAGCCGGCTTTTGCAGCCGTTCACCAGCACCCGCATCAGCCAGGCGGAGGGGGCCTCCAGGTCCGCCGGGGCCTTTTCCAGATAGCGGACAAAGGCGTCCTGCACCGCGTCCTCCGCCTCGTGGGGGTCGCCCAGGATGGCCAGCGCCGCCCGGTACAGACGGGTCTTGTTGTGTGTGACAAGCATCTCCCAATCCACCGGCCGGTTGGATGTTCGGGACATTCGGGCCACCTCCTTTCACTATAATAGACGTTTCAAACAGGAGAATTGTTGCAGAAAAAGAAAAAAGCCTCCCTCTTTGAGGGAGGTGGCACGGCGAAGCCGTGACGGAAGGAGTTGGGGAACTCCCTCAGTCTGGCCTTCGGCCAGCCAGCTCCCTCAGAGAGGGAGCCTTTTAGAAAATCATATCCCGCGAGATTTCCGCCAGGGAGTGGACGCCGCACATGGCCATGGTGTCGGCCAGCTCGGCCTTAATCTTGTTGGTGAGCACCTTCACGCCCTCCGCGCCGCCGCCATAGACGGCGGTGACATAGGGCCGGGCCAGGATGCAGGCGTCGGCCCCCAGGGCCAGGGCCTTGCATACGTCCACGCCGGAGCGGATGCCGCCGTCCACCATCACCACCATCTGACCCTTGACGGCCTCAGCGATGGCGGGCAGGACCTCAGCGGTGGCGGGCACGCCGTCCTGCACCCGGCCGCCGTGGTTGGACACCACGATGCCCGCCGCCCCTGCCTCCAGGGCCTTTTTTGCGCCCCTGACGGTCATGATCCCCTTCAGAATAAAGGGCACCCCGGCGTATTCGATGACCTCCCGCAGCTCGGCCACCGTCTTGGAGCCGGCGGGGGGATTGAGCCCCTTCAGGAAGGGCAGGCCGGCGGCGTCGATGTCCATGGCGAACATCTGGGCCCCGGAGGCCTTGCCCTGGTCCAGCTTGGCAAAGAGGGTGTCCCGGTCCCAGGGCTTCACGGTGGGGATGCCCTTGCCGCCGTTCTGGCCGATGGCCTTGGCGGCGGCGGCGAAGACGGCGGGGTCGGTGCCGTCGCCGGTGAAGGCGGCGATGCCGGCGTCCACGCAGGCGGGCACCAGAACCTCGTTATACCCCTGGTCGGTGAGCTTGTCGCCGTAGTGGAGCTTCACCGCCCCCACCGGACCGGCGAAGACGGGCAGGTCGTAGGTCTGGCCGAACAGGGTGAACCGGGTGTCCACCGGGCCGTTTTCGCAGATGGTGTCCATGTTCAGGCACACCTCCTGCCAGGCGTCGTAGTTCCGGGCGGCCACGGTTCCCGTGCCCTTGGCCCCGGGACCGGGCATGGTGTTTTTGCAGGCGCGGCCGTTGCACACCGGGCACGCCTTGCAGTAGGGCCCGCTGCACGTGCGGGCGGCCGCTAAAATCTCTTGATAGGTCATGGTAACCCCTCCTTGTTTCTCTGCCTCAAATCATACCGCCCCGAATCCCTTTCGTCAAGGTGTTTTTGGGGCGGGGATGTTCTACCGCACATTTTATTACAATCAAAAAGAGTTGACACGTTTGGTAAGGGCGGCCGCAGACCGCCCCCTACTTCTTCGTCCCCCGCAGGGCAAGCCTTCCACCCTCCGGGGGGAAGGTGCCCCCGAAG
>CAJUFJ010000041.1 GCA_910585815.1 uncultured Oscillospiraceae bacterium | reverse complement strand
TCCGGCACATCATGCAGGGCTCCCCCGTCCCCCGCAGGGCAAGCCTTCCACCCTCCGGGGGGAAGGTGCCCCAGTGCGCACACTGGGGCGGATGAGGGGGCGGGGCGGGCAAGCAGTGGGAGTGTCCTACCGCGCATTTTATCACAGTCAGGAGAATTGGCACGATTTGTAGGGGCGCACAGCGTGCGCCCGCGGGCGGACAATGTCCGCCCCTACATAAGGACACACCCGCTTCTGGCGCGTGCCTGGACCCTCCTCAATACAGATAAAACCCCCCGTCATACCGGCGGCTGTCCCGGCGAAAGGCCCGGTCGGCCTGCTCCACCCAGTCGGTCCCTCCGCCGGAGGGCAGCGCCCCCCCGGCCCCGGACCACTCCCCGCCGGGGACCTCCGCCCCCAAGGGGCGCGCCCCCGCCGTCCGCCGCCCCGGCGGGAGGGGGACCAGCGCATGCCGTCCCCCGGTTCCCCCCTCCGCCGGCCCGCCGCCGGAGGCGGCCGCCCGGTCCAGCTGCTCCAGCTGGACCGCCAGCGGGAGGCCCCTCTCCGCCGTCCCCACCTCCGCCGGTACCGCCCCGAACCGACCCAAATCCTCCGCCGGACGCTCGGGGGGCTCCGTCCCCCCGATTCGCCCCTCCTTCGGGACCTTTTCTGTCGTTTTTTCTGCGTCAACCACGTTTTCAAGCAGGTTTACCGGCTTTTTCCCGCCGTCAACCCCCTCCGCCTTTGGGGAGACCACCCCCGGCTCCTCCCGTTCCGCGCCGGTCTCCTGGTCTCTCTCCCCGCCGGGCAGGGCGGACAGCCCCCGCTCCGCCCGGCGCAGCTCCTCCAGCAGCGCGCCGGAGCCCTCCAGCAGCTCCTCCAGATAGTCACGCATCCGCCCGGCCCCCCTTCAGCGCCTCAAACCGTGCCGGGTCGAAGGCGGCGCTGGCCGCCCCCTCGCCCCACTCCCCGGCGGGGGCGCCGCAGGCGGCGCACCGCTCCTCCAGCGCCCGGGTCCGGCAGCGGGGACACAGCCGCTCCAGCGCCTCCTCCCGGTCCAGCAGCAAATTGGTCAGGCACCAGAGATAATCCCGGCCCTTCATCGCCCGCGCCCGCTCCTCGGTGGGCAGGGCGTGAAACTCCCTCAGCACCCGCCAGCGCAGCCGCTCGCCGGCGTCCCCCCGGAGTTTTTTTTTACCTGCTCCAGCGCCGCCCCGTCCACCTCAGGCCCGGGGTCGTTCTCCCGGCTGAAGGCGCTCCACCGGGCGGCCAGCGCCCCGATCTCGGCCACCGTCAGCCCGGCCAGCGCCGCCCGGCCGCTCTCGAACACGGGCGTCTGCCCCTCGGTCCGCTCCAGCGCCCGGGCCAGCAGACAGGCGTTGGAGCACAGGGCCCGCTCCCGGCCGTCCCCGGCCAGCTCCTCCGCCTCCCGCCGGGCCTGGAGCACCTCCAGGGCGGACAGCAGCCGCAGATCAAATCCGTTTTCCAGCGACATCCGGTCCCGGCCCGCCAAAATCGACCTGCCCATCCTTACACCCCCGTCTCAATCCGCCGGGAGGCCACCAGGGTGACCTTCTCCAGCACCATACTGCCGATTTCGGCGCTCTCCTGAATGGCGCTCCACTGGCAGTCGGTGTAAATAATCTTTCGGTCCGGCTTGCAGATGACCAGGGAAAAGCCGGACAGGGAATGAAAATCAATCTTGTCCTGCATGGCCTCGTCGGTGGCGTACAGCCGGCTCAGCTCGATCACGTGGACCGCCTGGCCGGCCACGGTGGCCACCGGCTCGGCCTCCCCAAAGGCCTCCACCGCCACGCTGCCCCGGGTGGTCTTGGCGCAGTAGCTCTGCACCACCGCCACCCGGACGCCGTCGGCCTCCAAATAGATATCGCTGCTTGTGGGGAATCCTGCGATGCTCATAACTCAACCTCCTTAAACAGTGATGTGGGCCGTCAGCCAGATCTGATTCAGCCCGTGGGCCACGGCAAAGGAGAAGTCCACCAGGCACCGGGTGGGGTCCTCCGGGTCGGCGGCCACCGCCACGTCCTCATACCCGGTGATAATCTCCCGGGCCAGTTTGTTCTCCAGCTCCAGCACCACCTGGGACCGGATGGCCCCCCGGCTCTGGGCGGTGTTCTTGGCCCGGCGGAACTTGGTCCGCAGGGCGGCCCGCAGCCCGGGGATCACGTCGTCCACCACCCGGATGGCGGACAGGTCCCGCCAGGAGGGGTCCGCCGTCCCGCCGGAGGTAGTGCGGGTGGTCACCCCCCGCACCACGCTCACCACGCCCCCCAGGCTCTCCACCGGGGTAACGCCCCCCAGGATGAGCCGGTCCACGTCCCGGTCCTCCGGCCGGGCGGACAGGCCGGCCAGCCCCAGCAGCTCCGCGCCCCCCAGGGGGACGGCGGGGTCGCTCTCGCCGGCGATGGCCCCGGCCACCGCGGCGGCCAGGGTCAGCCCGGAGAGGGCCGCTCCCTCGCCGTCCACCGCCCCGGGGGCCACCAGCACCACCCGCTCGTGGTTCAGCTCCCCGGCCCGGGCGATCAGGCCGTCCACGTCCTCGTCCTTCCCCCCGGCCGCCACGCACAGCCGCTCCCGGCGCAGGCCGGAGGCCTCCGCCACGCTGTCCCGCAGCTTTTTCTGCACCGTGATGTCGGTGCTGTCGCACAGCACCAGGGCGATGTCCTCCAGCCCGGCCAGCCGGGCAAATCCCTCCTCATAGCCCTCCGCGCCGGCCACCGCCACCGCCGCCACGGCGGAGGCCCCATTTTTCAGGGCCAGACGGATCAGCTCCGCCATCCCCTCCGGGCCGCCGGAGCCGAAGGCAGCCACCGCCTTGTCATAGCTGGTAATCACCTGCACCGTCCCCGCCGGGACCTGGGGGTTCACCCCCACCAGCCCCACCATCCGGCCGGAGCCCCTGCCGCTCACCACCGCCGACGCGTCGTAGGAGGAGTAGACCCCCGGACGCTGATGTACCGAAATACTCATGTCTTTAACACACCTCGCAATTCAAAATCAACAAATCCGCCGCCCGCGTCGGCCGCAGCGCACAGCCAGGCGGCGCACACCGCCTCCACCGGCCGCCTCAGCCGCCGGCGCTGGGCATCCCACACGGTGGCCCCGCAGGAGAACTCCCGCAGGTCCATCCCCTCCGGTCCCCCCAGCAGGAGGGCCCCGGCCAGGGCGTCGAAGGCTTTTTGGACCCCCTCCCCGCCCCCCTGCTCCGGGGCGTAGATGTCCAGCCCGAAGGTGAGCTCAGCCCGCTTGCCATACCGCTCCTCCCACCGGCCGGACGCCTCGTCAAACCGCTCGCCCAGGTAGTTCTGAAAGCCGGCGGGCCCGGCCCGGCATCCCCGGAGGGAGACCACCACCACCGGCTCCTCCCCCTCCGCCCGGGGGGCGTCCGGCCAGGCGGTGATGGCCCGGACCCCCTTTCCGTTGAGGTAGCCGGCCATGGCCTGGCGGATGCCCTCCAGCCCCGCGCTCATGCCGGCCCCTCCTCCCGGGGGACCAGCATGGCCCACCAGTGGGGGCACACGCCCTCCCCCACCAGGTGGGCGGACCGGACCCGCCAGGTCCGGCCCCGCCACTCCACCGCCGTGTCCAGGTCCAGGGGGAGGCCGGCGGGGCCCATGTAGCGGAATCGCTCCCGCCGCTCCAGCCCCAGGGGCCCGGCCTCCTCCTGTTCCCCACTCCGGTCCAGACAGGGCTGGACAATGGCCCGGCAGGAAACCGTCTCCCTGCCCCGCAGCACCACCTCCTGCCCGAACCGCTCCAAAATGTCGCTCCAGATTCGATCCATCATCCCTCTGCCCCCTGAAACATAAATCCGGTGTCCCCCAGCCAGGGGGCCAGCAGCCCCTCGGCCTGGGCGGACAGCCCCTTTCGTCCTGTTCCGCCCTGCTCCCGGCGGATGGTGAGCTCCCCGGCGGTGAAGGAGGTCACCCCGTCCCCGCCGCCGGTCATGGCGGACAGCAGTTCCACCGCCGTCATGGCGGCGGCCAGGGGGAAGGCGCTCCCGCAGTCCTCCGGAACCGCCCCCTCCCGCAGCCGCCCGGCCAGCTGCCGCTCCACGGCCTGCACCAGGGGGAGCAGCAGCTCCTCCGGCCCGGCCCCCATCGCCCTGCACAGGGCCATAATCTCCTCCGTCATCTCACACCTTCAATACCTGGCTGGCCTTGGGGAACACCTTGGCAAAGCCGCTGATGGTGGTGATGGCGGCCCGCTCCAGCTGCCGGTCGATGAGCTTGTCATACTCCACCACCACGTCGCCGCTGCGCACCATCTCCAGGGCAAACCGCCGGTCCAGCCCCACGGCAGTCTTCACTGGCAGCACCGAGGTGCGCAGCAGGGTGGCCCCCAGGGGGGTGGTCAGCTTGCCGGTGCCCTGAAAGTTCAGCCCGGTCAGGGGATTCTGGAACTCGGGCAGCTTCAGCAGCTGGAGCATCACATCGCCGGACACCAGCAGGGTGTTCATCACATAGGGGTCAAATTTGGCCCAGAAGTCCACCAGCGCCTCATAGTCCAGCCCCTTCCCCGCCTCCAGGGTGGTCACGGCGGCGGGATTCTCATTCCCATCCCCGTTAATCAGCACGTCCACCGCGTCCTCCAGCTGGGTCCGGGCGATGTGGGCGCCGATCTGCCGCAGGGTGACGGAAAACAGGTCCAGCTTCTGGAACCGCACCGCCTCATAGGTGGCCACCAGCATCCGGCCCCGCTTTTTCAGCTTCACCAGGTTGGCCTGCACCTTGATGGAGGTGGAGGGAATCATCGTCCCCTCGGGCACCGGCCGCAGCTTTTTCTCCTCGCCCACCGCCTCGGAGGAGATGGAACGGTAGTCCATCCCGTCGATCCGGGTCACGGCGGCGGTGATGTGGGGGAGCACGTCCCCCTCCTCCATGCCCTGGCGCACGGTGCGGGAGATGTACTCAGGAAAGAGGACGGCGGCGTCAGAGGTGCGGAAAAAGGCCTCCACCGGGTCGCTGGCCTCCCCCTTCACCTTGATGTCGAACCGTTTAAGCTGCCGCTGAAAGGCGTCCAGCCCCTCCAGGCTGGTGCCCTTATACCGCTCGCTGGGGTCCTCCCGCTCCAGCACCTGGCTGAAGGACCGCCCCGCCTCCCGGTACATCCCCTTGTCCAGCTTCAAATTGTCGTAATAATATGCCATATTTTATACCTCCCGTTTTCGTTAAAGCTCTTTCGTCCCGCCCGCAGGCGGAAAAGGCTCCTTTTGAAAGGAGCTGTCACGGCGAAGCCGTGACTGAGGATTGTATTTCGCCGCAGGCGAAATGTGCGAAGCAATCACCCCAAAAACGCCCTGTTCTCCTCGTCAAAGGAGACGTGCTTCGTCTCATAGCACAGTTGGGTCCGCAGCGGCAGCCGCTCCCCAACCCTCCGGGCATAGGACCTGCGCAGCTCCTCCAGCTCCCGGTGGGACAGCTTGCCGGCCAGCGACTTCATCGCCCTGCCGTCCAGCTCCCGGTCGCACAGCAGGGCCAGCCGGACCACCTCCCCCCGCAGCTCCTCCAGGCACTTCCGCCCCAGGGCGGCCTCCATCTCCAGCTGCCGGACGTCCCGAACCCCCTGCCGGGCGGTCTTCACCACTCCGGCGGCGGGCTGGGCGGGCACCGCCACAAAGGAGAACTCATAGGCATCCTTCGCCTCCTCCAGGTCGGCCCAGCACAGCTGCCCGCCGTACTCCTGCCCCTTCTCGTGGCCGCAGTCAGTCACCGTCCGGTCGCAGCCGCACACCGAGCAGATGGCCCGCTCCACCGCGCACCCCACGCTGACCTCTTTCTTGATTCCCCCCTCGATCTCGGCGATCAGGTCCCGATTGCTGTCAGTGCGCACCATGTAGGCATAGCCCTTCAGCCAGACATACCCCTCCCCGGCCCGGGTCACCCGCTCCGGCTCCCGGACAATCTCCGTCTTATAGATCCGGGCGGCCTGTCCCCGGGCGGACCACTGGTGGTCAAAGATGCCCGCCTTGCCCACAAACAGGGGGGCCAGCTCCTCCAGGGTCTGCGCGGGAAACCGCTCAAAGTCCCGGTCGATCTCGTTGTCGCACAGCCGCACCGAGAAGGTATACACCTCCTCCGCCCCCAGGGGCCGCCGGGCCAGCGCCCCGATCCGCTCCAGGTCCCCCGGATTGAGGGCGGCATTCTGTCCGCCCTCGGTCTCCTTGATGATTTTCATAATTCCCTCCTCAATTTCTCCGCCTGAGCCCGATACAGCTCAGCCCGGGCCTCCTCCACCATGTCCTGGAGGTTGATGTCCTCCCAGACGATCTCCGCCCGGCCGTCAAACCCGTGGAGCCGCAGCCACAGCTCCGCCGTCCGGCACAGGGCGGGCTCCACCGTCCGCCGGATGGCGGTAACCTCGGTGGTGAGCATATCGGCCTGCTGGGCGCTCATCCACTCGGTGGACGACCAGGACAGCCCCAGCATAAAGGGGGGAATCCCCGTCCGGGCCACCAGCTGCTCCAGAATCTGCCGCACCGGCGCCTGGCTGTCCAGAATGGGCCCGTCCGCTCCGATCACCTTGATGTCCACGTCCCCCACCGCCACAAAATCCCGCACGGAGCCCTCCCGCCCGGCCTGCATGGCGGCCGACCACTCCCGGGCCAGCAGCCCGCACCGCTCCTGAGCGAAGGCCTCCTCCCCCTCGCCGGGCTTACACACCACGGCGAAGCGGAGGTTGCCTGCCCGCTCCCAGTTCTGGCCGGTGGCCTGAAAAATTTTCAGCAGAATACCCGCCAGAAAGGGCATAGACCGCAGCAGCGACACCCCGCAGGGGGCGTCCCCCGTGGGCTGGAAGGGGGTAAACAGCAGCAGCTCCTGATAAGGCAGCGCCCGGTCCTCCCCCAGCCCCGCCCGGCACAGGGTAAAATCCAGGGGGCTGTCCCCAATCTTCACCTCCACCTGCTCCGGGTCGGCGCACAGCAGGGCGGCAATCTCCGTCCCGTCGGGGGTCAGAACAATCTCCCCCAGCCCGTGGCCGCAGGTAAACAGGTCGTCCAGATACCGGTCCAGAAAGGACTGGATACCCCGCTGACCCCAGCCGGTGTCCACGGTGCGGAAAAAGGTCTCCAGCCCCGCCTGGGCTTTAGGGTCGGCGCACCTCACCCCCACCCCGCCGCACAGCCGCACCAGCTTCCAGATGGCGGCGTCCAGAATGGGCACCCCCTCCCGGATGGCCCGGTACAGGGCAATCTCCCCGCCGCGCAGGGGGACGTACCGGTCCAGCACGCCGAAGGGCTGTCCCTCCCCCCGCCGCACCTGCACCACGGCGGCCGGGGGCTCCCTGCGCTTCTGCTTCCACCATTTCATGCAATTCCTCCTTACAAATAATCTCTCGTCCCGCCCGCAGGCGAAAAAGCCTCCTTTTGAAAGGAGGTGCCCCAGTGCGCACACTGGGGCGGAGGATTGTATTTTGGCAAAGCCAAAATGTGCGAAGCAAACAAAGCTTTGCAAACTTGGGTTTACTGCGTATGTTTTGCTTCGCAAAACGCAATCCTCAGTCAGCCTGCGGCTGACAGCCCCTTTCCAAAGGGGCCTTTCGCTGCGGCGGGACGCAGGCGCTGCGCTAAAACCTCCCTCTCTCCACACACCCGGCGAACACCCCGCCCCGGCCCTCCTTTCCGGCCACCGTGGCGGCAAAGTATCGAATCTCGTCCATAGCGTGGTCGTGCTCCTTGCGCACCTGGTCCTGTCCCTGGGCCCGGTCGTCCCAGCGGTAGAGGCCAAACTCCCGAATGGCGTCCTCACACCCCCTGCAAATGACCATCCGCCCGCTTTTCAGCAGCCGTGCGGTGAGCCGGATGCCGGACAGGACCTGATTGTCCGCCTTTTTCACCCGCCAGCCCCGCCTGCGCAGGGTCTCGCAGAAGCTGGCCGCCGACGGGTCGGCAATCACCGCCCGCACCGGCCGGTCCCCGGCCAGCCTGGCCAGGTCGTCGGCGTACTCCTCGTCGGTCTTCTGCCGCCGGGCGGCCCGGCCGTCGTAGTAGTACTCGCCGGTCCGGTACCACACCCCGCCCTTCCGCCCCCACAGCCCCATGGACGTGGGGTTGGAGGTGCCGTAGTCCACCGACACATACCACTCCTCAAAGGGCCCCTCCGGCGCCTGCCGGACAAAGCTCCTGTCGAAGAAGTCATACACCAGCCCCTCGGCCACCGCCCACTCCCCCAGCACAAACCGCCGGTAGAAGGCCCCCTGAAAGGTACCGGCGTACCGCTCCCGCACCTCTCTGGACAGCCCCGGGTTGTCGTCCATGGTAAATTGCAGGCGCAGGGCCTTTTTCTCCCCGGCCTTAAGGACCCACTCCTGATAGAACCAGTGGGCCGGGGACTCCGGGTTGCAAGAGAACCACAGCCGGCTCCCGGTAACGGAGCACCGGGCAACGGTCTGCTCCACAAAGGACCGGGGCATCAGCGCCACCTCGTCCAGGAGGGCCCCGGCCAGGGTGATGCCCTGAATCAGGGCGGCTGAGCTCTCGTCCTTCCCTCCAAACAGGTAAAAGGCATTCCTCCTTCCCCCCAGCCGCACCTGAATCACGTTTTTACTCACCCGGTCCTCACACCGGAACCCCATCCGCTCCAGCAGGGGGATCAGCTCCGAGAGCATATTTCGCCGCACACTCTGGATGGTCCGCCCGCACAGGGCAAAATTCCGCCCCTGAAAGGAGCGCATGGCCCAGCAGAAGAAGGACAGCCCGGTGCACAGGGTCTTGCCGCTGCGCACCGCCCCGTCGCAGATGATGGCCTGCCTGTCCCGGTCCGGGGACCCGGGCCGCCACCAGGTGAGCACCCGCTTCTGCTTCTCGGAAAAAACCATCTACCCCTCCCCCTCCATGGCCTGGAGGAAGCGGTCCACCTGGTCCTCGCCGCTGTGGTCCACGGCGTCCAGCAGCCGCTCCAGCAGCCGCCCCCGGTCCACAAATTTCAGCTCCACCACGCCGTTGCTCCCCCGTTTAAACTCGGTGAGGGCGTCCAGCTCCAGCTTGTCCACCCCCTGCCACTCCTCCGGCGGGAAGCAGGCCAGCCGCACGGCGTCTCCCGCCCCGGCGTTGGCCAGCCGCCACATCCGTTTGACAATATCCTCCCTGTCCGGGAGCCTGATGACCTTTGCCACCTTATCCCTCCTTACACCAGTAGGGGTTTGAGGCCAAAAGTTGTACGTTTTGGTACATCCAACAAAAAAATTTTTTCTTTCTTTTTTCGCTCCTTTTCTCCGCTTCCTCAATGGTAGTCTCGTAGGGACGCTTCACGAAGCATCCGCCCGCGCCGAAAACCGCCATAAAAAACGGACGCATCGCAATGCGTCCCTACATCAAAATTTTCCTGTCCCGGTCCACGCATAGAAAAACCGCCCGCTCCACATCCTGACCATACCCGCAAATTCTTGGATATGGATTCAGGAGGAACCATCTATGAAAAAATATGTATTTTTGCTTCTGGCCCCGTTCATGCTGGCGGCCGGCCTGCCCTCTGCGGAGGCGGCCCTGGCAGACAGCGGCCTGACTCTGTCCTGCGCCTCCTGCGTGCTGATGGAAAAGGAGACGGGGGCCTTCCTCTTGGAGGAAAACTCCCATGAGAAGCTGGAGCCGGCCAGCGTGACCAAGATCATGACCCTGCTGCTTGTAATGGAGGCGGTGGACGCCGGCCAGCTCAGCCCGGAGGACCTGGTCACCGTCTCGGCCTACGCCGCCGGCATGGGGGGCTCCCAGGTCTACCTGAAGGAGGGGGAGCAGATGCCCGTGTCGGAGATGATTAAATGTGTCACCGTGGTGTCGGGCAACGACTGCGCCGTGGCCCTGGCGGAGCACCTGGCGGGCAGCGAGGGGGCCTTTGTCACCCGGATGAACCAGCGGGCCCAGGAGCTGGGCATGGCAGACACCACCTTTTTAAACTGCACCGGCCTGCCCGCCCAAGGGCATGTCACCTCCGCCCACGACATCGCCCTCATGTCCCGCGAGCTGATTTTAAACCACCCCGCCATCCGGGAGTACACCACCATCTGGATGGACTCCATCCGCAACGGGGAGTTCGGCCTGACCAATACCAACCGGCTGGTCCGCTTCTATGAGGGCACCACCGGCCTGAAGACGGGCTTCACCAGCTCGGCCCAGTACTGCATGTCGGCCACGGCGGAGCGGGACGGCATGGAGCTTATCGCCGTGGTGATGAAGTCCCCCAGCACCAACCAGCGCTTTGACGACGCCCGCGCCCTTCTGGACTACGGCTTTGCCAGCTACACGGTGGTGCCCGTCTACCCCGACGCCCCTCTGGCCCCGGTGGACGTCCTTCTGGGGGCGCAGGCCCAGGTCCAGCCCCGGCTGGAGCGGGACTGCCGCCTGCTGGTGCGCAAGGGCGAGGAGGGCCAGGTGACCACCCGCCTGTCCCTGGCGGAGGACCTGGAGGCCCCGGTGGAGCAGGGCCAGACCCTGGGGGCGCTGGAGGTCTACGTGGGGGACGAGCTGCGTGACACCGTGCCTATCCTGGCCGCCCAGCCGGTGGAGCGCCTGTCCATCCCCGGCATCTTCGGCCGGATGCTGTCCAAGCTGCTGATGGCGGGGTAATCCGCCGCCTGCCGCAGAAAAAAGGCTCCCCCCTTGTGGGGGAGCTGTCACGCGAAGCGTGACTGAGGGGGGTAATCCCCCGTCCCCCGCAGGGCCAGCCTTCCACCCTCCGGGGGGAAGGTGCCCCCGAAGGGGGCGGATGAGGGGGCGGGGCGGGCAAGCAGTTCTTACGATAAGGGGCGATACCCTCACCGCACCCTCATCCGTCACGGCCTTCGGCCGTGCCACCTTCCCCCTGGAAGGGGGAAGGCTTTTGGTGCATCCCTGAGCCCCCCTATGCAGGGGCGGCCTGCGGCCGCCCCACACCTCCCATCCCTTCCCGCTCTAAGAAATTCTTTTCAATTTTCTTCCGGTTTTCCACTATTTTACTTGACGGCCCTTCCCTGTTGTTGTATAATTTTTATAAATATACCCAAGTGCGCGCCGCAACTCCTTGTTGGTTTTAGCCGACAGGGAACTTCCAAAAGATTCCACGAGGTGATAAATATGTCTAAATACCTGGAAAAACTCTCCTCCCACGACCTTTTTTTAGAGCTTGAAGCCTTCACCGAGGGCCGCTCTACCCACGCCTGGCGGTGCTTCGGCGCCCATCCCGCCCGGGATGAAAACGACGTGGACGGCTACCTGTTCCGGGTCTGGGCCCCCAACGCCCCCAAGGTCACCGTCATCGGCGACTTCAACAACTGGGACCTGGAGGCCACCCCCATGACCAAGGTGGAGGGGGGCATCTGGGAGGCCTTCGTCCCCGGCCTGAACCGCTACGACGCCTACCAGTACGCCATACATAAGGCGGACGGCAGCGGCTTCGTGGGCAAGTGCGACCCCTACGGCTTCCACGCCGCCACCCGGCCTGACGTGTCCACCAAACTCTACGACCTGGACACCGGCTACCAGTGGGGCGACCGGGACTGGTTTACCTTCCGGGCCAAAAATCCGCCCTACCGCCGGCCCATGAACATCTATGAGTGCCACCTGGGCTCCTGGCGGCGCACCGGCGAGGGGGAATTTCTCAGCTACCGGGACATCACCGGCTATCTGGTGCCCTATGTAAAGGAAATGGGCTTTACCCATGTGGAGCTCCTCCCCGTCACTGAGCACCCCCTGGACGCCTCCTGGGGCTACCAGTGTACCGGCTACTTCGCCGCCACCAGCCGTTTCGGCACTCCCGACGACCTGAAGTACCTCATCGACCAGCTCCACCAGGCGGGCATTGGCGTGATTATGGACTGGGTGCCCGCCCACTTCCCCCGTGACGCCTTCGGCCTGTACAACTTCGACGGCACCCCCACCTACGAGTATGCCGACCCCCGGAAGGGGGAGCACAAGGAGTGGGGTACCGACGTGTTCGACTTCGGCCGGCCCGAGGTGCGCTCCTTCCTGTTCTCCTCGGCCATGTTCTGGCTGGAGGAGTACCACATGGACGGTCTGCGGGTGGACGCGGTGTCCTCCATGCTCTACCTGGACTACAACCGCAAGGCCGGCGAGTGGCTGCCCAACGTGAACGGCGGCCACGAGAATCTGGAGGCCATCAAGTTCTTCCAGGACCTGAACACCGCCATCTTCGCCGCCCACCCCGACGTGCTGATGATCGCGGAGGAGTCCACCGCCTGGCCCAAGGTGACCAAGCCGGTGGACGACGGCGGCCTGGGCTTCAACTTCAAGTGGAACATGGGCTGGATGAATGACATCTGCCACTATATCAAGCTGGACCCCTACTTCCGCCAGTTCAACCACCGGGATATCACCTTCTCCCTGATGTACGCCTTCTCGGAGAACTACATCCTGCCTCTGTCCCACGACGAGGTGGTCCACATGAAGGGCTCCTTCTTCGGCAAGATGCCCGGGGACAACCCCCAGAAATTTGCCGGCGTCCGGGCCTTCTACACCTATATGATGACCCATCCCGGCAAAAAGCTCACCTTCATGGGGGCCGAGCTGGGCCAGTGGAACGAGTGGCACTTTGAATACTCCCTGGACTGGCACCTGCTGCAATACGCCCCCCACCGCCAGACCCAGGACTTTGTCAAGGCCATAAACGCCTTCTACCTGGAGAACGCCCCCCTGTGGGAGCAGGACGACTCCTGGCAGGGCTTCCAGTGGCTGTGCGCCGACGACAACACCGCCAACACCGTGGCCTTCCTGCGCTGGGACCGGAAGGGCAACCCCCTGATCGTGGTGTGCAACTTCTCCCCCGAGCACCGCAACGGCTACCGGGTGGGGGCCCCCTTCGGCGGCAGCTGGGGCGTGGCCTTCAACACCGACGACCCCGCCTTCGGCGGCGAGGGCCAGGGGGACAAGGAGCCGGTGAAGACGGAAAAGATCCCCTGCCACGACCAGCAGCAGTCCTTTGCCATCGACCTGCCCCCCATGTCGGCGGTAATCTACCGCTGCGTGCGGAAGAACCCGGTGCGCAAGCCCAAGGCGGAAAAGGCCAGCGACGCCGCCAAGGCGGAGAAGAAGCCCGCCAAGAAGGCGGCCAAGGCCGCCCCCAAGGCGGAGAAGGCCCCCGCCAAAAAGGCGGCCAAGGCGGAAAAAGCCCCCGCCAAGCCCAAAAAGGCGGCCCGCACCAAGGCGTAGGGAGCGGTCTCCGCGCCACCCCGCATACAGTCACCCAAACGGGCACCCTCGGGGCCCTGTGCCCCGGTCTCTACATAGATGCCATCGCACCCAAAAAAGTAAGAGGTGAACAACATGAAGAAAGAAGTTGTCGCCATGCTGCTGGCCGGCGGCCAGGGCAGCCGGCTCTACGCCCTGACCAGCAACGTGGCAAAACCCGCCGTCCCCTTCGGCGGAAAGTACCGTATCATCGACTTCCCCCTGTCCAACTGTGTCAACTCCGGCATCGACACAGTGGGCGTTCTCACCCAGTACCGCCCCCTGGAGCTGAACAGCTACCTGGGCAACGGCCAGCCCTGGGACCTGGACCGGTCTGACGGCGGCGTACACATCCTCCCCCCCTACCTGGGCGAGGGCGAGCAGGGCAGCTGGTACAAGGGCACTGCCAACGCCATCTACCAGAACATCGGGTTTCTGGACCTGTATGACCCCGAGTACGTGGTGGTCCTCTCCGGCGACCACATCTATAAGATGGACTACTCCGAGATGGTCTCCTTCCACAAAAAATCCGGGGCGGCCTGCACCATCTCGGTGCTGGAGGTCACCATGGAGGAGGCCAAGCGGTTTGGCATCCTGAATGTGGAGGCCGACGACAAGGTCTATGAGTTTGAGGAGAAGCCCCCCCAGCCCAAGAGCAACCTGGCTTCTATGGGCATCTATGTGTTCACCTGGTCCAAGCTGCGCAAATACCTCATTGACGACGAGGCCGACCCCAATTCCTCCAACGACTTCGGCAAGAACATCATCCCCAACATGCTGAACGCCGGCGAGAAGCTGATGGCCTACCGCTTCGCCGGCTACTGGAAGGACGTGGGCACCATCAACTCCCTGTGGGACGCCAACATGGACCTGCTGGCCGGCAGCAGCAGCGGCCTGGACATGTATGACGACAGCTGGCCCATCTACGCCCGCACCCCCATCCGGCCCCCCCATGTCACCGGGCCGGAGGCCGTCATCTCCCACTCCATGATTACCGGCGGCGGCCAGGTGGACGGCTCCGTGGCCAACTCCGTCCTCTTTAACTCCGTCACGGTGGAGCAGGGGGCCGATATCCAGTACTCCATCCTCATGCCCGGGGCCACCGTGAAGGAGGGGGCCAAGGTCTACTACTCCATCGTGGCCGAGAACGCCACCGTGGAGGCAGGGGCCACCGTGGGCGCCGCCCCTGACGGCAGCGACGGCTGGGGCATTGCCGTGGTGGCCGGCGGGGTCACCGTGGGCGAAGGGGCCACCATTCTGCCCAACGCCATGATCCGCGAAGATGTGAAAGGAGGTGAGCAGGCATGAACGATCTCCACGGCATCCTGTTCGCATACCGCTCCGACGCCAACCTGGGGGAGCTGACCCGTCCCCGTAACACCTGCTCCCTGCCCTTCGGCGGCCGCTACCGCCTTATCGACTTTATGCTGTCCAACTGCGTCAACGCCGGCATCACCGACGTGGGCGTGGTGGTCCACCAGAGCTATCAGTCCCTGCTGGACCACCTGGGCTCCGGCAAGGACTGGGACCTGAGCCGCAAGCACGGCGGCCTGCGCATCCTGCCCCCCTTCAGCTACACCGAGGCCGGCCACGGCGAGTACCGGGGCAGCATGGAGGCCCTGGCCGGGGTATATGACTACCTCCAGGATATCCGCCAGGACTACGTCCTTCTGGCCTGGGGCGACACCGCCATCAACCTGCCCGTCAACGAGGTCTTTGAGCAGCACCGGAACTCCGGGGCTGATATCACCATGGTCTGCACCCCCACGCTGAAAGGCGCTCCCCAGTTCTCCGAGTATGTGGAGGTCAGCGAGGAGGGCCGGATTACCGACCTGTCCGTCCACCCCACCTCCGCCGACAAGGCGCTGGAGTCGCTGGAGATCTACATCCTGTCCAAGCGCCTGCTGATGGACATGGTAAACTACTGTTCCGCCCACGACGTGGCCAATTTCAGCCGCGGCGTCCTTCAGCCCCGGCTGAAATCCCTGAAGATGATGCCTTACATCCACAAGGGCTATGTGGGCCGCTTCCAGTCGGTGAGCGACTACTTCCAGCGCTCCCGGGAGCTGCTGGACCCGGCGGTCCGGGCCGACCTGTTCAACACCGCCCGGCCCATCCGCACCAAGGACCAGTCCAACCCCTCCACCTACTACGGCCCCGAGTCCCGCTCCGTCGCCTCCCTGGTGGCCGACGGCTGCCAGATCGAGGGCGAGGTGGAAAACTCCATCCTGTTCCGCGGCGTGGTGGTGGAGAAGGGGGCCAAGGTGTCCAACAGCGTGCTCATGCAGGGCACGGTGGTCAAGGCGGGCGCCTCCCTGTCCTACGTCATTGCCGACAAGGACGTGACGGTGAGCGAGGGCCGCATGCTCATGGGCCATGTCACCTATCCCCTGGCCATCGCCAAGGGCTCTGTTGTCTGATTTTTCCGGACGCCCTCCCCAGGACGGGAGGGCGTCCTCCTAACGATTCCCGGCGTGTAGGGGCGCACATTGTGCGCCTGCGGCATCTGACCGCATCAAAGCGGGCGGACAATGTCCGCCCCTACAAAAACCAAATTGAAAAGGTGATTATATGAAAATCTTGTTTGCCACCTCCGAGGCGGCCCCCTTCATCAAAACCGGCGGTCTGGCCGACGTGGCCGGCTCCCTGCCCCAGGCCCTGGCGGCCGAGGGCCACGAGGTCAAGGTAATTCTGCCTCTCTACGAGGGGGTCAGCGAGGAATGGCGGGCCAAAATGACCTTCCTGAAGTACTTCAATGTCACCCTAGCCTGGCGGCAGGTGTACTGCGGCATCTTTGAGGCGGAGCACCAGGGGGTCACCTTCTGGTTTGTGGACAACGAGTACTATTTCAAGCGCTGGCAGCTCTACGGCCACTTTGACGACTGCGAGCGGTTCGCCTACTTCTCCCGGGCCGTGGTGGAGACCCCGGGCCAGCTGGACTGGGCCCCAGATATCATCCACTGCAACGACTGGCAGACCGCCCTGGTGCCCGTCTACCTGCTGGAGGAGAAGTACCGCATCCCCCAGCTGGCGGGGGCCCGGACGGTGTACACCATCCACAACATCGAGTATCAAGGCCGCTACGGCGACCAGGTGCTCCAGGACGTGATCGGCCTGGACCGCAGCTACTTCAACGAGGGGATGCTGGCCTACCACCGGGACGTAAACCTGATGAAGGGCGCCATCATGGCCTCCAACTTCGTCACCACCGTCTCCCCCACCTATGCCCAGGAGCTGCGCACCCCCTTCTACGCCCACGGGCTGGACGGGGTCATCAACCAGCAGAGCGGCAAGCTGGAGGGCATCCTCAACGGCATCGACGTGGACCTCTACGACCCGTCCAAGATGGAGGGGCTGGCGGCCAACTTCACCCTGAAGACCATCGCCAAGGGCAAGGCGGCCTGCAAGGCGGCCCTCCAGCAGGCGGTGGGCCTGGAGGTGAACCCGGATATCCCCCTGGTGGCCTGCGTCTCCCGTCTGGTGGGGCACAAGGGCTTTTCCATGGTCACCGACGCCATTCACGACATTATGGGCCTGGGCACCAAGGGTGTGCAGATGGTGGTGCTGGGCACCGGCGACTGGCAGTATGAGGAGGCCTTCCGCCACGCCCAGGGCCAGTACCCCGGCCGTTTCTCCGCCCAGCTCACCTACTCCGCGCCCCTGTCCAATATGATCTACGCCGGGGCGGACATCTTCCTGATGCCCTCGGTGTCTGAGCCCTGCGGCCTGAGCCAGATGATTGCCATGCGCTTCGGCACCATCCCCGTGGTGCGGGAGACCGGCGGGCTGAAGGATAGCGTCACCCCCTACAACAAGTTCGAGGGCACCGGCCGGGGCTTCACCTTCGGCAACATCAACGCCGGCGACATGGTCTGGGTTCTGCGGGAGGCGGTGGACCTGTATAACGACGACAAAAAGGCCTGGAAGGGCCTGCAAAAGGAGGGCATGACCGCCGACTTCTCCTGGAAAAGCTCCGCCCAGCAGTATCTGGACATTTATCAGCGTATTTTGGGGTGAGATTTTGATTTATCCCCTTTGGGGATGGGCAGGGGCAGAGCTCTGCCCTTCACAAGCTGAATTTTCTGTCTCAACGGCTCCGTCCCCTGGGGATGGGGCCGTTTTTCATTTTTTTACGCCGGATATTTCCCACAATTTCTCCCTTTTTCTCCCACTCTGCCCGTTGACGCTGTGGGGAAAATCTGTTAAAATCAGTAACCGTGGGAGTGTGCTCCCCCTTAATCGAAACAAAACAGGAGGTACTGTTATGACGGACTATTCCCCTGAGTACAATAAGGAACAGCTCACAGAAATGATTACCGGCAAGCTCCAGCGCAACTTCGGCTGCACCGTGGAGACCGCCAACAACAACCATATGTTCAAGGCCTGCGCCCTGGTCCTGCGGGACATCATGTCCCGCCACCGCATGGAGACCAACAACCAGGTGTGGGAAAAGCAGCAGCGGCAGGTACATTACCTGTCCCTGGAGTTCCTCATGGGCCGCTCCCTGGAGAAAAACGCCTACAACCTGGGGCTGCTCAGCACCCTGAAGGATGCCCTGGAGGACATGGGCTTCTCCGCCTCCGACCTGTTTGAGTCCGAGCCCGACGCCGGCCTGGGCAACGGCGGCCTGGGCCGCCTGGCCGCCTGCTATCTGGACTCCATGACCACCCTGGAGATTCCCGCCACCGGTTACTCCATCTGCTATGAGCTGGGCATCTTCAAGCAGCGGATCATCGACGGCAAGCAGCAGGAGCTGGCCGACAACTGGCTGGGCCTGGGCGACGCCTGGCTCATCCCCAAGATGGAGGAGGCCGAGGAGGTCCGCTTCGGCGGCCAGATCATCGACCGCTGGGAGAACGGCACCAACCACCCCGAGCATGTGGGCTACACCGCCGTGCTGGCCATCCCCCGGGACATGAAGATCGCCGGCTACAACACCCACCACACCAACACCCTGCGCCTGTGGGACGCCAAGAGCCCCCTGCCGGTGGACATGTCCCTCTACTCCCGGGGCGAGTACCTGAAGGCGGTGGAGCAGCAGGCCATGGCCGAGGTGATTGCCAAGGTCCTCTACCCCGACGACAACCACGCCGAGGGCAAATCCCTGCGCCTGAAGCAGCAGTACTTCTTCGTCTCGGCCACCATTCAGTCCATCGTCCGCCAGCACAAGGCCCAGTACGGCACCCTGCGCAACTTTGCCCGGAAGCACGTGATTCAGATTAACGACACCCACCCCACCTTGGTCATCCCCGAGCTGATGCGCATTCTGCTGGACGAGGAGGGCTACGGCTGGGACGAGGCCTGGCACATCGTCACCGACGCGGTTTGCTACACCAACCACACCGTGCTGGCCGAGGCCCTGGAGCGCTGGCCCCAGAAGCTGATTGAGACCCTTCTGCCCCGCATCTGGCAGATTCTCACCGAGATTGCCCGCCGCTACCAGGCCGAGCTGGAGCGCCGCTACGGCGGCGACACCGGCAAGGTGGGCCACATGGCCATCATCTGGGGGGGCGAGGTGCGCATGGCCAACCTGTGCGTGTGCGCCTGCCAGGCCATCAACGGCGTGTCCGCCCTCCACTCCGAGATTTTGAAACGGGACGTCTTCCAGGACGCCTATCAGGCCGAGCCCGGCAAGTTCAAGAACGTGACCAACGGCATCGACCACCGCCGCTGGCTGTCGCAGATCAACCCCAGGCTGGACGCCCTCATCCGGGACTGCACCGGAGGGGACCGGTACCTTCTCCACCCCGAGGCCCTGCGGGACTTTGAGAAGGCGGCGGACGACAAGGCGGTGCTCCAGCAGCTGGAGGATATCAAAAAGGAGAACAAGCGCCGCTTCGCCGCCTGGGTGGCCCGGGAGTCGGGCGTCACCCTGAACACCGACGCCATCTTCGACGTACAGGTGAAGCGCCTCCACGAGTACAAGCGCCAGCTGCTCAACGTGCTGCACATCATCCACCTGTATAACCAGCTGCGGGATAACCCCAATATGGAGTTCACCCCCCAGACCTTCCTCTTTGGCGCCAAGGCGGCCCCCGGCTACCACGTAGCCAAGCAGATCATCCAGCTGATCAACTCCCTGGCCGCCCAGATCGCCGCCGACCCCATCTGCAAGGATAAGCTGCAAGTGGTCTTTTTGGAGAACTACCGGGTCTCCCTGGCAGAGAAGCTGATGCCCGCCTCGGAAATTTCCGAGCAGATCTCCACCGCCGGCAAGGAGGCCAGCGGCACCGGCAACATGAAGTTCATGATGAACGGCGCCCTCACCATCGGCACCCTGGACGGCGCCAACGTGGAGATGCACCAGCAGCTGGGGGATGAAAACATCTTCCTCTTTGGCCTGACCACCGACCAGGTGAACCAGCGCAAGCGAGAGGGCTACCGCCCCCACGAGATTTACCTCCACGACCAGAACCTCAAGCGCATTCTGGACCAGATTACCGCCGGCTTTGCCGACGGAGTGGCCTACACCGACCTGTCCAACCGGCTGCTCTTTGGCGCGGGGGGCAGCCAGGCCGACGAGTATATGCTTCTGGCCGACTTCAACAGCTACTGCGACGCCCACCGCCGGGCCGTGGCCGCCTACGCCGACCGCGCCCTCTGGAACCGGATGTCCCTCATCAACATCGCCCGGTCGGGCATCTTCGCCGCCGACCGCTCCATCCAGGACTACGCCCGGGATATCTGGCACGTGCCCACCCGGAAGTAAGCACAGAGAACGAAAAAGCAAGGCAGAACGTACGGTCTGCCTTGCTTTTTCAGTTACGCCTTCTTCCGTGTCAGGAAGTATCCGGCGGCTGCCACGACCAGGGCAACGGGGGCCAGCCGGACAAACAGCCATTCACACGCGTGAAACGCCACGCCTATAACGGCGGTTTCCGGGGCGCTGTAATCCCAGTTCAGGTAAGGGCTGGGAAATGCGTATAACACCGCGGCGGCCGCCACAATGGCTGCGCACAGGGCGAAACACAGCCAATGGAGAAGCTTTCTTCTCCCGGCCTTCTGCCGGGCCAGCTGTACATTGATCCGCTCCAGCTTCTGGGCAATTGCGGCCAGGTCGTCCGCCTCCGGCTCCGTCACGGTCTCTCCCAGCAGGGTGCTCACCGGGGTTTCCAGCGCCTGCGCAATGGCAATCAGCAGGTCGGAGTCGGGGACCGACAGGCCCTGCTCCCACTTTGAAATGGTCTGCCGCACCACATTCAGCTTGATGGCCAGCTCCTCCTGGGAGAGCCCCTTTGCCTTTCGGATTGCTCTTATGTTTTCACTTAACACTGGGGATAACCACCTTTCTATCCGACGCTGCCCCGATTGTAGCAGAGACCGCCCGTTGCCGCAAGCAACGGATGTTAACATCCGCCTCCCAGTGCTCCTCCCGGACTTTTTCCGGCGTTTTTCCACAGAGAAGGGCCCGCCCATGGGGGCGGGCCCTGTTTCGGCTCAGTTTGTCTTATGGCAGGACCAGATCAGGGCTCCGAAGCCGCAGCCGCCGATGATATTCCCGATGGTGACGGGAATCAAGTTGGCGAAAAAGCCTCCCAGGCTCAGGGCGGCCAGGTCCACTCCGGCCTCCGCCGCCAGCTGGGCATACCGGGGGACGCCCGCCGCCATCAGTCCGGCGGGGATGTAGTACATATTGGCCACACAGTGCTCAAAGCCGCCGATGACGAAGAAGCTCACCGGCACGAAGGCCCCGATGGCCCGGCTGGCCAGGCCCTTGCCGCATAGGGAGCACATCACCCCGGCGCACACCAGCACGTTGCACAAAATCCCCAGCACCACCGCCTTACCGAAGGGGATGGCGCACTTGGCGGCGGCGGTGCGGATGGTGTGGACCGCCAGAGCGCCGCCGGACAGGTCCAGCTGGCCGCAGTAGACGATGGCTGAGGCCAGAACCACCGCCCCCAGCAGGTTGCCGATGTAGACAATCACCAGATTGCGCACCATCCCCGCCAGGGCGGCCTTCTTCTCCAGCAGGGAGATGGTAATGAGGCAGTTGCCGGTGAACAGCTCCGCCCCGGTGACAATCACCATAATCAGCCCGAAGGGGAACAGCAGGCCGCACAGCACCCGGGACAGTCCGGCGTTGGTGAGCAGGTGGCCCGCCGTGTTGGCCACCACCGCCCCGGAGGCAATGAGGAATCCCGCCAGCAGGGCGGACAGATACAGCCGCACGGCGCTGTTAGCACATTTTTTCGCCCCCACCTGGGCGTAAAAACCGACAAATTCCGCCGGACTCAGCATAATGATTCCGCCTTTCCGATTTTTCTATTTCGCCGGGGCAGAGTTCAGCCCCGGCATGTTAAAACGCACCAAAAAGCCTTCCCCCTTCAAGGGGGAAGGTGGCACGGCCGAAGGCCGTGACGGATGAGGGTGCGCGGCAGGTTTTTGCCTCTTATCGAAAGAACTGCTTACCCGCCCCGCCCCCTCATCCGCCCCCTTCGGGGGCACCTTCCCCCCGGAGGGTGGAAGGCTTATCCTGCGGGGGACGGAGGGGTTTCAGGCCCCTACACTGTCAGCACAGGCCCAGCAGGTGGCGGACCTCGCCGATCATGTACAGCGACCCGGTGACGCACACCACATCCTCCGGGGGCAAAAACACCAGGGCCAGCTCCAGACCCTCCCGGACGCTCCCGCAGGGGGTGGCCTTCGCCCCCCGGCCCTCCAGGTAAGCGGCCAGCTCGGCCGCCGGCATAGCCCGCTCGCTGTCCGGGGTGATGGTGTAAAACTCCTTTGCCAGGGGGAGAATCTCCCCCATCATGGCGGGGTAGTCCTTGTCCGCCAGCACGCCGGTGAGGAAAATCAGCTTCTTCCCCGGGTACAGCTCCCCCAGCGCCCGGGCCAGGGCCTCCATGCACTGGGGGTTGTGGCCGCCGTCCAGAATCACGTCGGGGCCTCGCCGGACCAGTTCCAGCCGGCCGGGCCAATGGGCCTGCTCCAGCCCCTGGACCAGGGCCTCCTCGGGGATATCCCAGCCCCGCCGCCGGAGGACATTCACTGTCTCCAGCACCACGGCGGCGTTGTGGACCTGATACTCCCCCAGCAGGGGGATGCGGTAGGGGCCCTTGCCCCGGTAGGTGAAGCTCTGGCCCTCCAGGCCGCTGGATACAGGCTCCGCCGGGGCGGTGCGGGCCAGGGGGACGTTTACCACCCCGCAGGCCCGCTCCACCGCCGCCTCCGCCTCCCGGCTCTGGCGGTAGAGGACGGCGTCACAGCCCGGCTTGATAATCCCCGCCTTCTCGGCGGCGATTTTTTCCACAGTGTCCCCCAGCAGCTCAGTGTGCTCCAGGCCGATGTGGGTAATCACTGCAGCCTCCGGGGCGGAAATCACATTGGTGGAGTCCAGCCGGCCGCCCAGGCCGGTCTCCAGCACCACCAGGTCACACCCCGCCCGCAGGAAGTAAACCATGCCGATGGCGGTCATCAGCTCGAACTCGGTTTCGTCCTCCGCCGCCTCCAGCACCTGGGCGGCAATCTCCGCCAGGTCCTCCCCGGGGATGGGCGCGCCGTCCACCTGGAACCGCTCATTGAACTGCCACAGGTGGGGGGAGGTGTACAGGCCGGTTTTCAGCCCCGCCGCTGTGAGCACCGAGGCCAGCATGGCGGCGGTGGAGCCCTTGCCGTTGGAGCCGGCGATATGGACGAATTTCAGCCGGGTGTGGGGGTCGCCCAGCCGGCCCAGCAGCCGGCGGATGCGGTCCAGCCCCGGCTTCTGGCCCACCCAGGCCCGCTGGTGGACCAGCTCAATGGCTTCTTTGTCCGTCATGGGCCTCAAGCCTCCCGGACGCTGGCCAGCATCACAAGCCCGGCCTGGCAGACCAGCTTAACCGGCCCGCCCGCAAAGCCCCGGCACAGCAGGGTCTGGCCCGCCTCGGCCTCCAGGTCCCAGTCGGGCAGACGGACCGCCCCGGCGGCACAGTAAACAGCCAGGTCGCCGGGCTCGGGGAGCCAACTGGTCTCGCAGTCGCCCGACAGGACGTTTACCGCCCCCTGGGCCTTCCCCTTGCGGACCATCAGGTTAAAGTCCACACACTGGCCCCAGCTCTCCACCGGCACGCCGCCGTCGAAGGCCACCACCTTGCCGGGGGACACCGGAACGGGCTCGTCAGTGTCGATTTTCAGCTGAATCTCCCCCTCCAGCACAGAGAGGAAGCGGTTGTAGTCGGGCAGGGGGGTAAAGTCGGAGTGGTCCAGCTCCACGGTGGCGGAGCTGAGCCGCCAGAGAAAGTCCCGGTCCGCGTACACCGCCCCCTCGGGGGCGATGGCCAGCTGGGTGGTGGTCCCGCCGGACCAGCTGGTGGTCACATAGTCGGCTTTGGTCAGCAGCTTCCAGTCCATAGTAAGGCTCCTTTCGTCAGTCCGCGTACTTCACCACACCGCTGCGGCGCAGGGCGTGGACCAGCGGGATACAGACAGTGGTCATGATGACGGCGGTGGCAATGCCGGTGGCAAACCGACCGGGCAGGAAGGGGATGTGCACCATGAACTCGGTGTGGTACATCACGCTCTCCAGCCAGATGCTCACGGTGTTACCCAGGGTGGTGAGGACGGCCCCGGCGATGCAGATGGCGTAGCAGGCCACCGGGCGGCTCTCAATCCGCCTGCCGGTCTGCCGGCACCACACCGTTCCCAGGCCCACCACCACGCCGCGGATGGCGGCGGGGGCCACATAGAGCACCGTGGTGGGGGCCAAGCCGTAGGGGCCGGTAATCTGGGCGATAAACTCCCCTAGCAGGCCCACCACCATGCCCTCCACCGGGCCGAACAGCATGGCGGCCAGCATGATGGGCAGCGAGGCGAAATTAAACTTGAAATAGGGGGTCTCGATGGCGATGGTCCGCTTCAGCAGGACCATCATGGCGGTGAGCATGGCCACCATGCAGATGGTGTAGGCGGTTTTTCTTTTCTGTGCGGATGTCATAATAATACGCTCCTTTCACGGCGTGTTGCCATGAAAGGAGCGTGCTCCCCCATGGCAGCGGATGCGATACAGCAACGCGGGTACAGAAAAACCCTTCGTCCATTGGCAACCTCCCATCCAATGGCACTTGACGCGCTGTATCTACTCTGACCAGGTACGGATATTTACATGGATTTCACAACGGTGTCATAGATCTCGTCGGCCAGGGGCAGGGCCTTGGCCAGCAGGGCCTCGCCCTTGGCGCGGTAGTCCTCGGCCAGCTCCTTGTTCTTCAGGCTGCCGATGTTGATAAGCACGTTGAGCCACGCGCCCTGAATGGCGGCCCGTAGAGACAGGGCGGACACGCCCAGGTCGCTGGCGGCGCTGTCGTTGCTCTTGCCCAGGATGGAGGCGGTGAGCTCCAGGGTCTCCACGGCCAGCTCCATCATCTCAAAGGGGGTCTTGGTGCAGCCCTCCAGACCCTTCTGGATGGCGGCGGAGCGGGCAGCCTTCTCCTCGTCGGTCTCCTTGGGCATGCCGAAGGCGGCGCTTACCACGTTGAAGGCCTCGGTGTCCCGGTCCATCACGTCCACAAAGCGGGCCTTCAGGCCGGTGGCCTTCTTCTGGGCCTCCTCGGCCAGCTCCTGGAACTCGGCGTACTTCTTCTTGCCCACGGTGAGGCCGCACACCATGGCGGTGAGGGCGGCGCCCAGAGCGCCCTCCAGGGCGGCGGCAGACCCGCCGCCGGGGGCGGGGGCGTCAGAGGCCAGCAGGTCAACAAACTCGGCGGTTTTCAGTTCAGCAAGCTTCATGGTGAAACTCTCCTAATCTGTATTTTTTATTGGGGACTCTGTAGGGGCGGCCTGTGGCCGCCCGTCTACAGCAGGCGTTTTTTCCGCGGGCGGCCACAGGCCACCCCTACAGAACGGGCTCTTACTTCATGTCCAGCAGGTGATACTCCATGATCTGGTTGTGGCAGTCGAAGTCACGGGCTTTCAGGTAGAACTCGGCGCAGTCGATCATGGCCTTGGCGGGGGTGAGGCCCACAATCTCGCTGTCCACGATATAGGTGCCGTACCGCTCGGCCAGGGCGCGGACCTGCTCATAGACCACATACAGGGGGGTGTCCTCGTAGTTGACCATGTTCATGGACACCTGGGCGATGCCCCGGTCCTCCATCATGAAGCCCATGGCCTTGCAGCTGCGGAAGCCGCCGGAGGAGCCGCGGATCACCTTGGCGATCTTCTTGGCGACCTCCACGTCGGAGGTGGCCAGGTTGATGTTGAAGGCCACCAGGGGCATACGGGCACCGATGGCGGTGATGCCGGCGGTGGGGTGAATCTTCCGCTCGCCGTAGTCGGGGGCCCACTCCTCCTGGAGCAGCTTCTCGGGCATGCCCTCGAACTCGCCCTTGCGGCAGGTGGCCAGGTTGCGGCGCTCGGGGCGGGAGGCGGAGTCCTCATACAGGAAGGAGGGCACCTTCAGCTCGTCCCAGATGCGCTGGGCCAGCCGCTTGGACAGCTCCACGCACTCCTCCACGGTCACGTCCTTGGACTGGGGGACGAAGGGGATCACGTCGGTGGCGCCCATGCGCTTGTGCTCGCCCTTGTGCTTGGTCATGTCGATGCGCTCGGTGGCCACCTTGGTCAGCCGGAAGGCGACCTCCTCAATGGCGTCGATATTGCCGATGAGGGTGAACACGCAGCGGTTGTGGTTGCCGTCGGTCTGGGCGTCGAACAGGGTGCAGCCGGGCACGCTGTTGGCGGCCTCCACCAGAGCGTTGTAGGTGGCCTCGTCCTTCTCCTTGCTGCAGCTGAAATTGGGGATGCACTCAACTAACTTTGCCATGTTGATTTCCTCCTGTAAAAGTATTTTTTCGCCGGGTATTTTTTCAGGTGACACTATTATATTGGATAAGCCTAAAATAAGCAACGGGTGGACAAAGGTTTTTTTATTGGAACGCTTAAAAATATTAAGTGGAAGCCGCCAGCTCCAAAAATCGTTTGACGCAGCCGCTCTGGTAGGGGTCATCCTCCCACACCAGGATGGGGTAGGACTTGGCGGCAAACTCCAGCACCGGCTTGGTGTAGACCGGGGAGCCCGGGTGGGCCGCCACAATGGACCGGGGCAGGAAGCCCACCCCGAAGCCCGCCTGCACCATCTGCATCTCCATGGGGGTGTCGTAGCAGTGGCAGGCCACGCTGGGAGTAAACCCCGCCCGGCGGCACTCCTCCAGCAGGTCCCGGCTGTAGTTCCACAGGTCGTCGCTGCGCAGCAGGCACATGGGCACGTTTTGCAGGGCCTGGATGGGCACCGCGTCCTGCCCCGGGGCGGGGTCGGTCTCGGGGCACATCACCAGCTCCAGGGGGTCCTCCCCCAGCACCCGCTCCCGCAGGCCGAAGGACCGCCCCGACTGGCTGCGCAGGAACAGCACATGCAGCTCCCCCCGGCCCAGGTCGTCCAGCAGGTCGCCGGGGGCCCCCATGCGGACATAGAGCTCCACCTGGGGGTACTGGGCGTGGTACTGCTTCAGCAGCTGGGTGGCGGTCTGCACGTCGGAGTAGATGACCCCCAGCTTCAGCTGGCCCCGGGCCCCGGCCTCCACGTCCCGCACGCTGTCCGCCATGGTCCGCAGGCTCTGGAACATCTGCCGGCTGTGCTGGTAGAGGCACCGGCCCGCCTCGGTGAGGGCCACCCCTTTGTTGGTGCGCAGGAACAGGGTCACCCCCAGCTCGTCCTCCAGCAGGGACAGCTGGCGGCTGATGGGGGGCTGGGCCACATGGAGCGCCCGGGACGCTCCGGAGATGCTCCCCTCCTCCGCCACGGCGGCGAAATATTCCAGCTGCTTGAAGTTCATAGGCGCCCTCCATACTTTTTTTATATAGCAAATATATAATACCGGTGCTTTTCATTTTATCAGATTTTTGTTAAAATACAATACATAGAAAGCAGTTCCCAGCGGAATAGTTAAAATTTTTAAGAAACGGAGGAACCAACCATGAATCTCGCAGACGCCATGACCATCAAGCTGGACTACGACCTGCCCGAGTACCCCGCCTTTGAGGAGGGCTACCGCCGGGCTCCCCGCCGTGAGTCCCACCTGTCCGAGGCCGACAAGGCCCTGGCCATCAAGAACGCCCTGCGGTACATCCACCCCGACCATCACGCCCAGATGGCCAAGGAGTTCGCTCAGGAGCTGGAGGAGCACGGCCGCATCTACGGCTACCGCTTCCGCCCCGCCGGCAAGCTGTACGGCAAGCCCATCGAGGAGTATAAGGGCAACTGCACCGAGGCCAAGGCCTTCCAGGTGATGATCGACAACAACCTGGACTTTGACATCGCCCTGTACCCCTATGAGCTGGTCACCTACGGTGAGACCGGCCAGGTCTGCCAGAACTGGATGCAGTACCGCCTCATTAAGAAGTACCTGGAGGTCATGACCGACGAGCAGACCCTGGTGGTCATGTCCGGCCACCCCCTGGGCCTGTTCCACAGCCACAAGATGGCTCCCCGCTGCATCATCTCCAACGGCCTGATGGTGGGCATGTACGACAACCAGAAGGACTTCAACCGGGCCGCCGCCATCGGCGTGGCCAACTACGGCCAGATGACCGCCGGCGGCTGGATGTACATTGGCCCCCAGGGCATCGTCCACGGCACCTTCAACACCCTGCTGAATGCCGGCCGGCTCAAGCTGGGCATCCCCGAGGACGGCAACCTGGCCGGACGGCTGTTCATCTCCGCCGGTCTGGGCGGCATGTCGGGCGCTCAGGGCAAGGCCGCTGAGATCGCCGGCGCCGCCTCCATCATCGCTGAGGTGGACGACTCCCGCATCGAGACCCGCTACACCCAGGGCTGGGTGAGCCACCGCACCGCCGACCTGGCCGAGGCCGTGAAGATCGCCCAGGAGCACCAGGCCAGCAAGCAGCCCTGTGCCGTGGCCTACCACGGCAACATCGTGGACCTGCTGGAGTATGTCTACAACAACAACATCCACGTGGACCTGCTGTCCGACCAAACCTCCTGCCACGTGCCCTACGACGGCGGCTACTGCCCCCAGGGCCTGACCTTCGAGGAGCGCACCAAAATGCTGGACGAGGACCCCGAGCAGTTCGCCAAGCTGGTTGACAAGACCCTCCAGCACCACTATGAGCTGGTGTGCAAGCTCCACGACAAGGGCACCTACTTCTTCGACTACGGCAACGCCTTCCTCAAGGCCGTGTATGACACCGGCGTCAAGTCCATCTGCAAGAACGGCGAGAACGACCTGGACGGCTTTGTGTTCCCCTCCTACGTGGAGGACATTCTCGGTCCCTGTCTGTTCGACTTCGGCTACGGCCCCTTCCGCTGGTGCTGCCTGAGCCGCAACCCCGAGGACCTGGACAAGACCGACGCCGCCGCCGCCGAGTACATCAAGGCCCACAACCGCCGCTACCAGGATTTTGACAACTATGTCTGGTGCCGGGACGCCAAGAAGAACAAGCTGGTTGTCGGTACTCAGTGCCGCATCCTGTATCAGGACGCCATGGGCCGCATGAACATCGCTCTGAAGTTCAACGAGATGGTCCGCAACGGCGAGATCGGCCCCGTCATGCTGGGCCGCGACCACCACGACACCGGCGGAACCGACTCCCCCTTCCGTGAGACCTCCAACATCAAGGACGGCTCCAACATCATGGCCGAGATGGCCACCCAGTGTTACGCCGGCAACGCCGCCCGCGGCATGAGCCTCATCGCCCTCCACAACGGTGGCGGCACCGGCATCGGCAAGGCCATCAACGGCGGCTTCGGCATGGTGCTGGACGGCTCTGAGCGGGTGGACACCATCCTGCGCATGTCCATGCCCTGGGACACCATGGTGGGCGTCTCCCGCCGCAACTGGGCGGGCAACCCCAACTCTATGTCCACCGTGGCCGAGTACAACGAGATGTACAAGGGCCAGGACCACATCACCATGCCCTACCTGGCTGACGACGCCGTTATCGCTGAGGCGCTGAAGAGCATCCAGGCCTGAGCATCGGACACCTCACATAACGGCGCGCCGGGTCGTCGCGCCCTACCAAAATAAACCATTGTAAAAGAGGGGGCGTCCCACGACGTCCCCTCTTTTGGAAAACTTCCATCCTGTAGGGCAAGGGCTCTGCCCTTGCCTGTGATAGGGGTTCGCCTCTGAAAGGAGGCAAGGGCAGAGCCCTTGCCCTACATCACGTTTGTATCCTATCACCGAAAGGAGAACAACATGAAAACCATTGTCACCAATATCGGCATGCTGGCCACCCCCCAGGGCACCGGTCCTAAGAAGGGGCCGGAGCAGGGGGAGATTCAGATTCTCAAGGACGCCTGGGTCCTGATGGAGGACGGCGTCATCGCCCAAGTAGGCACCGGCCCCGCCCCGGCGGCGGACGAGACCATCGACGCCGGCGGCAACCTGGTCACCCCCGGCCTGGTGGACGCCCACACCCACCTGATCTTTGGAGGCTGGAGACAAAATGAATTGGGGTTAAAACTCCACGGCAAGACCTATCTGGAGATTCAGAACGCCGGCGGCGGCATCCAGTCCACCACCAATGCCACCCGCCAGTCCACCGAGGAGGAGCTCACCGCCAAGGCCGCCCGGGCGCTGGATGAGATGCTCCACTTCGGCGTGACCACCATGGAGGCCAAAAGCGGCTACGGTCTGGCCACCGAGCACGAGCTCAAGGCCCTGCAAGTCATCAAGAACCTGAATGACCGCCACGTCATGGACATTGTGGCCACCTTCATGGGGGCCCATCTGGTGCCCGCCGAGTACAAGGCCAACCGGGCCGAGTACATCCGCCTGGTGTGCGAGGAGATGATGCCCAAGGTGAAGGAGCAGGGCATCGCCAAATACTGCGACGTGTTCTGCGAGGCCGACACCTTCACCGTGGAGGAGTCCCGGCAGGTGCTGGAGGCCGGTCTCAAATACGGCCTGCGGCCCAAGATTCACGCCGACGAGATCGAGGCCATCGGCGGCTCCGTGCTGGCCGGGGAGATCGGGGCCATCTCCGCCGAGCACCTGATCGTCTGCCCCCCCGAGGGCATCGCCAGCCTGGCCAAGGGCGGCGTGGTGGCCTGCCTGCTGCCCGCCACCAGCTTCTACCTGGGGGCCGTCTTCGCCCCCGCCCGGGACATGGTCAACGCCGGCGTCCCCGTGGCCATGGCCACCGACTTCAACCCCGGTTCCTGCCCCTGCCTCAACCTCCAGTTTGTCATCAACCTGGGCTGTCTCAAGTATAAGCTCACCCCGGAGGAGGTCCTCACCGCCGTCACCCTCAACGCCGCCGCCGCCATCGACATGGCCGGTCTGGTGGGCTCGGTGGAGCCGGGCAAGCAGGGCGACCTGGTGATCTGGGACGCCCCCGACCTGGACTACATCTGCTACCGCATGGGCAGCAATCTGACCAAGACCGTTGTGAAGAAGGGCAGGGTGGTGGTGGGCTGATGGACCGCACCGACTATCAGATCCTCAACCTGCTCCAAGCGGACAGCCGCACCACCCTGAAGACCATCGGGGACCGGGTAGGGCTCACCGCCCCCGCCGTGTCGGAGCGCATCCGGCGCATGGAGGAGAAGGGGGTCATCAAGAGCTTTTCCGTCAACATCGACCGCACCCTGCTGGACAGCAACCTCACCGGCTTTATCCTGGTGGCCGTTTTCCCGGAGAAGTACGGCGCCTTCTGCCAGTTCTGTGAGGACACCCCCGCCATCACCGCCCATCACCATCTGGTGGGCAAGCTCAATGCCTTGCTGCGCTTCGCCGTGGCCGACACCCGCCAGCTGGACACCCTCCTGGCCGCCATCAAGCAGTACGGCGACTCCCAGACCTCCGTGGAGCTGGGGGCCTGCTTCGAACAGAAGGATGTGCCGCTGCCGAAATAGAAGACGTTGCAGGCAGGCGAAGGCCCCTTTTGAAAGGGGCTGTCAGCCGCAGGCTGACTGAGGATTGCGTTTTG
>CAJUFJ010000040.1 GCA_910585815.1 uncultured Oscillospiraceae bacterium | reverse complement strand
TCCAGGACATGCTCAACCGCATGGACTACCTGGCCACTCAGTCCGCCAACGGCACCTACGACAACGAGGTTGACCGCGCTGCCCTCCAGAAGGAGGTCGAGCAGCTGAAGTCCGAAATTAACCGCATCGCTGATTCCGCCAACTTCAACGGCATCAAGCTGCTGGACGGCTCCATGGACGGCAACGCCCGGGCCGCTGTTGACGCCACCGAGAGCACCGCCGCCGGCATGCTGCCCAGCGTGGGTCAGATTCTGGGCAAGGACACCGTCCTCCATGCCGAGGCCGGTGAGGCTGCTGAAGACACCACCATGTCTGTTGACCTGCACAACCTGGCGGTCAGCGGAACCAAGGGCCAGAGCTTTACCGTTGATGTTGGCGGCACCAAGCTGATTGGTACCCTGCAGGACGACTTCTCCGGCACCGCTCTGACCGCTGAGGACATTGCGGCCGCTCTGGGCGACGGCGACACCGACAAGGTCTCCTTCGCTTATGAGGACGGCACCGCCTACGACAACACCGCTGTGAAGTTTGGTGCTGACGGCGCTGAGTTCACCGCCGAGAACGCCGGTGACGGACGTATCACCTTCACCCAGAACAACCCCGACGACGTGAGCTTTGACCCCGAGCTGAAGGTCAGCGTCTCCGCCGGTACCGCCAAGGCCAGCGAGATTGCCACCTCCACCACCACCGCCGGCAAGAACGCCACCGGTAAGACCGCTGGCGCGTATACCTCCAACGCCGCTCCTGTCCAGGTCACTCTGGCCCAGTCCAAGAACGGCAACCAGTACACCGTCACAGTCGCCGGCAAGTCCTATGACGTAACCGCGAACAAGGATGGAATCTCTCAAGATGAGCTACTGACCCTGTGGAAGGATGCATTTGAAGCTGAGAACACCGGGTTCACCGTGACTGTAACTGGCACTGACCTTGTCGTCAAGACAACTGGCACTACTGCTGCTGAGGCGGATTTCACCGGGCTCGGTCTGGCTGCAGGCGGTGCGGTCGATAATACTGTTGATACCAATACCAACACCACCTATACTCTTACTGATGCTCTCACAACCGCCAAGGCCACCGGCATTGCCGACAAGACCGGTGCTGACAACACGTACTCTGTGACTGTTGACGGCAAGGCCTTTGATGTGACTGCCACCACCGATTCTACCGTGGCTGAGCTTGCTAATGCCTATGCGACGGCTTACAATGCCGACGCCACTCTGGGCGCCAAGTTCACGGCTACTGTAAATGCTGCTGACAACAAGATCGTCCTGACCTCCAAGGAGCTGGGTACTGATGCCACCGCCGGCCAGGCAGAGGCTGACACCGGCCTCACCGGCGGTACTTGGGCCGCAGGCACTGACGACGCCGCCACCCAAGCCTCCTCCGTGATCGACTTCACCGGCAAGACCGGCCAGGATGTTATCAACGGTACCATTACCGTAGGCGACAAGACCTATGAGTTCGTGAAGGATGCCGCTGATGCCTCCGGCACTAATACGGCCGTCGTGGTTGCCGAGGACGCCACCGCCGATCAGATTGCCGCCGCCTTGGCGGCCGCCGCAGCACCCACCGATACCACCGCTACTGCCACCGCAAGCAAGGTAACCTTCACCGCTGACAACCCCGGAGCGGCTGACAGCACCAAGGTTGCCGTTACCGTCGGCAAGGCCGGTGGCGATCCCAAGCTGAGCGGTGACTACAACGTGTCCACCACCAACATCGCCAAGAAGGGCGAGGCCGCCGGCGAGCGTCTGGCCAGCACCTACTTCAACCTGTCCAAGGCCATGGCCGCCAACGGCAACCAGATCACCATCGGCAAGACCACCTACACCTTCACCACCGACGAGGCGGACAAGGGCAAGCTGGATGCCAACGCCGACAACAAGGTTTACGTGGGCGATCTGGACCTGAGCAAGAAGGAAGACCTCATTGAGGCTGCCGACCGTCTGACCAAGGTTGCCAACGGCAACTCCACCTACACCGTGGGCCACGACGGCACCCGTATGACCTTCACCGAGAAGAAGGACCAGACCGACTTTGTGGAGAAGGACGGCATCACCAGCAGCCTGACCAGCCTGGAGGCCATCGAGAAGTCCTTCGGCTTCAAGACCGCCGGCAAGGAGGCCGTTGAGGCTGACGACAGCAAGGCCCTGACCCTCCAGATCGGCGACACCAGCGAGGATTACAACCAGCTGAAGGTCTCCATCGGCGACATGCACACCGATGCCATGGGCATTGCCGACCTGAACATCGGCAACCAGACCGACGCCGCCGCCGCCATCCAGACCATCCGCGACGCCATTAACTATGTGTCCGGTGTCCGCGGCGACCTGGGCGCCACCCAGAACCGTCTGGAGCACACCGCCAACAACCTGTCCGTGATGGCCGAGAACATCCAGGACGCCGAGTCCACCATCCGCGACACCGACGTGGCCGAGGAGATGATGAGCTACACCAAGAACAACATCCTGGTGCAGTCCGCCCAGGCCATGCTGGCCCAGGCCAACCAGGTTCCTCAGGGCGTTCTCCAGCTGCTGGGCTAATCCGGCAGTCGGCGCAGACAAATACGCACAACTTGCCCGCCCCCACCCGGGGCGGGCATCCTTTTTTTCGGAAAAACACTTGCGCCTGCCGGCAAAGGGTGGTACAGTTATAGCAGTGCAGTAAACCGCCAAAGGAGGCCCGAACCACGATGAAAGACCAGACCCCGCCCCCCGCTTCCGGCTGTTATGTAAACCGGGAGCTGTCCTGGCTCCAGTTCAACGGCCGCGTGCTGGAGGAGGCCGAGGACCCCGCCAATCCCCTGTGCGAGCGCCTGAATTTCGCCTCTATTTTCCAGAGCAACCTGGATGAATTTTACATGGTCCGGGTGGGGATGCTCATGGACACCCTCCACCTCACCGCCGTGGACGATAAGACGGGGCTCACCAGCGCCCAGCAGACCGCCGCCGTGCTGGACCGGACCCGCGCCCTGCTGGCCCAGCGGGACCGGGTCTGCCGGGCCCTCATGGCCGAGCTGACGGGCCAGGGGGTGGAGCTGTGCCCCTTCGGGGGGCTGTCCGACAAGCAGCAGGCCTTTCTGGAGAAGTATTTTACCTCCAACGTCCTGCCCCTGCTCTCCCCCCAGATCATCGGCCGCAAGCAGCCCTTCCCCTTCCTGCGCAACAAGGCCATTTACGCCGTGGCCATCCTGCGCACCAAGAGCGGCGGCGAGCGCATGGGCATCGTCCCCTGCGGCGAGGGGGTGCTCCGCCGGCTGGTCCCCCTCCCCGGCGACGGCCAGCGCTTTGTGCTGGTGGAGGAGCTGATCGCCGGATTTTTGTCCAAAATTTTCGCCCACTACAAGGTGGAGGGGGCGGTCCTCATCCGCCTGGTGCGCAGCGCCGACATCCACATGGACGACGCCTCCTCTGAAATGAGCGCCATGCTGGCCGAGGAGTATCGGAAAAGCATGGAGAAGCTGATCCGCCGCCGGAAGCGGCTCCAGCCGGTGAAGCTGGAGTACCAGGGCAAGCTGTCCGACACCGTGCGGGACGCCCTGTGCGCCTGCCTGGGGCTGTCCAAGAAGCACCTGTTTTCCAGTGACGTCCCCCTGGACCTGTCCTTTCTGGGCGCGGTGCGGGACCTTCTCCGGGAGAAAACCGAGCTGTTCTACCCCCGCCGGGTGCCCCAGAACTCCCCCAACGTGGACCCGCTCCTTCCCATGGTCCAGCAGATCAAAAAGCGGGATCTGATGCTCACCTACCCCTACGAGAGCGTCCGGCCCATGCTCCGCCTGCTCCAGGAAGCGGGCCAGGACCCTGAGGTGGTGTCCATTAAAATGACCCTCTACCGGGTGGCCCACAACAGCAAAATTGTGGAGGCCCTGGTGGACGCCGCCGAAAACGGCAAGGAGGTCGTCGCCCTGGTGGAGCTGCGGGCCCGCTTCGACGAGGAGAACAACATCGGCTGGTCCAGGGTGCTGGAGCAGTCGGGCTGCCGGGTCATCTACGGCCTGGACGGCCTGAAGGTCCACTCCAAGCTCCTGCTTATCACCCGGGTCCATAACGGACAGGTGGAGTATATCACCCAGGTGGGCACCGGCAACTATAACGAGGACACCGTCCGGCTCTACACCGACTACGCCCTCATGACCGCCTCCCCGGAGATTGGCGCCGAGGCCGCCCAGGTCTTTAACGCCCTGTCCATGGGCGAGGTGGTGGAGGACAGCCGCCATCTCATGGTGGCCCCCGCCTGCCTGCGGCCCAAGGTGCTGGCCCTTATCGACCGGGAGACCGAGCTGGCCCGGGCGGGAGAGGAGGCCTATCTGGGCTTTAAGCTCAACGGCCTCACCGACAAGCTGATTATCGACCGGCTTATCCAGGCCTCCCAGGCCGGGGTGAAGATCGACCTGGTGGTCCGGGGCATCTGCTGCCTTGTCGGCGGCGTGCCCGGGCTGACGGAGAACATCACCGTCCGCAGCATTGTGGGCCGCTATCTGGAGCACGCCCGCATCTATATCTTCGGCTTGCAGGAGCGGAAGCAGGTGTATATCTCCTCCGCCGACTTCATGACCCGCAACACCACCCGCCGGGTGGAGGTGGCCGTCCCCGTGGACGACCCCGCCCTCCGGGCCCATCTGGAGGCCATGTTTGCCGACCAGCTCCGGGACACCGCCAAGGGGAGAGTCCAGCAGCCCGACGGCAGCTATGTCCGGGCCCAGGGGGAGCCCTTCAACGCCCAGGAGCACTTCTGCGACCAGGCCTACTCCGGGGAATGGGCGCTGGAGCAGCCCAAGGCAGAGCCCAAACCGGCGGTCAAACCCGCCCCCGCCACGGAGAGGCGTCCGGCGGCCAAGGCGGCCCCGAAAAAACCGGTGGTCACCGTCAAAAAGACCCGCCGGGGGCTGCTGGGACGGATTATCAAGAGAGATTGATTTTGTAGGGGCGGCCTGTGGCCGCCCGCATAAAAAACGATGCCCGTTACAGGCGGGCGGCCACAGGCCGCCCCTACACGGTATGTTCCCTATGCCCATAGGGCTTTCAATAAATGAAAAAGGAGCTGTATAACATGAAACGGATCGGAATGCTCACCAGCGGCGGCGACTGCCAGGCCCTCAACGCCACCATGCGGGGCGTGGCCAAGGGTCTCTACAACATCTACGGCAACGAGGTGGAGATCATCGGCTTTATCGACGGCTACAAGGGTCTTATCTACGAGGACTACAAAAAGCTGTCCCCCATCGACTTCACCGGCCTGCTCACCCGGGGCGGCACCATCCTGGGCTCCAGCCGCCAGCCCTTCAAGCTGATGCGGGTGCCCGACGACAACGGCCTGGACAAGGTGGAGGCCATGAAATACACCTACCGCCGCCTGCGCCTGGACTGCCTGGTGGTGCTGGGGGGCAACGGCAGCCAGAAGACCGCCAACCTCCTCAGCGAGGAGGGGCTCAATGTAATCGGCCTGCCCAAGACCATTGACAACGACCTGTGGGGCACCGACACCACCTTCGGCTTCCAGTCCGCCATCGGCCTGGCCACCGAGGTGATCGACTGCATCCACACCACCGCCGCCTCCCACAACCGGGTCTTCATGGTGGAGATCATGGGCCACAAGGCGGGCTGGCTCACCCTCAACGCCGGCATCGCCGGTGGCGCGGACATCATTCTGATTCCGGAAATTCCCTATAACATCGACTCGGTAATCGCCAAAATCAAGCAGCGGGCCGCTTCGGGCAACGGCTTTACCATCCTGGCCGTGGCCGAGGGGGCCATCTCCCAGAAGGAGGCGGCCATGAGCAAGAAGGAGTACAAGCAGCACATGGCCGAGGTGCTGGAGAAGTACCCCTCCGTCTCCTACGCCATTGCCGACAAGATTCTCAAGAAGACGGGCAAGGAGGTCCGGGTGACGGTGCCCGGCCACATGCAGCGGGGCGGCGCCCCCTGCGCCTACGACCGGGTGCTCTCCTCCCGCCTGGGCACCACCGCCGCCCTGATGATCTCCCGGGAGGAGTACGGCAGCATGGTGGCCATCCAGAACCATGTGATCACCTCCGTTCCCCTGAAGGAGATCGCCGGTAAGCTGAAGACCATCGACCCCAAGTCCGACATCATTACCGAAGCCCGCCTGCTGGGCATCAGCTTCGGTGACGACTGAACCAAAAGGGCCGCCCGCCTCAAAGCCTGAGGCGGACGGCCCTTTTTTACAGCTTCAGTCCGGAGATGACCTCCCTCAGCTGCCCGGCGGAATTGTCCAGCGCCGCCCGCTCCGTCCGGTCCAGGGGTATCTCCAGCACCTTCTCCAGCCCGTTTTTCCCCACAATGGAGGGGATGCTCAGGGCGAGATGGTCCAGGCCGTACTCCCCCTCCAGCGCCACCGAGATGGGCAGTATGGCGTGCTCGTCCCGCACGATGCAGGCGGCGATGCGGCCCACCGCCATGGCGATGCCGTAGTAGGTGGCACCCTTGCGCTTGATAATCTCGTTGGCGCTGTCCCGAATTTCCCGGTAGATGCGCTCCCGGACGGGGGCGTGGAGCTCCAGCCCCCGCAGGCGGCAGAAGTCGTCCAGCCCCAGGCCGGACACGTTGGCCCCGCTCCACACCGGCAGCTCGCTGTCCCCGTGCTCCCCCACGATAAAGGCGTGGACGTTGCGGCTGTCCACCCCCAGCTCCGCCCCCAGCAGCTGCTTCAGGCGGCCGGTGTCCAGCACGGTGCCCGAGCCAATCACCCGCTCCCGGGGGTAGCCCGACAGCTCCCGGGCCACGTGGGTGAGCACGTCCACCGGGTTGGACACAATCAGCAGAATCCCCTCGAAGGGCCGGGCGGTAATCTCCCCGATGATGCTTTTCATAATGGCGGCGTTGCGCTCGATAAGCTGGAGCCGGGTCTCGTCCGGCTTCTGGTTCACCCCGGCGGTAATCACCACCAGGCCGCAGTCGGTGATGTCGTCGTAGCCCCCGGCGGTGATGTCCATGGCCGCGCCGTAGGGCAGGCCGTCGCTCAGGTCCATGGCCTCCCCCTCCGCCTTCTCCCGGTTGGCATCCACCAGCACCAGGTGGGAAAACAGCCCCTGCTGTAAAAACCGGAAGGCGATGGACGCCCCCACAAAGCCGCAGCCGATGACGGCCGCCTTTCTGTAATTGATGGCCACAGATATCCGCTCCTTTTTCCGATTCTCTGTTTCCCCCGGGGAAAACAGGGCCGGTCCTCTCCGAAAGGACCGAATACCTTCATTGTGGCAGATTTTTTCCCGATTATGCACAAAAACCACCTGTTGCGGAAGATAGAAAAAGTCATGGATTATGAATGGAACTTATGAACGGGATACGACCATATTACTGTGCGGACAACGGGCGGTCTGCGGCCGTTCTTCTTCATGAAAACTTAAGGATTTTGCCCGGTTTTTTGTAAGAATTTTCTGCTATGCTGTCCTCAATACTTGGGAGGCGATGCCGATGAAACGATATTTTTCCCTGCTGCTGGCCCTGCTCCTGCTGCTACCGGGGTGCGGAAGCAAATCCCCCGAGGAGGACGGCACTGCCGGTCAGGCCGCCGAAACCGTTGCCCGGGCCATGCTGTCCTCTCTGGAGGAAAACAGGGAGGCAGATACCCTCACCTGGTATCTGGAGCCCGGCACTGTGGACGGCTATGTGACAGACCTCTACAGGCTGGAGGAGCTGAACTGGCTGGATGGGGCTGTTGTCCGCATGGAGGGAGACCGGGCCTTTGAACTGGCGGTGCTCTTTCTTGACGAATGGGATGTGGAGGGCACTGTAGAGGCACTCCAGGCGTACCTGCTGGACCGGAAGACCGCTTTTGCCGGCTGCCTCCCCGATCAGGCGGAGCTGATTGACCGCGCCCTTATTCTCACCAGAACCCAGTGTGTGGCTCTTATCGTATGCGAAAACCCGGACGCCGCCCAGGAGGCCTTTGACTCCTGCCTTGAGGGGGAGTAATGTCAAGCAGGCCCCGCGCAAACGCGCGGGACCTGCTTTATGCATCACAGATTGGCAAACACATCCATCTGCTTCTGGAGCTCCTCCACAATCTCCTGGTTGATATCCATGCGCGCGGTGATGCTGGCCATGTCGTCCACCAGAACGCGGGTATTTCCGGCGGCCCCGGTGATACCGGAGGCGGCGCCGTCGATGGCGCCGGAGATGCTGGAGATGGAGCCGGCGATCTCGTCCATGGCGGCCTTGAGCCGGACGGTCTTCTGGTTAAATGCTTCCATCGCATGGCCGATGTAGTCGGAGTCCTGGCGGTACTGCTGGCCGGCCTGGACCGACTGCTCCAGCTGGGTCAGAATGGCCTGGCTAAGGTAGCCGGCCAGCTCCCGGGCACTCTCCGCAAGGTAGGATACCGCCCCGGTGACCTCCCCGCTGACCTCCTGAATGTGGCTGGCGGTCTCGGCGCAGGAGTCGGCCAGCTTGTGGACCTCCTGGGCCACAACGGAGAAGCCGGCCCCCGCCGCCCCGGCCCGGGCGGCCTCGATGGAGGCGTTGATGGCAATGAGGTTGGTGGAGGAGGAGATATCCAGGATATCCTTGGTAAGCACGCCGATCTGGTCCACACTCCGGCTCTTTTCGATGGCCTGGTCCAGCATGGACATGATCTCCGCCGTTTTGGCCCTCACCGCCTCGGTCTCCCGCAGGGCGGACTGCTCCATCACCTCGGCCCGCCCCCGCATCTCCACCGAGTAGGCGGTGATGGCAGAGCACTCCTCCGCCATGTCCTGGGCGTCGGACTGGGTGCCCGTTGTGCCACCCCGGATGGAGGAGGTGCTGCTGGCGATCTCCTCCAGGGCGGCGGAGAGCTGCTCCGTCAGGCCGGACAGGTCCCGGACACTGCCGCTGGAGGTCCGGGTCCGCTGCCGCACCTCCTGAGTCACGCCGCTGATGCGCTCGGAGCTGTCCTGAAGGGTTCCCATCGCGTCTTGAATGGGGGCTATCACATGCTTCCGGATGATGCGGAAGGCGGCCGCCACCAGGAGGACCCCAGCGACAAGGGTGGCGGCGCTGATAATCAGGGCGGTGACATAGACGAAGGTGAGCCGGCTGCGGGCGGCGGCGGCCTGACTGCTCACCGAGGCGTAGAGGGTATCAATGTCCTGCTCGGCGGCGGCGCTCCAGGAGGCCACATCGCCGTTGGCCATGTTGTAGGCCTCCTGGGTCTTGCTGTCGGCGCTGGCGCAGACCAGATAGACCAGGGCGTGCTTGAAGCTGTCGTAGCTGCTCAGCAGGGAGCGGTAGACCTCCTCGTCCGCCCCGGCGGCGAAGGGGGCGTAGGCGCTCAGCTGTTCATCCAGGGCGGCCTCCTCCGCCTTGATCTCCTGGACCAGCCGGATCATGGTGGCGTGGTCAGCCGCCACAATGTGGGACAGGGCCAGGCGGTGAATGTCCATCATGGAGCGCCGGATCTCCTCCAGCTTCCCCTCGCTGACCATATACTCGTCTACAATGGTGCCCGCGTTGGCGTGGACGTTGTTGATGCTGAACACTGCCAGGACATTGGACAGAAACGCCACCAGTCCAAGCAGGATAATGGGTATAATCAGGCGCTGCTGAAGGGTTAGCCTGCCTTTCATATAGCTCTCCTCCCAATATGTATGTTTTACCGGGCCGTTACGGCCTCAACCATCCGGTCCAGTTGGGACTGGAGGGAGGCGCCGGAGGGGTTCCCCGCCGCCATGCTTCCGGCAAATTCGGTCACAGGGTCCCAGAACTTGCCCCCCACCCGCTGGAGCTGAGAAAATTCCGACTGCTCCAGCAGGGCGGCGATGGCCGGGGCGGCCTGGACCTCCGGGGAGTTGGCCGCATTGGCGTTGGCCGGACCCTGTCCCCGCCGCTCGAAGCGCAGGCGCTGGTTGGACTCGCTGGTAATCCACTCAGCCAGCCGCGCCGCCCAGTCCGGGTGGCTGGAATAGGCGTTTACGCCGATGAGCTTACAGCCGGAGAAGGAGGCCATCTGGACCTGCCGGCCCGAACAGGTGTAGCTGGGCAGCTTGGCCGCCCCCATGTCCGCGCCCCAGGCCTCCTCAATGGCCACGGCGTTCCACACCCCGCTGACCCCGGCAATGACGGAGCCATTCTGCACTCCGGCCAGAAACTCTGTGTCCGTCATGCTGGCAAAGGCGGGGCTGTCCGCGATGGACAACATGGCTTGGGCCACGTCCACCCCCCGGATATCCCCCTCGGCGCTGTTCCAGGTGCAGTAGTTGGTCAGGCCGTCCTCGTTGAGCCCCACCTCCAGGCCGGTGTTGCCGAAGAAGGAGTAGACATACCAGGCCGAGGACCAGTCCATGGACACGCGCCGCCCGGCCAGGGCGGCCACCTCCAGGATGCGGTCCAGGCTCTGGACGTCCTCCTCGGAGAAATAGGCTTTGTTGTAATACAGAAAATAGCCGTTATCCGCCGTCAGCGGGTAGGCGTAGAGGGTGTTGTCCACGCTGGCCGCCTCCACCGCCGCAGAGAGGTTGGCGCTGCGGACGGCGTCGCTGGCCGGGATGGGGTCCAGCGCGCCGGCGGCGGCCAGGGCGGCCACCTGGTCGTCGGCAAAGGCGAACACATCTGCGCCATTCTCCAGGTCGCCCAGCAGAACGTCCTTGCAGTTGGATTCGCTCTGGGGCTGGTAGGTAATCTGAAAGCTGGCCTGTCCGGCGTATTGGGATTGGAAGGAGGCGAAAATCTCCTGAAGGAGGGCTTCGTCCTCCTCCGCGCCCCAAACTGTCAGGGCGACGGTCTCACTGGCCGGCTGGCTGCTGTCAGCCGGCTGGTCCCGGCCGCCGCAGCCGGCCAGCAGGGCCAGCATCCAGACCGACAGAATCAGTAGAAAGGCTCTCTTTTTCACAGACGTCAACTCCCACAATGGATTCTGCCATATTATAACATTCCTGATTTGCAATTTCAACCGGATTTGCAGGAAAATACAAAGCGGGCAAATTCAAAACAAAAACACGGCAAACCACGCCAGAAGCGCGCTTTGCCGTGAAGAAAAGAAACGGATATAGGGAAACAGCGTCCCGGCCGCCCCTGGGCCGGAGGGCTCAGGTCCGCCGCCAGGTGGAGGGGCTGAGCAGCACCAGAATGGGGAAAATTTCCAGCCGTCCCACAATCATGCACAGGGACATGACCCCCTTGGACAGCCCGGAGAAGGCGGCAAAATTGCCGCTGGGACCGATGGCCTCCAGACCGGGGCCCACGTTGCTGACGCAGGTGAGGGCGGCACTGAAGGAGACGGCGAAGGACTGGCCGTCCAGGGAGATAACCAAAGCGGCGGCAAAGACGGTAATCACATAGGCCCCCAGGAAGACCAGCAGGGTGTGGAGGGTGGCCTCGCTCACCAGTTTGCCGTCCAGCTTCACCACCTCCACACTGCGGGGGTGGGTGATGCGGTGGACCTCCCGGCGGATGGACCGGAGGAGAATCAGCACCCGGGAGCACTTCATGCCGCCGCCGGTGGACCCGGCGCTGGCCCCGCAGAACATGAGCAGAACAATAATCATCTGGGAAAACTGGGGCCACAGAACAAAGTCGGCGGTGCCAAAGCCGGTGGTGGAGATGATGGAGGCCACCTGAAACACGGTGTACCGCAGGCTCTCCCACAGGCCGGCGTAGACTCCCAGGTTGGAAACGGTGAGGATCGCCGTGGCCCCCGCCACCACCCCCAGGAAGAATTTCAGCTCGTCGCTGGCCAGGGCGTCCCGCCACTTTCTGGTCAAAATCAGGAAATAGACGGCGAAGTTGATGGAGAACAGCAGCATAAATATCGTAATGACAATATCAATAGGTACGCTGTTGTAGGCCCCCACGCTGGCGTTCCGGTTGGAGAAGCCCCCGGTGCCCGCGGTGGAGAAGGCGTGGATGAAGGAGTCGTACAGGGGCATACCGGCGATTTTCAGGCAGAGGACCTCCAGTGTGGTGAGGGCGAAGTACATGGTATACAGAATCTTGGAGGTTTGGGACTGCTTGGGTACCAGCTTGGAGAACACCGGGCCCGGGGTCTCCGCCTGGGTGAGGTAGTGGGAGCGGATGCCCAGCTTGGGCACGATGGCAGTGGCCAGCACCAGCACCCCCATGCCCCCCAGCCAGTGGGTGAAGGCCCGCCAGAACAGGATACCCTTGGGCAGGGCCTCAATATCGGTGAGGATGGTGGAGCCGGTGGTGGTAAAGCCGGAGCAGGATTCAAAGATGGCGTCCATGGGGGTGGCGAACCAGCCGGAGAACAGGAAGGGCAGGGCGCCCACCAGACCGGTGAAAATCCAGATCAGCCCTACCGCCACAAAGCCCTCCCGGGTGAAAAACTGCTGCCGTGCCGGCAGGGCGGACAGGGCGAGGCCCACGGCGGCCACAATGGCAATGGAAAGCAGGAAGGGCAGGAGATCCTCCCGGTAGAGCAGGGCCACCGCCAGGGGCAGGACCAGGGCGGCCGCCTCCAGCAGCAGCACCCGCCCCACCAGCTTTAAAACCAGCTTTATATTCATGCCCCGGCCCCTCCCAGGTTCGGCTCAGCGCCGTAGATGTCGTTCAGGTCCAGCACGCCGCCCCCCCGGGCGATGATAATAACCCGGTCCCCTTCCTGAAGGGAGGAGGAGCCCTGTGGGATGATGATATTGTTGTCCCGAACAATAACGGCCAGCAGCACCCCAGGGCGCAGCTTTAAATCCTTGAGGGGGACGCTCAGGTGCCGGGTGCCCGGCCCCACGGTGAACTCCATGGCCTCCGCCCCGCCGCCGGCGATACGGTGGAGGGAGTTCATCACGCTGCCCTGGGAGTTTTGCAGGCCCCGGACCACGTGGACGATGTTGGAGGCGGTGACAAATTTGGGGGAGATCACGCTGTCCAGGCCCAGGGAACGGACAATGCCGGCGTAGTTCTGCCGGTTGCACTTGGTGATCACCTTTTTGATCCCCTGCTGCATGGCGTAGAGGGAGATAATAAGATTATCCTCGTCCCGGTCGGTGAGGGCCACGAAGGCGTCGCTGGCGGTGAGATTCTCTGACTCCAGCAGCTCGGAGTCGGTGCCGTCGCCGCAGATGACGGTGACCCGGGGGAACCGCTCGCTGATGACCCGGCAGCGCTCCTCGCTCTGCTCGATGATTTTCAGCCGGATGCCCAGGTGGTCCAGAATGGCGGCCAGATACATGGACACCTTGCCGCCCCCCACCAGAAAGACCTGCTTCACCTTGGGGGCGTAGCGGCCCAGCTGACGGAAAAACTGGTCCAGGCTGTCCGGCCGGCCCACCATATACAGCTTGTCCCCCGCCTTGGGAACAAAGGAGCCGTTGGGGATGGACACCTCGCCCCCCCGCTCCACGGCGCAGAACAGCAGGGACAGCTTCTTTACCTTGTCAGGCAGGGCGTGGAGGGGGGCGTCCACCAGGAAGTCGCCCTCCTGAAGGCGGAAGCCCATCAGCTCCACCTTGCCCCGGCAGAAGGTCTCGATGTTGGCGGCGGAGGGGAAGCGGAGCAGCCGGGATATCTCCACGGCGGTGGTGTTCTCCGGGTTGATGGCCATGTCGATTTTCAGGTTGCGGCGCAGCTCGCCCACGCTGCTGGTATACTCCGGGTTGCGGATGCGGGCGATGGTGTATCTGGCCCCCAGGTCCTTGGCGGTGAGACAGCACACCATATTCACCTCGTCGGCGTTGGTGGCGGCCACCAGCAGGTCGGCCCGGTCCACCCCCGCCTCCCGCAGGGCGGCGGCGGATACGCCGTTGCCCCGGACGGTCATGATGTCCAGCTGGTCGCCAGCCCGGCGCAGGGCCTCCTCGTCGCTGTCCACCACGGTGACATTGTGCTCCTCCTTAACCAGCTGCTCGGCCAGGGAGAAGCCCACCTTGCCGCTGCCTACAATGACAATATCCATAATTAAAGGGTCCTTTCCAGTCATAATTGAAAAGCCTCCCTCTGGGAGGGAGGTGGCACGGCAAAGCCGTGACGGAGGGAGTCCGTTGAAAGAGAACTCCCTCAGTCACCGCCTGGGGCGGTGCCAGCTCCCTCAAAGAGGGAGCCTCTGACGTGTTAAATCGTCCACTCCCCATGGACCACGCCCACCAGGTACCAGTGCTCCCCCTCGGGCTGAAACACCAGCTTGAGGGAGCTCCAGTCCAGGCCGTCGTTTACCGGGTCGGCGCTGGGAAAGCTGAAATCTACAAAGCGGCAGCCGGGGTAGGCCTCAGCCAGGTTCTCCAGGGCGTTGCCCCCGGTCATAATCCGGTCCACCCCGATCTGGGGAACCTGGGTGTAGTCCCGGTCGTAGACGTACCGTCCGAAATACTGGAGGGCGGTCATTTGGATGGGGTCGCCCCGGCCGTCCTCAAAGCCCCAGGTGTAGACCGTCTGGTCCTGGGCCAGATTTTTAATCTGGTCGGCGGTAAAGTTCCGGTCGCTGGAGGGGGTCACGGTGGAGTAGGGGGTAAAGGTGACGCCCCTCTCCGGGTGGACATAGGCGGACAGGGTGGCCCAGTCCTGCCGCTGAAGGCAGCGGTTGACGGCGCAGGCGGCGCCCAGCAGGGGGAAATTGTCCTCCGCGTCCAGGGGGGCGGCGGAGGAGGCGGCGCCGGAGCCGCTGTCCGCGGGCTGGGAGCCGTTGGCGGGCGGGACGAGGTTGTTGTTCAGCGTGGGGGGCGGTTCCTTCCCGCTCAGGTCGATGGGCAGCAGAATTCCGGCCAGCAGCCCGATGACCAGGGACAGGATGCAGGGAAAAATTAAAAATCGTTTCAAGGGTAAGGCCTCCTTAACAGGGCGCCGCAGACGCGAGGCAATCCTGGTACAGCTATATTATAGGACGAAATGGGGAAAAGGTCAAGGCAAAATACACATGAGGCCTTGAAAACAGGGGGCGCTTATGGTAAAATAGCACAGAAAACAATATGGGGGAGGCTGCCCTTATGAATGAACAGACAAGACAGAAGCAATTTCATATCCAGTGTGCCCAGGGCGAGACAGGGGGATACTGCATCCTGCCCGGCGATCCGGGCCGGTGCGAGGCCATCGCCCAGCACTTTGACAGCCCGGTCCACGTGCGTACCAACCGGGAGTATGTCACCTTCACCGGCACGCTGCTGGGGGAGAAGGTGAGCGTGGTGTCCACCGGCATCGGCGGCCCCTCCGCCGCCATCGCCATGGAGGAGCTGGCCAACATCGGCGTCCACACCTTCGTCCGGGTGGGCACCTGCGGGGGGATTGACCTGTCCGTCCAGAGCGGCGACGTGGTGGTGGCCACCGGGGCGGTCCGTATGGAGGGCACCAGCCGGGAGTACGCCCCCATCGAGTGGCCCGCCGTCCCCGATTTCACCGTCACCACCGCCCTGGTGGAGGCCTGCAAGCAGCTGGGCTACCCCTGGCACGCCGGGGTGGTCCAGTGCAAGGACTCCTTCTACGGCCAGCACTCCCCGGCCCGGATGCCGGTGAGCTATGAGCTGGAGCAGAAGTGGGAGGCCTGGAAGCGGCTGGGGGTGCTGGCCTCCGAGATGGAGTCCGCCGCCCTCTTTGCCGTGGCCGCCGCCCGCCGGGTGCGGGTCGGGTCGGTGTTCCACGTCATCTGGAACCAGGAGCGGGAGAAGGCCGGGCTGGATCAGAAGGAGTCCCACAACACCGAGGCCGCCATCACCGCCGGGGTGGAAGCGCTGAAAATCCTGATTGAGCAGGACCGGGCGCAGCTGTAAGACCACATCTTGCCGTGGCCTATGTTCATGCAGGGAGTGTTTCAAATGGAGGCATCGACTTATTCAACACTATTTTTTAACTCCCTGGAGTTAATATCTAAATCTTACAACATGAAATATTCTAAGAGGTCATTCTGCGCTTATCAAAAGTTAGGGGAGGTCTTTTGGAAGGCATCTTTCTTCTGTGGAAGTTTTTTAGTAGACGGACAACTCAAAGTAACTGTCCAAAACCAAATAAAACATTGCGATTTCGATGCAATACAATTTTCGATCATTGAACCTGGAAAAAAGCGCCGAATTACGGATGCTCTGCGGGTTAATGCTTCTTTTGCGGCCGGGTCGTTGCAGATAGACTCGAAAACATACTATTTCCCGTGTGACGATACCGCTGATTTTGCCGGTAAGGCCGATGGGTATGTGCGGGAAATTTTGGATGCCCTTCTTGCAAAACGGACAGAATTTTTAACTTCCGCTCTGTCAAATGACGGTGGATTATTGCCGTATCTGACGAATCATTGGCGGGATATTCCCCTCGAAGCGGGCATGGCCTATTTGTGCGAAAGCGATTACAACGGTGCTAGACGATGCTTTGAACTGGCAGAAAAGAAGCAGTATATCTGGCAGAAAAGTATTGGGAAATCAGGACGATACCTGCATCTCATTTTTATTGATTATTGTAAAGCAATGCAATCTGGTATTGAATGGACAGACGACCTTGTTGTGAATGGATTTCCCGCAAACTCATTGGTAACGCTGCCATAACTGGTCAGGGGCAAGTGTTGTCCTGTGGACAGAATCCCGAAATATTTTGGCGAAAATCATTGACAATCCGGGTATAACCCGCTATAGTGTATCTCGCTATCCGTGAAAGCCGGTCAACGCGCCCGACGTCCCCCCTGGACGGCGGGCCCGCCCGGTGAATAAATCGAGGGAGCTGACAACGTAATTTAAAAAGAAATGGGGGAGGATACATGTCCAAGGAGTTGATCCGCCTGACCGACTGCGTCATGGCGTTCGACGAGGATATCGTACTCGACAAAATCAATTTAAGCATCAAGGATAAGGAATTCCTCACGCTGCTCGGACCCAGTGGGTGCGGCAAGACCACCACACTCAGAATCATCGGTGGTTTTCAGACGCCCACCTCTGGAGATGTTTTGTTCGACGGGGTGAGGATTAATGCTGTCCCGCCGCACAAACGGACCATCAACACGGTGTTCCAGAAGTACGCCCTGTTCCCGCACCTGAACGTGTATGAAAACATCGCCTTTGGCCTGCGCATCCCCAAGGCGGACGCCGACGGCCGGAGGGTGAAGCTGCCCGAGGAGGAGATCGACCGGCGGGTGACGGAGATGCTGGAGGTGGTCAACCTGCGGGGCTTTGAGAAGCGCCGGACCACCCAGCTGTCTGGCGGCCAGCAGCAGCGGGTGGCCATCGCCCGGGCGCTGGTAAACCAGCCCAAGGTGCTGCTGCTGGACGAGCCCCTGGGGGCGCTGGACTTAAAGCTGCGCAAGGACATGCAGAACGAGCTCAAACGCATCCAGAAGGCCATGGAAATCACCTTTGTCTACGTCACCCACGACCAGGAGGAGGCGCTGGCCATGTCCGACACGGTGGTGGTAATGGATTCCGGCCGCATCCAGCAGATCGGCTCCCCCGAGGACATCTACAACGAGCCGCGCAACGCCTTTGTGGCCGACTTCATCGGGGAGTCCAACATCATCGACGGCATCATGCGCACCGACGGGGTGGTGGAGATCTTCAACCGGCGCTTCCAGTGTCTGGACAGCGGCTTTGAGAAGGACGAGGCGGTGGACGTGGTCATCCGGCCCGAGGACGTGGACATTGTCCCCGAGGACCAGGGCCAGCTGAAGGGCACCGTCACCTCGGTCACCTTCAAGGGGATGCAGTACGATATTATCGTGGACTTCTATGGCTTCAAATGGCTGATTCAGACCACCGACCTGTCCCCGGTGGGCAGCCGCATCGGCATCAAGATCGACCCCGACGGCATCCACGTGATGAAAAAGAGCGAGTACTCCGGCATGTTCGGTGACTACTCCTCCTACTCCGAGGAGTACGAGGAGATCAGCGACGCCAGCTTTGACCCGGAGGAGGAGGACAGCGGGGATGAAGAATAAGCTGTCCTGGTTTGCCATCCCCTATGTGGGGTGGATGGCGCTGATGGTAGTGATCCCCATCCTGATTATGGTGGTCTACGCCTTTACCACTGCGGAGTTTCAGGGCACCCTGGAGAACTTCGCTGAGATGGGGGCCTACACCTCCGTCTTTCTCCGCTCCTTCCGGCTGGCCCTGATTGCCACCCTGGTCTGCCTGCTGATCGGCTATCCGGTGTCCTACTGGATGGCCCGGGAGGGGGCGGGCTTTCAGCGGGTAGCCATGGCCCTGATTATGCTGCCCATGTGGATGAACTTCCTCCTGCGGACCTACTCCTGGATGTCCATTCTGGAGAACAACGGCCTTTTAAACCAGCTGTTCCGGGCCGTCGGCCTGCTGGACCTGCTGGGGGTGGAGTACATCCCCATGATCGGCACCTCCGGGGCGGTGGTGCTGGGCATGGTGTATAACTACCTGCCCTTTATGATTCTGCCCATCTACTCGGTCATCCTCAAGCTGGACGGCTCCCTGCTGGAGGCCGCCCGGGACCTGGGAGCGGACAGCCAGCGGGTGTTCCGCAGGGTAATTCTGCCCCTGTCCCTGCCCGGGGTGCTGTCCGGCGTGACCATGGTATTCGTCCCCTCGGTATCCACCTTCGCCATCTCCCGCCTGCTGGGTGGAGGCACCCAGATGATGCTGGGCGACCTCATTGAGCTGCAATTTCTGGGCGGCTCCTACGACCCCCACCTAGGGGCGGCCATCTCCATGGTGATGATGGCCATTGTGGTGGTGTGCATGGTGGTGATGAACCGCTTTGGTGAGGGCGAGGGAGAGGCGGTGCTCCTGTGAAAAAGACGAACCGCACCGGCAGCCGCCTGTTCATCGGGCTGGTCTTCCTGTTTCTCTACGCCCCTATCATCCTGCTTATCATCTTCTCCTTCAACGCCGGGGACTCCAGCGCCGTGTGGAAGGGCTTTTCCCTCCACTGGTACGGCCGCCTGTTCCAGAACCGGCTGATTATGGAGAGCGTCTACACCACCCTGCTGGTCTCCCTGCTGGCCACGGTAATCGCCACAGTGGCCGGCACCTTCGCCGCCATCGGGCTGTACAGCCTGGGCCGCAGAAGGCGGGAGGCTCTGCTCACGGTGAACAACATCCCCATGATGAACGCCGATATCGTCACCGGCGTATCCCTGTGCCTGTTCTTCGTGGCCTTCTTTCAGGGGTGGGGGACCTTCGCCCGGTGGTTTAACTCCATCCAGAGCGCGGTGGAGCTGCCCGACCGGCTGGTGCTGGGCTTTACCACCCTGCTGCTGGCCCACATCGCCTTCAACATCCCCTATGTGATTCTCAACGTGGCCCCCAAGCTGCGGCAGATGGACCGTAACCTCATGGACGCGGCCCAGGACCTGGGGTGTACCTGGATGCAGGCCTTTGTGAAAGTGATGCTGCCCGAGATCAAGCCGGGCATCGTCTCCGGGGCGCTCATCGCCTTTACCATGTCCATCGACGACTTCATCATCTCCTACTTCACCGCCGGGTCGGCCAGCTCCACCCTGGCCATGACCATCTACGGCATGACCAAGAAGCGGGTCACCCCGGAGGTAAACGCCATCTCCACCCTGCTGTTCCTGTCGGTGCTGGTGCTGCTGGTGCTGTCCAACCTGAAGGAGGTGCGGCAGGAGGCCCGGGAGCGGTTGGGCGCGGCCCGGAAGCCCTCCGCCCTGGAGAAGGCCCGGCAGAAGCTGGCTGAGCCCCGTTACCTGTGGGCCCGCCGGGGGGCGGCGGGGGTGCTGGTGTGCGCCTTCCTGGCGTCGGTGGCCTTCCTCAGCTACGCCACCGGCTCCCGGCCTGTGGTAAATGTGTGCTCCTGGGGGGAGTATATCGACACCGACCTCATCGACCAGTTTGAGGAGGCCACCGGCATCCGGGTGAACTACCAGACCGCCGACAGCAACGAGACCCTGTACTCCCTGCTGAAAAACGGCGGCGCGGACTACGATGTGGTGGTCCCCTCGGACTACATGATCGGCCGCCTGATTGCCGAGGACATGCTGGAACCCCTGGACTACAGCCAGATACCCAACTTTGACCTCATTGACGACCGGTTTAAAAACCTGTCCTACGACCCGGACAACCGCTACACCGTCCCCTACACCTGGGGCACCCTGGGCATCATCTACAACGCCGCTGTGGTGGACGAGGAGATCACCAGCTGGAGCGCGCTGTACGACGACAAATACGCCGGACAGGTGCTGCTGATCAACAACTCCCGGGACGCCATCGGGGAGGCCCTGCTCTGCCTGGGCTGCTCGGTAAACACCACCGACCCGGATGAGATTCGCCAGGCCTACGAGCTGGTGGCCGACGCCAACCGCCGGGGGGTATTCCAAGGCCGGGTGATGGACGAAATCTTCCAGAAGATGGAGGGCGGCAACGCCGCCATCGCCACCTACTACGCCGGCGACTACCTGTCCATGGTGGACAACCAGGCCGACGGGGTGGACCTGGCCTTTGTCATCCCGGAGGAGGGCTCCAACTGGTTCGTGGACGCCATGTGCATGCTGAAGGATGCCCCCCACCAGCGGGAGGCCCACATGTGGATCAACTTCATCGCCTCCACCGAGGCCAACCTGGCCAACATGGACTATATCTGGTACGCCTCCCCCAACCGGGAGGCCCTGGAGCGGTACCCCGCCTACTATGAGGAGCTCTACGGCGAGGAGCTGGACCGGTCGCTCTATGAGATTATGGCCGCCCCGCCGGAGACCCTGGCGCGGTGCGAGGCCTATCTCAATCTGCCCCCGGAGACTTTGACCCTCTACAAGAACCTCTGGACCCAGCTGGGCGCAAATTAAACGAAACCCGCACGGACCGTCCTCTGACGGCCTGTGCGGGTTTTCTGTTCGTCAAAAGGCCACCGCCCTACACGATGTGGAAGGCGTAGGTCAGGGCCTTCTCCCGGCCGGGCTCCAGCGTGGTGCAGAAGGGCTTATCCTCAAATCTCCCGCTCTCGTTGTCCCAGGCGGCGCAGCCCTGCCAGGGCTCCAGACACAGGAAGGGCGCCTCCGGCTTGGTCCAGAAGGCCACCATGGGGAACTCGTGGAAGTCCAGCTGCACCCCCCGCCCGGTCTCCCGGTGGAGCAGGGATACGCCGCCGGAGCGCAGCATGCTGAAAATCACGGTGTCCAGCTCCCCGAAGGTCTGGTAGCGCAGGGGCATGCGGCTGCCGTCCAGCATGGGCTTTCTGCCGTCGTGGCGGATGATGCCCTGGGGGTTGAGCAGGTGGCTGTCCGCCTGTTCGGAGACCTCAAGCAGGAGCTCGTAGTCCTCAAAACGCTCCCCCGCCTGGAGGGGGCACCGGATGGCGGTGTGTGCCCCGATACAGAAGGGCATGGGGGCGGAGCCGGTGTTCCGCACGGTGAGGGTGGTGGAAAAGCCGTCCTCCAGCAGCCGGTGGGTGGCCTCCAAGGCGAAGGGGAAGGGGTACTGCGCCAGCGTCTGTTCGTTCTCCCCCAGCGCCAGGGTGACGAAGTCCTCCCCCTGGTCCACAGGGGTGAACTCCAGCCCCCGGGCGAAGCCGTGGCGGCCCATCTCACAGGTCTTGCCGCCGATGTCCACCCGGCCGTCCTTCAGCGACCCCACAATGGGGAACAGGATGGGGTTCTGTCCCGCCCAGAAGGCCGGGTCCCCCTGCCAGATATACTCCAGGCCGTCCCCGTCCCGCAGGGAGACCAGCTCCCCGCCCAGGCTCCGGGCCGTGGCCCGCAGATCACCTTTTTTCAGCTCGAATGTCATGTCTCCGCCTCCTTATTATGAATATCCGGGCGGGCCTCTGCGCCCGCCCCTGGTCTTGGAAAGCGGGCCGGGACAGAGCCCGGCCCCTGCATTAAAATGCAACCTTCAGGAACAATGCCACGCAGCACAGGATGATGGCGCAGGGGACGTAGAGATACCGGCCCACGCTGTACCACTTCTGTCCAGAGGGCTTTTTCGCCCCCCGGTTGATCTCCTCCATCAGCTCCTCCCGCTTCATAATCCAGAACCAGGACAGCGCGCCCAGGGTGGCCCCGATGGGGATGATATAGATGGAGACAATATCCATCCAGGGGCCCCACTTGAAAATGGGCTCCATATTCAGGCCGATGCCCAGGCAGATGACGCACAGGATGGCCAGCATCACCTTCCGGTTCAGCCTGGGGAAGCGGTGCAGCAGGGACTCGCCCACCGCCTCAAACATGTTTTGCAGGGAGCTGACCCCGGCGAAGACCATAGCGGTGTACAAAATCACCGCGAACAGCCGGCCCAGGGGAATATCCTGTAAAATGTGGGGCAGGGTGACAAAGAGCAGGGAGGGCCCGGAGCCCACGTCCAGCCCGTAGGCAAAGCAGGCGGGGATAATCACCAGAGCGGCCACCAGGGCGGCGATGGTGTCAAAGAGGGCGGTCTGCTTGGCCAGGGCCACCACATCCTCCTCGGGGTTCAGGTAGGCCCCGTAGACAATCATACCGCTGCCCGTGATGGACAGGGAGAAGAAGGCCTGACCCATGGCCCAGATCCACACCATGGGGTTGAGCAGATCGGCCCACCGGGGGGTGAACATATACTTATAGCCCTCCACGGCCCCGGGCAGGAAGGCCACCCGGACGGCCAGAATCAGGAAGATAATAAAGAACAGGGGCATCATCACCTTGTTGGACCGCTCGATGCTTCTGGCCCCCAGGAGGAGGGTGAGCAGAGTGCCCACCACCACAATCACATGGAAGGGGACCACCGAGTAGTCCGACAGGGAGAAGGACTCAAACCAGGGCCCGGGGTCCACGCTCATCAGCGAACCGCCCACCGAGGCGGCGAAGGCCTTGAGCACGTAGGCAATAATCACCGCGTAGCCCAGGGCGATGCACATGGAGCCGGCCAGAGGCAGCCAGCCCAGCAGGCCGCCGGTGGCACCCAGCTCCTTCTTCCGGCTGGCCCAGGCCATCTCATAGGAGCCCAGGGTGCCGGTGTGGGCCCGGCGGCCCACGGCATACTCGGCGGACAGGCCCACCGTGCCGAACAGCATGATGAAAAACAGGTAGGCCAGCAGGAAGGCTCCGCCGCCGTTGCTGCCCATCTTGGCGGGGAAGCCCCACACGTTGGCCATGCCCACGGCGGACCCTACCGCCGACAGAACAAAGCCCCAGCCACTGGAAAATCGATGTTTCTTGTTGTCCATAAAAAACTCCTTTTTTTCGCGCGGCGCGCACATGGCCGCATGTTCTCTCCACATCCCCGAGTATAATATAAAGTGTACAAAAAAGCAACGGATAAATCGGCCCGGCGGCGAAATTTCGCCGGGACTGAATGGCCTTCCCCGGGCGAAATTATAAAAATATTCAAAACAACGTACGATTTTCTAGATTATTAGTGAAATCGTCTCTTTCCTTTTTCCCCGGGAAGGAATACAATAAGAGCATCGAAACACCCCGTACTATTTCAAAAAGGAGCGGTTATTATGTCTATTCTGGTCTGCGGCGGCGCCGGTTACATCGGCAGTCACACCTGTGTGGAGCTCATCCAGGCGGGCTACAGCATTGTGGTGGCCGACAATCTGTACAACTCCAGCGAGGAGTCCCTCCACCGCGTGGAGAAGATCGTGGGCAAGCCCATCCCCTTCATCAAGGCCGAGCTGTGCAGCGAGACCGAGGTGGAGGCCCTCTTTGTCCAGCACCCCGACATCGACGCGGTGATCCACTTCGCCGGGCTGAAGGCGGTGGGCGAGAGCGTGGCCAAGCCCCTGGAGTACTACTCCAACAACCTCATCAGCACCCTTTACCTGCTCCAGGCCATGCGCCGGCACGGGGTGAAAAACTTCGTCTTCTCCTCCTCCGCCACGGTGTACGGCGACCCGGCCACCGTGCCCATCCGGGAGGACTTCCCCACCGGCGGCACCACCAACCCCTACGGCACCTCCAAGCTGTTTCAGGAGAAGATGCTCATGGACATCTGCGCCGCCGACCCTGAGCTGAATGTGGCTCTGCTGCGGTACTTCAACCCCATCGGCGCTCACGAGAGCGGCACCATCGGTGAGGACCCCAACGGCATCCCCAACAACCTGGTGCCCTACATCGCCAAGGTGGCGGTGGGCCAGCTGGAGAAGGTCCACGTCTTCGGCAACGACTACGACACCCCCGACGGCACCGGCGTGCGGGACTACATCCACGTGGTGGACCTGGCAAAGGGCCACGTGGCCGCTTTGAAGAAGCTGGAGACCAACTGCGGCCTGTTCGTGTGCAACCTGGGCACCGGCAACGGCTATTCCGTGCTGGACGTGGTCCACGCCTATGAGAAGGCCTGCGGCCACGAGCTGCCCTATGTGATTGACCCCCGCCGCCCCGGCGATATCGCCGCCTGCTACGCCGACCCCGCCAAAGCCCGGGAGGAACTGGGCTGGGAAGCTCAGCTGGGCATTGAGGAGATGTGCGCCTCCTCTTGGAAGTGGCAGTCCCAGAACCCCAACGGGTATAAGGGTTAACCCGGAATGGGCGCCTCGGTCTCCAGTTTGCAGATCCTGGGCGTCCCGGAGGACACCGTCCGGGCCGCCCTGCCCGGAGTCCTGGTGGGAACGTGGTCGGAGCGGTTTGTCACCGCCTGCCTTGGCCCGGACTTCATGGAAACAGAGAGAAAGGCCAGGTCCCTCTCCAAAAAGCTGCAATGCACGGTTCTGGCCGTCTCTTTGATTGACGGGGACACCCTCCGGCTTATGCTTTATCAAAGCGGAAAGAACCTGACTTACCACATTGCCCTTCCGAAGTATGGAACCCACAAGGCGGGCAATTCCGCGCTGTTCTGTTCCGTCCTGGGTCTGCCCGAGGAGCTGGCCCCCAAGCTGAAACGGCTGCTTGCCGGCTGTGAGGTACAGGAGGAAAAGCTGGGCATTTTGCAGGCTCTGCTGGGTGCGCCGCTGTTGATTCACTGCGGCGAGACACCCGGAGAGACCGTCAAAGAGGACGCCGGCCCCTTGGAGAACTGGATCAGGGAACGCCCGGCGCCGCTCAAGATCAAAAACCGGTATAAGGCGGAGCTGATTCAGGAGATACCGGACCGTCACCCGGAGTTTACATTGGCGCTGCGGTCAGGAACTCTGATCCTGCGGCCCGCTGTGCGCGGGGAAGACCAGAACTGCGAATATGTGATAGAACGGGCCGGCGATATACTCGGCTATACCTGTGTCGGAGGCGAGTGGGCCCGCCCGCTGCCCGATGGACGGCTGGAGCTGGTCCCGCTGGCTGATCCGGATACTGCTGACCGATTTGACACCTATCTCTATGCCCAGTCGGAGGACCGGCTGGTCACCGCGGCGGTCCTCCATGGGCCGGACCCCTCCGGCTTTCCCGGCGCGTACAAACCGACCCAAACCGTCATCGTGCATGACACCGCCGGAATATTGCCCTGCCCCCTCCCGCTGACTTTGGAGAACAGTCCCGCCACCGGGACCTTCACACTTCTGCCCGACGGCGGCTTTCTGGCAGAGATTTGCCCCCAATTTGACGGTTCCCGCCCGCCGATCCAGATACGGGAACCCGCGCTGGCCTGTTACGGTCCAGATGGGACACAGCGGTGGACGGCAGAGGGGGTTTCGCGCATGGTCCGACTCGAGGAAGGACGCATCTGCGCTGTTATGGAAGACGACAACGGACACCCCGAATGTCTGCTGGTTCTGGACATGGACGGCGCTGTTATGGAGCAAACATCTGATGCCGCCAGTCTGGATGCCGCTTGTGAAGGTGCCGCTTCCGTTCCCAACACAACGGCCACAGATGGCCAGGGAAACCTGTGGATGTGTGCTGGCAGCTATTTTTCCTGCTACACCCCGGAGCTGGAGTGCATCTCCCGGCACCGGCTCAAGGGGAAGGTCTGTCAGGTCTACCAGAACGAGACCGGGCAGGTGTGCGCCGTCACCTTCCAACCCAGCAAATACATCATCCGCGTCTATCGTTTTTCGTGATTCCACTCCAAACAAATCATAAATATTAAGGAGTAATAATATGTCTAACAAACCCGTTTTAGTGATTATGGCCGCTGGCATGGGCAGCCGGTACGGTGGCCTAAAGCAGCTGGACCCGGTGGGCAGCCATGGCCAGCTTATCATTGACTACTCCATCTACGACGCCAAGCGCGCCGGCTTTGAGACGGTGGTGTTTGTCATCAAGCCCGAGATCGAGGCCGATTTCAAGGAGGCCATCGGGGACCGGGTGTCCAAGGTGATGGACGTGAAGTACGCCTATCAGCTGAAGGAGGACCTGCCCGAGGGGTATTCCGTGCCCGCCGGCCGGACCAAGCCCTGGGGCACCGCCCACGCCGCCCTGGCCGCCCGGAACATCGTAGACGGCCCCTTTGCCGTTATCAACGCCGACGACTACTACGGTCCCGAGGCCTACCAGGAGATCTACAACTACCTGTCCACCCACGCCGATGGGGACATGTATGAGTATGTCATGGTGGGCTATCTGCTGAAAAACACCGTCACCGAGAACGGCACCGTGGCCCGGGGCGTGTGCGAGGAGACGGCGGACCACTTCCTCACCCAGGTCACCGAGCGCACCAAGATCGAGAAGGGCGAGCCCCCCCGGTACACCGAGGACGACGGGGACACCTGGACCGACCTGTCCGCCGACACCATCGTGTCCATGAACATGTGGGGCTTCACCCGCAGCTTTTTGGACGAGGCCCTGGCCCGCTTCCCCGCCTTCCTGGACAAGACCCTGGCCGAGAACCCGGAGAAGGGGGAGTACTTCCTGCCCACCGTGGTCAGCCAGCTCATCGACGAGGGCAAGGCCCGGGTGAAGGTGCTGCGCAGCGAGGACAAGTGGTACGGCGTCACCTACCGGGAGGACAAGCCCACGGTGGTGGCCGCCATCACCGAAAAGACCGCCGCCGGGCTCTATCCCGACCGGCTTTGGGAGGTGTGAGCCATGGCACAGGCAGAACAGACCCTGCACGAGGTCCTGGAGGCCTTTGACTTCGGCGCGCCTGTGGTGGGAGCCATCCGCTACGGCTGCGGCCATATCAACGACACCTTTGTGGTCCACACCCAGCCGGAAAACGCCTGCTGCCGCCGGTTTATCCTCCAGCGCATGAGCGCCGCCGCTTTCAAGCACCCGGACCAGCTGATGGAAAACATCATCGGCGTCACCGAGTTTCTGGGCCGGGAGATTGAGAAGCACAGCGGCGACCGCAGCCGGGAGGCCATGGAGGTCATCCGGCCCAAAAACGGGGCGGACTACTACACTGACAGCCAGGGGGGCGCCTGGCGGCTGTACCCCTTTGTGGAGGGCACCGTCTGCCACCAGACCGCCGACACCCCGGAGCTGTTCGCCGCCTCCGGCCGGGCCTTCGGCCGGTTTCAGCAGCTGCTGGCGGACTACCCCGCCGACACCCTGTATGAGACCATCCCCCACTTCCACGACACCGAGGACCGGCTGGCCAAGTTCAAGGCCGCCGTGGCCGCCGACAAGCTGGGCCGGGCGGCGGGCTGCCAGCCGGAGATCGACTTCGTGCTGGCCCGGGAGAAGGACTGTTCGGTGGCCCTGGACGCCCTGCGGGCAGGCAAGCTGCCCCTGCGGGTCACCCACAACGACACCAAGCTGAACAACGTCCTTATGGACGACAAGACCGGCGAGGGCATCTGCATCATCGACCTGGACACCGTGATGCCCGGCCTGGTGCTCTACGACTTTGGCGACTCCATCCGCTTCGGGGCCAACCACTCCGCCGAGGACGAGACCGACCTGTCCAAGGTCAACCTGGACGTGGACCTGTTTTCCGCCTACACCGCCGCCTTCCTGGAGGGCACCGGGGGCTCTCTCAGCAACACAGAGATTGAGTACCTCCCCTGGGGGGCCAAGCTGATGACGCTGGAGTGCGGGATGCGCTTCCTCACCGACTACCTGGAGGGGGACACCTACTTCCACATCAGCCGGGAGGGCCAAAACCTGGACCGCTGCCGCACCCAGTTCAAGCTGGTGGCCGACATGGAGGAGCGCTGGAGCGAGCTGGAGGCCATTGTAAACCGCTACCGCAAGTAATTGAATCAGACTCATGGGGGTACCCCCATGCTCTCCGGCCTGTCAGGCCGGAGAGGAGAGTTTCACTGTGGGAGGTGTTGGTGTGAACACCCTCTTTGACGAGGAGCAGCTGCGCAGACTGATTGCCAACCTGAAGATCCTTACCGGCGTTCCCGCCAACATTCTGGACCCCGAGGGGCGGGATATCAACCTGTTCCGGGGCCATCCCCCCTTCTGCCGGGCCATCAACGACCTGCCCGAGGGCCACGAGCGCTGCATCGCCTGCGACCAGTGCAAGATACGCCACTACACCGCCGAGCGGGGTTTTCAGTTCTACCGCTGCCACGTGGGCATCTGTGAGGCCGTTATGCCCCTCTACGACCGGAAAAATCCCCTGGCCTATCTGGCCGTGGGCTGTTATCTGGACGACTCCCCCATGGAGGAGCAGTGGGAGCACACCCGCGCCCTGCTGGACTGGTGGCCCGGCGGGCCCGACTCCCTGAAGGAGGCCTTTTTCCAGTTTCGCCAGTACTCCCAGCAGGAGGTCCAGGCCTACGCCGAGACCCTGGAGGCCCTGTCCGCCTACATCCAGCTCAAGGGCATGATTCTGGCCACCGAGCAGACCGACGCCCAGAAGCTGGCCCTGTATCTGGACGAGCACTATATGGAAAAGCTGTCTCTGGCCTCCATCTCCCGGCACCTGCACATCGGCCGCACCAAGCTGTGCGCCATCGCCAAGGAGCTGTCCGGGGGCGAAACCCTGTCCTACCTCATCGCCCGGCGGCGCATCGATGCCGCCAAGCGGCTGCTGCTTCAGAGCAACATGCCCATATCCGCCGTGGCCGAGTCGGTGGGCATCAGCGACTACAACTACTTTTCCAAGGTCTTCCGGTCCATGACGGGCACCACCCCCAGCACCTTTCGGAAAAAGGTCAGGGGTCAATAGAGCACGAAAATCGTACGAGCTTTCACTTGTTCGTACGATTTTTCTATATTACGTACTTTACACACTATGATTTACACAATCGACAAGTATAATAGACTTAAATAAGGTGTATTTGTGAATTTTCTCTATACGCCTTATTTTATGCAAGTCAAAATCAACAAAGAAGGAGAATGAAAATGAAGAAGATTCTTGCAGCCTTGCTTGCCACCGCTATGAGCCTTTCCCTGGTTGCCTGCGGCGGCACGCCCAGCACCCCCAGCAACCCCAGTTCCGGCTCCGGCTCCGGTTCCGGCAGCCCCGATCCCGCCCCCTCCGGCGACAAGATCGCCATCAATGTGATTGCCGCCGAGTACGGCAAGCAGACCAAGGACTGGTGGGCCGGCTTCCAGAACGACTTTAACGCCGCCAACGAGGGCATCGACCTGAAGGTGGAAGTGGTTTCCTGGAACGACATCTACACTGTGGTCAACACCCGCGTCTCCAACAACGCCGCCCCCGACATCCTGAACATCGACACCTTCGCTGACTATGTGGGCGATGACCTGCTCCGGCCCATCAAGGACTTTGTCTCTGACGAGACCTATGCCAAGTTCTACCCCGCCTTCATTGAGCAGTCCAACATCGACGGCACCATCTGGGCCATTCCCGACCTGGCCTCCGCCCGGGCCATGTACTACAACAAGGACATCCTTGAGGCCGCCGGTGTGGATAAGGTCCCCACCACCTGGGCTGAGCTGAGGGCCGCCTGTGAGGCCATCAAGGCCTATGACGCCAACATCTACCCCTGGGGCGTGGATATGACCACCGACGAGGGCCAGGCCTGCTTCGCCTACTACTCCTGGACCAACGGCGGCGACTTCACCGACGCCTCCGGCAACTGGACCCTGAACAGCGCCGAGAACGTGGAAGCCGTTGAGTACATCGTCGGGCTGGTCAAGGACGGCCTGACCAACTCCGACCCCTCCACCGAGACCCGCTACAACCTTCAGGAGCTGTTTGCCGCCGGCAAGCTGGCCATGATGATCGGCCCCAACCAGATTTCCTCCTACGTTGCCAGCTCTGAGAATCCCATCAGCTTCGGCATTGCCTCCATCCCCGCCAACGAGGGCAAGAGCACCTCCTCCGTGGGCGTCATGGACCGGTTCATGGTATTTGATAATGAGGACACCGACGACAAAGTCGAGGCCATCAAGACCTTCTTCGATTTCTTCTATGACGACACCCGTTACTCCGACTGGGTTATCATGGAGGACTTCCTGCCCGCCACCAGCACCGGCGGCAAGATCATGGCCGACGCCAACCCCGATGCCGCCAGCTGGATCGAGATCGTTGGCTCCGCCAAGTTCTACCCCACCGCCCAGGCCAAGTGGGCCGACGTGAAGCAGGGTGTGATCGACGTGGAGCAGCAGGCCCTCCTGGGCGGCAACGTCAAGGAGCTGCTGGACGCCCTCCAGGCCAAGATTGCCGGCTGAGTTTTCTCAGCACTGAACTGAAACCGCACATAACCGCGGGGGCCGGGCCAGGACGGCCCGGCCCCCCGGCATCTTCCAGCCGTTTTTCAAGGGCAGAACCCGCTCCGCTTTTGAAAAACGGCCGGAAGGCGCCCATAAAATGACAGGAGGTGTCTCCGTGAGTACAAAAACCCCGGCGGCCCCTGCGGGCCAGCAGGCCCAGCAAAGCAGCCCCCGCCTGCCCAACCCCGGAACCAGGCGGTTCTTCCGCACCGTTGAGCCCTACATCTGGATCGCCCCCAGTATCATCCTGATGGCCGTTTTTATCGTAACTCCCATCATCAAGGTGTTCCAGCTGTCCATGAACAAGGTGACCCGGGCAGGCAAGCTGAAGGGCTTCAATAACTTTGAAAACTTCACCAATGTCATGAAAGACCCTGCGTTTTCTCTTGTGCTGAAAAATACCATCCTCTGGACGGTGGCCGTGGTGGTCATCTCCACCCTTCTGGGCTTCATCCTGGCCCTCCTGCTGAACAACCAGTTTAAGGGCAGAAAGGTGGCCCGGGCCATCGTGGTCTTCCCCTGGGCCACCACCCTGGTGATTCAGGCCAGCGCCTGGAAGTTCATTGTCAACACCGACTACGGCACCCTGAACACTCTGCTGATGGAGCTGAAGGTCATCAGCGCCCCCATAAACTGGACCTCCAGCCCCACCGCATGGTTTGCCTGGGAGATCGCCTGCGGCATCTTTGTCACCATCCCTTTCGTCTGCTTCTGCGTGCTGTCCGGCCTGCAGAGCATCGACAACTCCTACTACGAGGCCGCCACCGTGGACGGCGCGGGCTACTTCCAGAAGCTGTTCAAGATCACCCTGCCTCTGGTCAAGTCCTCCCTGACGGTGTCCACCGTGCTGAATATTATCTACGTGTTCAACTCCTTCCCCATCATCTGGACCATGACCAAGGGCGACCCCGCCAACCACACCGATACGCTGGTCACCTATCTGTATAAGCTGGCCTTCTACAACGGCAAGCAGGGCGAGGCCTCCGCTGTGTCGGTCATCGGCTTCCTGATTCTGCTGGTGTGCGCCAGTGTGTACATGATCTATACCCTGCGGAAAGGAGATGAAGACCTGTGACCCAAACCGCGAAAAAGCCTGTCTCCATGAAAAAAACCATCCTGCGCCTGCTGCTCTACTTTGTGATTCTGGACGTGTGCGTCATCACCCTCTACCCCTACTTTGCCATGCTGTGCACCGCGCTGAAAAGCCGGGAGGAGATTTTCTCCGCCGCCGGCACCGTTCTGCCCATCACCGCCCTGTGGTCCAACTTCATCGACATCTGGAGCCGGGCTCCCATGGCCAGGTATATGCTCAACTCCGTCATGATTGCCGGCGGCTCCACCATCATCGCCATGCTGTGCGGCATCCCCGCCGCCTACGCCCTGGCCCGGATGAAGTT
>CAJUFJ010000039.1 GCA_910585815.1 uncultured Oscillospiraceae bacterium | reverse complement strand
GCTCCGGCGGCGGCGAGCGCCGTCCCGCGCCCTCCCGCAGCGGCTCCGGCTCCCGGCAATCCGCCCCCCGGCGGGTGGATGTCATCCGCTGCGAAAACTGCGGCGAGGACTACTCCATCACCTATAAGCGCTGCCCCTTCTGCGACGAGCGGCCCGGCCGGGGCAGCTTTTCCGGCAAGCGGGTGGCCAACACCCGGGGCGGCGGCTACGGCCGGCCCGTCAACCCCATCCAGATCGCCGGACTGGTGGTCTCCCTGGCCCTCATTGTTGCCGCCCTGTTTATCGTCTTCCGGTTTGTGGGCGCCCCCCTCTTTGGCGGCAAGAAGCCCCCGGTCTCCAGCCAGAGCAGCAGCCAGAGCACCGGACAGAGCTCGTCCCAGCCCGGCGGCAGCTCCAACCCCGTCACCCCGCCTGAGGTCCAGTCCATCACGCTGAACAACGCCGACGTCCCCCTGGAGCACGGCGGCACCTACCAGTTCACCGCCAACCTGCTCCCGGCAGGGGCCACCGGCCAGGTGACCTGGTCGGTCAGCGACAGCACCGTGGCCACTGTGGACGCCACCGGCCTGGTCACCAACATAAACGCCGGCGCCTCCGACGTGAAAATCACCGTCACCGCCGCCTGCGGCGACCTGAGCGCCCAGACCTCTGTGACCTGCAAGGCCAAGGCGGGCGGCGGCAACACCGGCCCCGTCACCAGCGGCACCAGCGGCCGGATTGTCAACGCCGAAAAGGGCCTGAATATCCGCTCCGGCCCGGGCACCAATTACGAGAAGGTGGCCAGCGCCCAGAACAACGCCCGCGTCACCATCCTGGGCGAGGAGAATGGCTGGTATAAGATCAAGTACAACAACGACAAGGTGGGCTACGTGTCCAAGGATTATATTTCCGTCGGTTAAAGCAGAAACAGCCCGTTTCCAGACAGGGAAACGGGCTGTTTCAACGTGTCAAAAAGATACAGCCTGAACGAGTGTGCATAAAAGCCTTCCCCCTTCAAGGGGGAAGGTGGCACGGGCGAAGCCCGTGACGGATGAGGGTGCGGCCGTTAGGCGTACTGCGTCCCCGCCCCACCTTCTTCCTTCCGGGGGTCAGGCAGGTCGATATAGACGGGCGTATGGCCGACGGCCTCCACAAATTTCAGCAAATCCTCCCGCTTCAGCTGGAGGGTGGAGGTGGAGATGCCCGGGTGGCCGCTGATAAACTCGTCGGCCAGCAGGTCCCGGTCGATGACCAGCTTGACACGGCGGTCTGTGTCAAACAGCAGCTCCAGAGCGGACACCGAGCCGGGGACGGTCTGCAAATAGTCCCGCATGTGGCCGTCGTCGGCGAAGGACAGCCGGGAGCAGCCCAGCTGGGCGGAGAGGAATTTTGTTTTGAAGGGCTTGTCCCCAGGCATCATCAGCAGGTAGAAGTCGGTCTGCTGCCGGTTGCACAGAAACAGGTTCTTGCAGATCTGAGAGCCCAGCACCCGCTCCACCTCGTGGCAGATCTCGATGGTATCGGCGCGGTCGTGGTCCACCCGGACGTAGGGGATGGACAGCTCCTCCAGCTTATCATAGATGGCCAGCTCCTGGGGGATGCGGTCATCTGTAGGGCGGGCGGTGTATCGGTTCGAGTCGATGTACATGGCGATTCTCCTTTATGCACGTTCAAGTCCCAGCAGCTTCCGGGCATAGCCCCCCAGAATGCCGTCCTTCTCCTCCCGGGTGAGGGGCAGGGCCTCAATGAGTTGGACGCCCTCCTGCTGGTCCCGCCAGGGGGTATCGGTGCCGAACAGCACCCGGCCGTGAAATTCCCGCACCATGCGGACAAACTGCTCCGTCTCCATCAGGGGCAGGTCGGAGGGACCGTAGTAGCCGTCTCCCAGGGGGGAGATGCGGCCCAGGGCAAAGGCGGTGTCCAGATAGACCCCGGTATCGGGCAGCAGGGCCTCCACCCGGTCCCACTCCCGCCAGCCCCCCATGTGGGCCAGAATGAGCTTCACCGGCCCCACCTGTTTCAGGGCGCTGAGGGTCATCTCCGGGGTGCAGTGGTCCCGGAGGGGGAAGCCGATGTCCCGCCCGGCGTGGGTGAGGACAATCAGCCCCAGCTCTCCACAGCGGTCCAGGATGCGCAGGTAGCGGGGGTCGTCGAAGTCGATGCCCTGGTAGATGGGGTGGAGCTTGACCCCCTTCATGCCCAGCTCCGCGATGCGGGCCAGCTCGGCCTTCCAGTCGGGAAAGTCGGGGTGCATACAGCCGAAGGACCACAGGCCGGTCTCGGGGGCGGTCTCGTTCATCTTGGCCGACGCGTCGTTGACGTGAACCACCTGCCGGGCGCTGGTGGCCACCGGGAGGACCAGACAGCCGTCAATCCCGGCTTTTGCCATGGAGGCGCGCAGCCCCGCCTCGGTGCCGTCGGAGAAGGCCACGGTGTGACACATGGACTGGAGCTTTTCAATGGTGGGGGCGGCGATCTTGTCCGGGAAGGTGTGGGTGTGGATGTCGAAGATCATGGGGACAGGATTCCTTTCTGGAGAGATGTAGGGGCGGACATTGTCCGCCCGCCGGTACGTGTCCGCATACGGACGGGCGCACAATGTGCGCCCCTACACAGCGCAAAACCGGCAGGGCCTGTCGTATAGCATACCACAGGCCCCGCCGATTGGAAAGAGGGGGAGGAAAATTTTTACCGGGACTCGTTTTACTGGGGGTCGCCCAGGGCCTGGCTCTTGCGGACGGTGACCTTCTCCTCATAGCAGGAAAAGGCGTCGTCCACCAGTTCCTTCTTGGGCTTGGGAGTGAACAGGGACACCACAGGCACAATCACCAGCCCGGCAATCATGCAGAAGGCGCCGCAGTTGATGGGGGAGGCCAGCAGGGCGGGGAAGTGGGCTCTCACAGGGGAGATATCCGCCAGCATGACCACGGTAGAGAACACGAAGCTGGCCCAGCAGGCGAGCTTGGTGGTCCCACGCCAGTACAGGCCGTAGAGGAAGGGGGCCAGGAAGGCTCCGGCCAGGGCGCCCCAGGACACGCCCATAAGCTGAGCGATGAAGGTGACGGTGGAGCGGTACTGGATGATGGCCAGCACCACCGAGATGGCGATGAACACCACAATCAGGCAGCGCATCACAAAGACCTGCTTTTTCTGGTCCATATCCTTCACCACGTGGTCCTTCAGCAGGTCCAGGGTGAGGGTGGAGCTGGAGGTGAGCACCAGGGAGCTGAGGGTGGACATGGAGGCGGACAGCACCAGAATCACCACCACGGCAATGAGCAGGTCGGGCAGGCCGGAGAGCATGGTGGGGATGATGGAGTCGAAGCCCCCCACGATGCTGCCGTCAGGGTTGTACTGCATTTCACCGGCAAACAGCCGGCCGAAGCCCCCCAGGAAGTAGCAGCCCCCGGACACCACCATAGCAAAGAGGGTGGAAATCACCGTGCCGGTGTTGATGGACTTCTCGCTTTTGATGGCGTAAAACTTCTGCACCATCTGGGGCAGGCCCCAGGTGCCCAGAGAGGTGAGAATCACCACGCCCAGCAGATTCACCGGGTCGGGACCGAAGAAGGAGGCGAACACGCCGGGAGCCCCGGCCACCGGGCCGGCGGCGGTCTCGTTGGACACCTGGGCCAGCTTGGTGAGGGCCGCCATAAAGCCGCCCTGACTGTTCAGCACCGCTAAAATCACCGCGCTGATGCCAAAGAGCATGATAATGCCCTGGATAAAGTCGTTGATCGCGGTGGCCATATAGCCCCCGGCAATCACATAGACGCCGGTGAGGATAGCCATAACAACGACACACACCGAGTAGTCGATGTCGAAGGCCATGCCGAACAGGCGGGACAGGCCGTTATACAGGCTGGCGGTGTAGGGGATGAGGAAGATGAAGATAATCACCGAGGCGGCGATTTTCAGCGACTGGGAGCCGAACCGCTTGCCGAAGAACTCGGGCATGGTGGCGGAGTCCAGGTGCTGGGTCATAATGCGGGTGCGGCGGCCCAGCACCACCCAGGCCAGCAGAGAGCCCAGAATGGCGTTGCCGATGCCCGCCCAGGTGGCGGCGATGCCGTATTTCCAGCCGAACTGGCCGGCGTAGCCCACAAAGACCACGGCGGAGAAATAGGAGGTGCCGTAGGCGAAGGCGGTGAGCCAGGGGCCCACAGAGCGCCCGCCCAGTACGAAGCCGTTGACGTCGGTGGCGTTCTTGCGGCAGTACAGGCCGATGCCCACCATTACCCCGAAGAACACCAGCAGCATAATCAGTTTGATTGCCATTGCGAAACAGTCCTCTCCTGCGCCACAACTTTGACGCTTTGTTCCGTTGAAGTGTAACGCAAAGAAGCGCTAAAGTCAAGAGAAATTTTTCACGTTTTCAAATTTTCCGGCACAAAGACAGGGCGCACCGGCTGGCGCGCCCTGTTTTACGGCTCCTCCAGGATGTGGTCCTCCGCCCGGGTCTGCGCCTCCTCCAGCAGACGGGTGGCGGCCGGCACATCCAGCCGCCCCAGCGCCTCCAGCGCGTCGGTGATGGCATTGAACAGCAGATGGTACAGCTTTTGGTAATCGGTCATAATGCTCACCTCTTATAGTATATACTATATATAGAATATACCATAATACACCGCTTGTCAACCGGCATATAACTCTCTTATGATATATATTGAAAAGAGGGTATAGCGATGAAGGTTGTACGGTTTTGTCTAGCTGAATATTTGGATGCTAATTGCATCAGTCGATACAACCTTGCAAAGCGTACCGGCATCCAGTATCATGTTATCGACAGCTACTATAAAAACAAAGTATGCCGCCTGGACGGCTACAACCTGGGCCGCATCATCGAGGCGCTGGACTGCCAGCTCACCGATATCCTCACCGTTGTGGAGGAATAAAACCGCCCCGTTTCTCAAAACGAGAAACGGGGCCGTTACGCTTGCCCCATTAATTTAGGAAAGCTGCCTTGCCTTGTTTCCCTCTTTGCCTTATTCCGATGCCGCTTTATCCCCTTACAGAAATAGGTAGGGGTAAAACCCCTGCCCTACCTAGGGTCAACTTCTCACGCTAGACAAAACCATCATCAGAAACATGAGGCAAAACAGAGCAAGAGCGGACCTCAGGGATAAGGAAAGGTTCGAGAGCAGCAGGGCAACGCCAATCACACAGAGAGCGGTTTCCTACAGAAGTGCTATGACGCGGTCCAGGCCGTAAGCGGTCTTGACCGTCCCCCAAGCACCCTCCACAGCATTGCGGTTGCAACTGTCCTGATACTCCTGTTTCTTCGCTTGGCGGGACAGGTCGGGAACTTTTGGCGGCTTCCCCAGGACCGGACAGATAGATGCCATGCACTTTGCAAAAAGCCAATGTCTGGCGGCTGCAGCAGATTTTGTCCGCCAGAATGCACTGCGGATAACAGCCGTATCGCTCCTGATACCGGGCCATCTTCCGCCAGAGGTCCTCTGATTCATTGAACGGCTCGAAGTCCAGCCGACCGATTCTAGCATAGCCATCCACCAGACTGATATGTAGTTTTGAACCAAATCCGGTGTTGGCGTGGGCCTTTCCCCGAACGATGGGCCGGATCCAGAGCTGGGCCAGACTGACGATGCGTCGGGGAATGCTGTGGGTCCCGGATTCAAACATGAGACGCTATTGCTCATAGACAGTAGTAACAATATTCAGGCGGTCCGCCTGCAATGAAGACAATTTTGCGCCATTTTGAACCAGTTCAGCGATATAACCCACATCCCGGCGGATGTATTGCAGCTGTTTGCGTATCGCTGTACGGATCGTTTTCCCAGTGCGTTTCTTGCCTTTGGACAGACGGAGATAGTCCTTCTGGGCGCACTTGCGGTACATCTGGGGTTTCTTCTGTCCTGCCGATTTACACAACTCGTCCACTGTTTCCTCCGCTTTCTCCCGCGCCTGATTGAGCAGATTGATGTCCTGGGGGTAAGTAATGTCTGCAGGGCAGTAAATGATGTCCAAAACCATCGTCCCGCTGTTGGGCGGATCGTTCCCAACACCTAAGTCATTCTGTTTCCCTGTCTCCGATTTTGGTACAGACGCCTCCAAAATTACTGCTAGGTCTTCCGCGCTGAACTGTTTCCGGAACGCCACCAGCGTGGACGCCCCAAATGGACACAGCCCGTACTCCTTCATACCGATGAAATATTGCAGGTACGGATTCTCTCTGACATGTTTCACCAGCCACTGGTCGCTGCATTTCAGACGCCGCTGGATCAGCAGCGCTCCTAATGCCATCTGTGCCGGATGGGCCGGGTGGCCGTTGTTCACGAATCGCTCCGCATACCGTTCCTCCGCCACCTCCCACGGAACCAGCGCCGACAGTTTCTCCCAATCGTTTCCGGCTCCAGTTTCCCATATGGAAAGATGATATCTTCAATCCGAAGATGACTGTTGTCCTTAATACATCCGTTCCGCCCCCTGTTAGTGTAAGCTTTTTCCTTGCCCTTCCCCAATTCCCTTGATCCACTCTACCACATTTCTGACCCTATTGCTTGCATTCCTCACGGTTTAAAGTTGCCGAGTTGACCCTAAGTATAGCCAATTTCTAGTATCGGTTTTAATACAATTCTACTAAGAAATGTAAAACCTGCGTATAACTATCGTTAAACGCAGGTTTTGTCTACTTTGGCGCAGTAGGAGGGATTCGAACCCTCGAGCCCTTATCAGGCTACACGATTTCCAGTCGTGCTCGTTATGACCACTTCGATACTACTGCATATATTCCGCTGTTTGGCTCAGGGAAACAGCACTATGTATTATAGCAGTTTTTCTTTCATAGTCAAGCCCTTTTTCCAAAAAATTTATTTTTTCTCTGTCCCGTGATTTTACATGGATTTTACCGGCCGTTGCTCATGAATTTAACATTTTTCTGGTAAACTACACCCGTAAATGAGAAAGGCGGGAATTGTTGATGGATATTTTTCAGGTATTGAAGCTTTTGGGCGGACTGAGTCTGTTTCTATTCGGGATGAATCTGATGGGGCAGGCTCTGGAGCGGCGGGCCGGCACCGGGCTGCGGACGCTGCTGAGCCGTCTCACCACGGGCAAGCTGGCCGGATTGCTCACCGGACTAAGCATCACCGCTGTTATTCAAAGCTCCTCTGCGGCCACGGTTATGGTAGTGGGCTTTGTTAACTCCAATCTTATGACCTTGAAGCAGGCCATCAACGTGATTATGGGAGCCAACATCGGCACGACCATCACCGCCTGGCTGCTCAGCCTGGCCGGGATTGAGAGCGGAAACCTTTTCGTGCGGCTACTGAAGCCCTCCTCCTTCACCCCGGTGCTGGCTTTTATTGGCATCATCTGTTACATGTTCTGCAAAAGCACCAAGAAAAAGGACACAGGCGTGATCCTTCTGGGCTTTGCCACCCTGATGTTCGGCATGGAGGAGATGGCCGCCGCCGTGGCCGGGCTGGGGGACATCCCCGCCTTTCAGGAGCTCTTTCTGCTGTTCCGGAACCCCCTTCTTGGCCTGCTGGCCGGCGCCATTCTTACGGCCGTAATTCAGTCCAGCTCCGCCTCGGTGGGTATTCTACAGGCGCTGGCTGTCACAGGGCAAGTATCCTACGGCGCGGCGATCCCCATTATCATGGGGCAGAATATCGGCACCTGTGTCACCGCCATGCTCTCCTCCGTGGGGGCCAACAAAAACGCCCGGCGGGCGGCTCTGGTCCACCTCTCTTTTAATGTAATCGGCTCCGGCGTCTGGCTGGCTGTGTTCTGGCTTGTGCAGGCCGTACTCCAGCCCGCGTTTTTGGACATGCCCACCTCCCTGTTCGGCATTGCCGCGGCCCACTCCGCATTTAACCTCCTGTGTACCGTGCTCATGCTCCCCCTGTCCGGTCTGCTGGAGCGGCTTGTCACAAGGCTGGTCCCGGACGACGCCCAGCGGGAGGCCCGGGTGGAGCTGGACGAACGCCTGTTTACCACCCCCTCCATCGCCCTGGAGCAGTGCCGGGGGGTGGCGGCGGATATGGCCCATACTGCCGTGTCCGCGCTGAAAGACAGCCTGGCTCTGCTGGACCGCTATTCCGCCGAGCTGGCCGCCTCCATCCGGGAGAAGGAGGAAAAAACCGACCACTACGAGGACGCCCTGGGCACCTATCTGGTGAAGCTGAGCACCAAGCAGATCAGCGCGGGGGACCACGCGGAGGCCGCCAAGCTGTTGAAGATGATCGGCGACCTGGAGCGCATTTCGGACCATGCGGTCAACCTGGTGGAGTCGGCGGAGGAGATGCGGGAGAAGAAACTCCGGTTTACCCCCGCCGCCTCCCGGGAGCTAGCCGACCTCTCCCGCGCCGTCTCGGAGCTGCTGGACCTGACCCTGTCCGCCTTTCTGGACAACGACCTGGAGCACGCGGCAATGGTAGAGCCCCTCACCCAGGTGGTGAGCCGGCTGAAGGAACAGCTGCGCACCAGCCACATACTCCGCCTTCAGCAGGGGGAGTGTACCATCGACGCCGGCTTTGTCTGGTCGGACCTGCTCACCGACCTGGACCGCACATCGGGCCACTGCTCCAACATTGCCGGGTGCGTCATTGATATTGCGCAGCACAACATCAACCTCCACGCCTCCCTGCGGGAGCTGCGCAGCGACAGCGGGGAGTACCGGCGGCAGTTTCAGGCCTTTGCCAACAAATATGCTCTGGACGGCTAGGCCGGAGCGCCACCGGCGCTCGTTTTCTCCCTACGACTTCACCACCGCGTGGAGCAGGGACCAGACGGACCAGAGGAACCCGGCCACAAAGAGGACGGCCAGCACAGGGATCATCAATTCAGCGGAGGAGACCAGCTTCTGGGGAAAAATCTGGAGCAGGAGCATGGGAACGACGCAGATACCCCAGATGATCCAGCCGCCCTTGCCGCCGAACCGCTGGAGCAGCGCCCCCACGATGAGCCCGCCGGTTACGGCCAGGGCGAAGATCAGCAGCCACCAGTACCAGTCCAGGGTGAAGGCCTCAATAATCAGGGTCTTTTCCGGCACGGGGACCAGCTCCCCGGCCATATTCTCAAAGACCTTCCCGCTAATGGGAGCGTCGTGGCCGGGAGAGACCGCAAATTCCATCACACCAGACCCTCCCATCACCCAGCCGTTCATCCCCGCCAAATTTGCCCACAGAGGGACGCAGAGGAAGCGCTCCACAGCGGCCAGCACTCCGCCCAGGGCCAGGGCAAAGGCGGACTCGAAGGCGCACAGCCCCAGGGTCAGGCCCAGGGCCCGCTTCCGGGTCTGGCCGAAGCGCAGGGCCTGGTCAAAGCTGACCCCCACGTGGGAAATCCCGGCAATCAGGGCGGTAAACCCGCCCACAATGGGGAACAGAATGCAGGACACAGTGACGCTGGTGTCCGGCCGGCCAAAGTGCATGACGCACCCGATGATAATTTGGATCACCAGGAACAGGCCCCCCTCCACCGCCAGGTAGAGGGCCAGGTCGTCCAGATTCAGCTTTACCAGCTTTTGAAATTTTTTCAGCATCTCGACTCACCTCACAACATAACGCTGGACAACCTTCCAGATCAGGAATTCTCCGCCCACCGCGCCGGCGGACAGCACGGCAATCATGATCCTGGGCAGAGTGGTCCACAGCCAGCCCCACTCCGTCTCCACCAGGTAGTTCATAACCCCGGTGTCGGCGGAGAGGATCATAAACGCTGAGACAAAAATCATCACAAAGATGGATATTGCGACCAGAATGGTGCCCAAAATCTTGCTTTTCACCAGCACCAGCCCGCTGAGGCAGCCCAGCACCATCAGCACCATGCACACCAGAGGGAAGACCCACACCCGGCCGTCGAACAGGTCCAGCAAAGCCCATTTGTCCCGTATCTCCCAGTTGGCAAGGGCGGGGAAGGCGGACATAAACAGCTGAAGCCCCCAGCAGACCACCGCGCAGAAGGCCATATTGCCCTGAATGGCCCAGAAGAAATCCCTTCGCCGGGCTCCCATGGACAGCCCCAGATTCAGGTTGTTGGTGCACATGGCGAAGGCGTAGAGGAACAGACACAGCAGGATCATAGTGGGGAACATGGCGTAGTAGGTTTCAAAGAGGTTGCCCACATTGGGGTTGCCGGGCACACCGGTGATGTAACAGCCCACAATCACGATGGCGGCAAAGCCGAAGACCGCCCCCAGGTTGACCCAGGAATAGCTGAGAAGAAACCGGAAGGATTTCACCATTTCGCTCCCCCCTTACTGGGCATCCCCGTGGCCGCACAGGGACACGAAGACGTTTTGCAGGTTCATGGGAGCGATGTCCACATCGGCCTCCCAGGCCGCCTCCAGCTTGACCATGTCCCCCCGGACGGCCACCGTCTTGTGCCGGCCCATCTGGTGGGTGGAGAGCACCTGGAGCCCGTTGCACACCTGGTCCACCACGTCGTCCCGGCCGGAGACATAGCGGAACTGACCAATGAGCTCCTCGGTGTCTGTGTTTTCGAGGATGCGGCCCTCGTCCAGGATGATGACCCGCTCAAAGACAGAGGCGGCCTCCTCAATGATATGGGTGGAGACGATGAAGGTGCGGTTGGTCTGGGCGAAGTCCTCCAAAAGGAGCTGGTAGAACCGCTCCCGCATGACCACGTCCAGCCCGGCGGCGGGCTCGTCCAGGATGGTGATGGGGGCCCGGCTGGCCAGGGCGATGAGGATGGTCACCATGGACATCTGGCCCTTGGACAGCTGGGAGATTTTTTTCTTAGTCTCCAGCTTGAACTCGTCCAGCAGCCGCAGGGCGTAGTCCATATCCCAGTTTGGGTAGTAGATGGCGGCAGACTTGAGGTAGTGCTTCACCTTCAGGTTGTTGGGCCCAGAGAACAGGGTGGCCTGGAGCTCCCGGGAGAAGCAGATATCGTTGAGGGCTTTCTGATTCTCCCACACCGGCTGGCCGTTGTAGGTGACGGAGCCGCTGTTCTTAGTGTTCTGGGCGGTGAGGATGCCGAGAAGGGTGGTCTTGCCCGCGCCGTTCCGGCCGATAAGGCCGTAGATTTTCCCCGGCTCGATGGTCAGGTCCAGGTTGTGAAGGACCTCCTTGTCCTTATAGGATTTGCACAGGCCCTCGGCCTTTAAAATTCCAGCGTTCATGTCTCGTTCTCCTCTCCAATAGCCTGTTGAATCATAGCTGTAATCTCCTCTCCGGTGAGGGCCAGGGAGGCCCCCTCCTTCACCAGAGGCTTTACATAGCCGTCGTAAAAGGCGGCCTTTCGTTTCTGCTTCACGGTGTCTCCCGCTCCTTTCGATACGAACATGCCGATGCCCCGGCGCTTGTACAAAATTCCGTCTGCCACCAGCAGGTTGATGCCCTTGGCCGCCGTGGCCGGGTTGATGTTGTAGCCCCGGGCCAGCTCGTTGGTGGAGGGCACCTGCTCCTCCTCCCGGTACACCCCCCGGAGGATGTCGTCCTCCAGCATCCGGGCAATCTGCAAATAGATCAGGGACTGGTCATTTAAGGTCCCACGCATCTTATCACCTCCGCGATTTTACTTGCTCAGTTGTTTGTCGGTTCATTACTTGTGTAACTAACCATATCACTAACACAGCTCCATGTCAAGGGGTTTTGAAAAAAATTTTAAGAGGACCGCCCCGGCGGGGCAGTCCTCTGATAAACGACATATGAATTTGCAGTTAACCCATTTTGGCAATCAGCCGCTGGAAGGACTTGGGGGCCACGTCGTCCTCCACCACCACGTTGGCCTTCTTGCCCACCAGGGCGAACAGCCCCAGCAGGGAGCGGGCGTCCAGCATCACGCTGCCGGAGCTGAGCCACACCTCATAGGGGGCATCGCAGGCCAGCTTGTTGATCTTCTCCACCTGGGCCTTATCCTTAATTTCAATTTCCTTAAACATAGCAAAGACCTCCTTGCATTTCACGTAAAACAGTTTGCGCCGCGGGCTCTCGCCGCTCCGGCGGGCCGCAAGTTGCAGCTACCGCTTTCCTCAGCGGCTGCCCGTATTGTAGCAGGTTCGATTCTCAGCGTCAAGGCCTGTTATTGTTTAATTTATCTAAAATAGGCACATCATTTTTGTGCAGTACGCCAACTCATGGGTGGACAGTGTCTGCGCCCCTCCAGAACGTGCCAATCCACGTGATTGCGATAAAAGGCGCGGCAGGACACGCCCTTTTCACTTTTTCCATTGACACCCTATTTTCCCGGGACTATAATAGAAAGCTGCCACACCTGCGTGGTGGGGCGGTTTTTATTTTATTGAAAGAAAGGGGCTCTTTCCCATGAGCAATTCCCGCGTCTACAACTTTGCCGCCGGGCCCTCTGTCCTTCCGCTGTCCGTACTGGAGCGGGCCGGGGCTGAGATCACCAACTACCGGGGATCCGGTATGTCCGTGATGGAGATGAGCCACCGATCTAAGGTATTTATGGACATCTTCCAGGAGACCCAGGACAAGCTGCGCCGGCTGATGAACATCCCGGAGGACTACCGCATCCTGTTTCTTCAAACCGGGGCCTCCGGCCAGTTCTCCGCCATCCCCCTGAACCTTATCAGCAAAACGGGAAAGGCGGACTACGCTGTCACCGGCAACTTCTCCAACCTGGCCTATAAGGAGGCCACCAAGTATGGAACAATCAGCCTGGCCTGCGACACCGGCGACCGCAACCACTGCTGCATCCCCCGCCAGGGGGAGCTGAAGCTGGACCCCGAGGCCAGCTACTTCTACTACTGCGCCAACAACACCATCTACGGCACCGAGTGGGACTATGTCCCCGAGACCGGCTCTGTCCCTCTGGTGTGCGACATGTCCTCTGACATCCTGTCCATGCCGGTGGACGTGTCCAAATTCGGCCTGATCTACGCCGGAGCCCAGAAGAACATGGCTCCCGCCGGGCTGACGGTGGTTATCATAAAAGAGGACCTGGCCGGCCACGAGCTGCCCTACACCCCCCTCATGATGAACTACCAGACCATGATCGACAAGGATTCCATGTATAATACCCCCCCTTGCTGGTGCATCTACATGCTTGGCCTCACCCTGGACTGGGTGGCCGAGAACGGTGGTCTGGAGGGGATGGAGCAGCGGAAGCGGCAGCGGGCCGATATGCTCTACCAGGTGCTGGATTCCTCCCGGCTGTTTACCTGCCACGCGGACAAGGGCTCTCGCTCCGGGATGAACGTCACCTTCCGCACCGGGGACGAGGCCCTGGACGCCAAGTTTGTCAAGGAGGCCGCAGCGGCCGGCTTTGTCAACTTGAAGGGCCACCGGAAGACCGGCGGCATGCGGGCCAGCATCTACAACGCCATGCCCGTGGAGGGTGTGGAAAAGCTGTGCAGCTTTATCCAGAACTTTGACAAGAGCAACTGACCGGAGAAAGGACACCCCATGTCTCATAGAGAAAACCTGCGCCTGCTGACAACAACCGCGCTGTTCGCCGCCGCCATCACCGTTATGACCGCCTACATGCTCCATATCCCCCTCCCCACCGGGGGCTATATCCACCTGGGGGACGCCCTGATCTACTTGGCGGCCTGTCTGCTGCCTGTCCCCTACGCGGCGGCGGCCGCCGCCGTCGGCGCGGGGCTGGCCGACCTGCTCACCGCCCCTATGTGGGTGCTGCCTACCCTGGTGATCAAAGCGGTGCTGGTGCTGTTCTTCACCAGCAAGTCGGAGCGCATCCTCTGCCTGCGCAACTGGGCCGCCGTGGTAGCGGCTGGGCTCTTTTCCCCCGCCGCCTACGCCCTGGCCAACTGCGTCATGGCCGGGACCGTGACCGCCTTCCTGCCCCAGTTCCTGGGCACCCTGGCCCAAGGCATCGGCAGCGGGGCTCTGTTCCTGGTGATTGCCCCCGCGCTGGACGGGGTTAAACTGAAGGAGCATGTGGGTGCGTAATTTTGGAGGTACTTATTTATGACCAATTTTGAGCTTACCAACGCCATCTGTGAAGAAATCCGTGCAGAATACCGTACCCCCTGTCTCTCTTTCTCCCTGGAGGAGGGTGAGCCTGGCCTGACCGGCAGCAAGGTGGGGGGCACCCCCTATCTGCCCAAGGGGACCAAGTGGCCTGTGGACGAGCAGGGGGTACCCTTGCGGTTTCTGGCTCAGATCGACTGTACCCAGCTCACTGCTCTGCCCGACTATCCCCACGCCGGTCTGCTGCAATTTTTCATCGGCACCGACGAGATGTTTGGCTGTGATTTCGGAGCCATGAAGTCAAAAAATTACGCTGTTCTCTACCATGAGACGGCGGACCCCTCCGTTACGGCGGCGGATATCTCCCTCCCGGAAACACCGGAGGACTACTCCCCCCTGGAGAAGGGACCCTTCCATATCGTTTTCGGCGTCCCTGTGGATCAGGGCATGACCCCCGGCGACTTTCGTTTTGATTCCCTGTTCGTCCAGAAGTGGAATCAGAAAAAGCCGGATGAGCCCATCGAAAAGGGCTGGGATGTATTCGAGCTGCTGGAGGAAGACGATGATGAAGATGATCTGTTCGGCTACGGCAACGAGGATGTCCCCCATCACCAGTTGGGCGGCTACCCTTACTTCACGCAGGCCGACCCCCGCGAGACCCAGCACGGAGACCTGGATACCCTTCTGTTCCAGTTGGACAGTGACACACGGGGCCGGGAGTTCTTTGTCTGCTGGGGCGATTTAGGGGTAGGCAACTTCTTCATCAACCGGGACGATCTAAAGCGCCGGGACTTCTCCCGGGTCATGTATAATTGGGACTGCGGCTGATATTAAAACTAATTCGAGGTAATTCACATGTATCGTATTAAAACACTGAACAAAATTTCTTCCGTGGGGCTGGCCCGGCTGGACCGTGACCGCTTCCAGGTGGGGAACGACGTGGAGAACGAGGACGGTATCCTGGTCCGCTCCGCCCCCATGCACGAGTACGTTTTCCCCGACGCCCTCCGGGCCATCGCCCGGGCCGGGGCGGGCACCAACAATATCCCCATCGACCGGTGCTCGGAAAATGGCATTGTGGTCTTCAACACCCCTGGCGCCAACGCCAATGCGGTGAAGGAGCTGGTGATTGCCGCCATGCTGGTGGCCTCCCGGGACATTCTGGGGGGCGCCGACTGGGTACAGGAGCAGGCCCACACCCCCAAGGTGGACGTGGCCGCCGCCGTGGAAAAGGGCAAGTCCGCCTTCGCGGGCCCGGAGCTGTATAAGAAGACCCTGGGCGTCATCGGCCTGGGGGCTATCGGGGCTCTGGTGTGCAACATCGCCCTGGACCTGGGGATGGACGTCTACGGCTACGACCCCTTCCTGTCGGTGGACGCCGCCCTGCGGCTGGACCGCCATGTCCATGTGGTGAAGGAGGTGGGCGAGCTTTATAAGGTGTCCGACTACATCACCATCCATGTCCCCTACAACAGCTCCACCAAGGACTTTATCAACGCCGAGGCCATCGGCAAGATGAAGGGCCAGGTGCGGGTGCTCAACCTGGCCCGGGGCGGTCTGGTGAACGACGAGGACATGATCGCCGCTCTAGAGGCGGGCCGGGTGGCCAAATACGTCACTGACTTCCCCGATGAACGGATCGCCACGGTGAAAAACGTGATTGCCCTGCCCCACCTGGGGGCCTCCACCCCGGAGAGCGAGGAGAACTGCGCTGTTATGGCTGCCCGCCAGCTCCAGGACTACCTGGTGAACGGCAACATCACCAACTCGGTCAACCTGCCCAACGTGGTCCAGGACTGGAGCGGCATCGCCCGCATCTGCTTGATTCACAAGAATGTGCCCGGTATGCTGTCCCAGATCATGGCGGTGCTGTCCGACGACCATATCAACGTGGAAAACCTGACCAATAAGTCCAAGAAGGACTACGCCTACACCCTGGTGGACGTGAATACCCGCCTCACTGAGGAGGCGGTGGAGGAGCTGCGGGCCATCCCCAATATGATCCGGGTGCGGGTTCTGAATCACTGAGCTGAGCGCGGCGGCCAACGGGCCGCCGCGTTTCCTTTGGCGTATTTTCCCCCTTCCCCGCATAGAATGGCAGGAGAGGGGGCGGAAATGGTGGAAGAACGGCTTACAATGGGGGGCGGTGGGACCCTGACCCTGCATCAGGAGGGCCCCCGGGTACATATGGAGGCGGAGCGTCTGGCGGACGGCCGGGGGCTCTACAAGGTGTGGCTCCACGGCGAGCAGGGGGGCAAGCTCCTTCTGGGCACCCTGGCCCCGGAGGGCGGGGCGCTGCGGCTGCGCCGCACCCTGTCCGTGGGGGCGCTGGAGCAGGCGGGCTGCTGGCCCCGTTTCCGGGCGGAGGCCCCGCTGGCCTTTGCCTTCAACAGCCAGCCCTCCGGGCAGTGGTACTGTGAGCAGCACCCGGAGCGGCTGGTATCCGACCCGGTGCTGAAAAAGCAGCTCACAGGGGCCATGCTGTGCCGCCGGGGGGAGGGCGGCTTCTCCCTGGCCGCCCCCCTCCGGGCCGACCGGCCCGTGCGGCTGCCCGCCCTGTTCTGCCTGGCCCGGACGGAGCGCCGGGAGGGCCAGCTCCACCTGGTTTGGGATTTTGACGGGGAGGGGAATCCCAAAGTTCCGCATAAGCGGGAATGATCTGGACAGACTAACTGCCAGTAGCGGAGGATTTCTCCGTTTTGAAAGGAGGCAGTTTTATGCCCAATCTCACCACCAAGGAGCTGACCGCTTTGTCCGACCAGCTGGACTTTGAGCGGGTGCTCCACTGCAAGTACCTGTCCGCCGTCCAGGAGTGTCAGGACCAGGAGCTGAAAAATCAGTTTCAGTCCTGCGCCAGCCAGCACCTGCAAAACTACAACACCCTACTGGGTCACCTGCGCTAAAGGAGGAACAGGCATGAACGATCAGGAACGGATTACAGACTTTTTGTGCAGTGAGAAGAAGATGAGCGCCAATTACGACACGTTCGCCTCGGAATGTGTCAATACGGCGCTGCGGGACGACTTCCTGAACATCTTCCGCCAGAGCCATCAGACCCAGACCGACCTGTTTAAGCTGGCTCAGACCAAGGGCTGGTATCAGGTGGAGCAGGCGCCTCAGAACAAGGTGAGCCAGGCCTATACCCGGTTTTCCAACCAGCAGCCCACAGCGTAAAACGTCCCGGCGGAGCCCCTGCAAATGGGGGTTCCGCCCAATTTAAAATTTTTTTCAAAAAGGGGTTGCTTTTTCTTTTCAGGCGTGGTATTATACATAAGCTGCCCGACACAAGAGGCCAGCATTTTCCGGGTGTGGCGAAGTTTGGTATCGCGCTTGAATGGGGTTCAAGAGGCCGCTGGTTCGAATCCAGTCACTCGGACCACGGGAAGTCCTAGAGCCGCAAGGCTTCTGGGACTTCTCTTTTTTTATTTTCCCTTCCGCAAACGCCGGTTTTCTAACACTTTTCTAACACGGAGCCGATAAGTCTCCGGAGAGCTTTGCGGCCATGCTTTGCTTTCTGGAAACGTCCAAGTGTCCGTAGATATTGGCGGTCATCTTGATATCTGCGTGTCCCATCCACTCCTGGACGTCCTTGAGGGTAAAGCCGGCGTTGATCAGCAGACTGGCGCAGCTGTGACGAAGTTCGTGTAGCCGAATATGAGGCATTCCATGCTTTTTCAACAGGGCCGGGAATTTTTCGGTGATATAATCAGGTGAATAAGAATGTCCGTCAGGCCATTTGAACACATAGTCGCTCTCCTGATACGCTTTGCCAAACAGCCGCCGGTTTTTCTGTTCCTCGGTCTTTGCAGCCTGAAAGATACTCCGAGCCTCGTTCGTCAGCGGGAAAGAGCGGTAGCTGGTGGCGTTCTTCGTCTTGTCCTTCTCCACCGCCTTTGTCACCTTGGAGCCTGTGTGCCGGATGGTCACCGTTCCAGCGTCAAAGTCAATGCTGTCCCACTTCAACCCCAGGACCTCACTTCGACGCAGCCCATAGATAGCTGTGATCTTCAGCAAAGGGTACAGCGGTTCGTCCTTGATTGCCTCAAAGAACTGATTCAACTGCTCAACCGTGTAAAAGTGGGACTCATAGCGAATATTTTTGGGGAGTACCACATACTGACAGGGATTGTTGGGCAGCAGACCGTCCTTGACCGCCTCAGTGAGCGACTGGAAAATAACATTCTTATGCAGCCGCAGACTGCGGGGCGAAAGGCCGCCTTTGCCGTCTACACGGCCTCGTGTGGCTTTTTCGTCGACGTACTCTTGCAGGAGCGGCAGGGTAACATCCTCCAGCTTTGTTCCTTTTTCTTTGAACCAGGGAATGATCTGACGCTGGGCAAGCAGCTCGTACCCCTGATAGGTAACCTCATCCACCTTACGCTGCACATATTCCAGCCACTTTTGAATGTAGTCCGAAAACAGCATATTGCATTTGGGACCGCTTTGCTGAATCTCATAGGCTTGCAGCGTCTCTCTGAGCATTTGCTCCGCTTTCCGCTTGTTGCCTTTGACCACCAGCCCTGTGGATATCCACTTCATCTTTCGCTTGCCATTTTCCTGGACATTCAGGACCATATAAAATTTGCCGTTTTTCATTTGCAGGCTTCCTGTCATGGTAGTAGTCCTCCTCTCGACAGTTGGGTTCGCCTGCTACAGAGTGTCTACATTATATCTTGCGGAGAGCGCATAGTCAATCAAGCACCGCTTTGGCACAATGATTTTCCGGCCAATTCTTTTACAGCCTATCGACCTGTTATGGATCAGTCGATAGGCTGAATTTTTGCTGATATGCAGCGCCTTGGCTACCTGCTCAACAGTGAGGATGTCGGGATATTCTTTGAACATAATAAAGTAAAGACCTCTCTCCCTTGTTAGCTGTAGAAAATGCATACATCCTTACTACAGTATTTATACGATTCTTCCCCAGCTAAATCAACAATAAAGAAAATGTTTTGTTACCATCCCGGCCCATTTCCTGCGCTCTCATTCCAGACCGCGTATTGTCAGGCTGCCGCTGTGCGGCATTTCAGCGGCGGGTGTGCAAAGGCACACTGTCCGCCACTCCTGTATAATCTCCGGGACAGGGTATGGATGCGCCGCCGCTGGGCCGCTTCATCGTTTGTCAAGGTACAAATCCCTTTTAGGGGCTTCTGGGTAATAAATAGTAACTGCCCCCTTTTTCTTCTGCACAAAAAAGGAAAATTTTTTTATTTTCAAGATATAGTGCATTCCTCTTGACATACACAATATATTGTGCTAGTATCACTTTGTAATTGATTCTATGTGCGTTCCTCATGTTTGAGGGCAGGCTTTTGGTCTGGGAGCGAAGGGTTTCGCATTGCACACGTTACGGGAAACGCCAACACTCGTATGGCTTTCCTGGTGATTGTACGGACTGTCAGTGGTATTACTGCGCCCATTTGTGGCGGGTATCTGCTGATTTTTTATTTTCATATGGGGAATTACCCCAACGCGAACAGCGGGAATGACTGACGCCACCAACCAGGTGGTGATCTGGCCCTTTGGTCAGAGTACAGTCATTCCCGCTTTTTTTGTTGCCCAAACGCCGCAAGGCTTTGAGGATAAATCAAATGATGAAAGGAGCGCAGACCATGAAACGCAAACGACTTTGGAAACCAGGAGGCCGCCCCAGACGGGGGATCGGCTCCATGCGCCTGAATCGCAGAAAAGTCCAGCGGATCAGGCGCAGAGACACAGTACTCAGAAAGGGGGCGAACACCCTTGGCACAGACATCCCGGCGTGACCCCCTGGTGCTGGTGGACACCACCGGCCTCTCCAGAGAGGACTGGCTGGCATACCGCCGCCAGGGAATCGGTGGCAGCGATGCGGCGGCTGTTCTGGGCATCTCCCCGTTTCGGACCTCTGTGGACCTCTACTATGACAAGCTGAACCGCCCCATCGAGGATGATGGGGGCAGCTGGGTCGCCATGGAGGTGGGGACCCTGTTGGAGGACCTGGTGGCCCGTATCTTTGCAAAAAAGACCGGGCTGACGGTCTACCAGCGCAAATCCATGTTCCAGCACCCGGACCATCCCTGGATGCTGGCCGACCTGGACTACCTCGTGGAGCTCCCGGACGGCAGCACAGCGATCCTGGAGTGCAAGACCACCAACTACAACGCCCGGGATAAGTAGGAGTACAACGGCCATCCCATCGTCCCTGTCTACTACGAGGTCCAGGGGCGGCACTACATGGCGGTGATGGACCTGGACCGGGTCTATTTCTGCTGTCTCAACGGCAACAACGAGGACGAGGTCATCATCCGGCACATTGACCGGGATATGGACTATGAATCGGAGCTGATCTTCCTGGAGGAGGACTTTTGGCTGAACAACGTCCAGGCCCAGGTGGAGCCGCCGTACCTTGAAAATGACGGCGAGCTAATCCTGGAGAGCCTGCGCCGGCTGATGGGACCGTCCATTAAGGATGCCCCTCCAGTTGCATTGACCCAGCCACAGTCCGCCAGGGTATTCCGTTACCTGGAACTGAAAGAGGAAAAGGGCCGTCTGGAGGCTGAAGCCAAGCGGCTCAAGGCCGAGATGGACCGCATGAAGGCCCTTATTGTGGCCTACATGGGGAGCAGCTGCACCGCAGTCTATGAGGATGCCAGCGGCAGCTACACCGTGACATTCAACCCCAGCTACAAGGAGAGTATTGTAAAGGAAAGCCTGCTTCGGCTGAAGGAGAGCCACCCGGACATCTATACGGAATATGTCTCAGTCTCCGAGAGCAGACGGTTCAGCATAAAATATGCCGCCTCAGATGCGGCGTAGAGAGGTGAAGGTAATGAGCATTGTCGCAGCCTTTGACAAAACACTCTTTTACAATGAGGCCAGCAAATACTGCGTCCTGCGGCTGAAAACTGCGGACCTGATGGTTCCAGAGGACGCCCGAAGCACTTACAAATTCAGCGACCACCTGATCCGGTTCGTGGCGGTTGGCTATGATCTGCCCCGGACGGATTCCATCAAAATGGAGCTGGAGGGCATCTGGTCCAATGGCAAGTACGGCTGCCAGCTCCAGGTGGAGCGTTGGCATGAGATCGTGCCGCCCACCATTGAGGGCATCCGGGGCTATCTGACCTCCGGGCTGCTGAAGGGGATCGGGCCTAAAACGGCCGAGGCTATTATTCAGCGGTTCGGCATCCAATCTCTCTATGTGCTGGAGCACCAGCCGGAGAAGCTGCTGGAAATCCGAGGCATTACAGAGGACCGTTTGGAGGAGATCAAGTCCGGTTATGCGCAGAGCAAGGCCATGCGTGACCTGATGACTCTTTTGGCCCCCTTCAAGGTGACCCCCACCACAGCCATGAAAATCTATGAGCATTTTGGCCCGAATGGTGTGGAGCTGCTGCAGAAAAGCCCGTTTCGGCTGTGCCAGATTCCCAATTTTGGATTTAAGAGGGTTGACGCCATCGTACAGAAGTCGGGCGGCGATCTCCACGACCCCATGCGGGTCCAGGGGGCGCTGTTCTACACCCTGGAGAAGTCCCGGACCGAGGGCGGCCACCTCTATATGGAGGCGGAGACGCTGGTCAAGGAAGCTCTCCTGCTCCTGAACGAGAAGATTCCACAGCTGGACCTGCGGCTGGAGCGCCAGCAGGTGGAGCGGGAGCTGAAGGCCATGATTATGACCGATGTGGTGGTGGCCAACAAGGGCAACATCTATCTGCCCCATGTGTTTACCCAGGAGAGCGAGACAGCCTTCAAGGTAGTCCAAATGCTTTTGGAGAAACCAGAGCCGGTCCAGCTTGCTCCCGTGATGGAGCAAATCAAAAACCGGCTGGGGATTAAGCTGTCGCCCAAGCAGTCTGAGGGTGTGGAGATGGTGTTCCGGCACAACCTGTCCATCATCACCGGAGGCCCCGGCACTGGCAAGAGTACCGTTTTGAAAGCGGTCATTGCGGCGTACCGGCAGCTCTACCCCAAAAACACCATTCTGCTGGGGGCACCCACCGGCAAGGCCAGCCGCCGCATGGCGGAGACCACCGGTATGGACAAGGCCCAGACCCTGCACAGCCTGCTGAAACTGCACAGGGAAGATACCGGATGGCAGAAACCACAGGACTTGGATGCCGACTTCCTAATCGTGGACGAGTGCTCCATGATGGATATGTGGCTGGCCTACCAGATGTTCTCCAGCCTGAAAGCAGGAAGAAAAGTGCTGCTGGTGGGCGACGCTGACCAGTTGGAGAGCGTAGGCGCGGGCAGCGTGTTCCGGGAGCTGATCCAGTGCGGCCTGGTTCCGGTGACAGTCTTGGACCAGATTTTCCGTCAGGCCAGGGACAGCCTAATTGCCCACAACGCCAAGCTGATCAAGGAGGGCAAGTGTGATCTGTACTATGGCCGGGATTTCTCCTTTATCCAGGCCGACTCCCAGGAGGAGGCTGCGGAACTGATCCGCAGCATTTACCGAAAAGAGGTGGAGCGCGCCGGTATAGAGCAGGTGCAGATCCTCTCCCCCTTCCGCTCGGAGGGAGCCGCCTCGGCCAACGGGCTGAATGAGGCCATCCGGGAAGAAATCAATCCAGCACAGCCGGGAAAACCGGAGATCATCTTTGGCGGCAAGCTGTTCCGGCTGCATGACCGAGTGATGCAGGTTAAGAATGATAGTGATATCATCCTGCATAACGAGAATAACGAGCCTGTTTCCAGAGGTGTATTCAACGGCGAGGTTGGAACGGTATCCGCCATCCAATCCAGCACAGTAACTGTCAACTTTGACGGCCGCTTTGCGGATTATTCTCTGGCGCACCTGGGGGATCTGGACCTCTCCTATGCCACCACCATCCATAAGGCCCAGGGCAGCGAGTACGAGGTGTCGATCATTCCCATGCTCCCGGCCCACAAGATTCTGCTGTCCAGAAACCTGTTCTACACAGGGATTACCCGTGCAAAGAGGCGGGTAATTTTGGTCGGCCATAAAAAGGCGCTTTACATGGCGATTGGAAGGAGCGGCAACAGACGGCGCAACACACTTCTGGGAGAGCGTATTACACTTTACCAGCGCGCTCTGACGCACAAGGCTGTTCCAGCTGCTTTGGACGGCGAAACAAAACTGAAAGACGCCAGTTAAAAATGAGATGCAAGCGCAGAAAAAAACGCTGGTATCTCTTATTTAATTTATGAAGGGAGAATATCCAAATGAAAGAACAGAACAGCACTTTGATCGAAACCGTCCCCGCCGCCCGGGAGCTGCGGAATGTGCCGGGCTTTGACCCAATGCGATTTGTCCGCAGGACGGCGGCCAAAACCGGCGAGACGGCCCTGAAGCTGGACCTGCCCTACAAGCGGCTGTGGTTCCGGCTGGCCTGCCCCGACGGACGGATGCTGCTCAACCCTCTGCGGATCACCGACCAGATGGCGATTTTCGAGGCCCGGCTCTATGCCGGCCGGGACGACGCCTCTCTGATCTCCAGCTTTACCTCCACGCAGCTGGCAAAGGATGGGTCCGGTGTCCAGTACATCTGTAAGGCCCAGGACGAGGCTCTGAACACAGCGTTGGACAACGCCGGCTTCGGCATCCAGCTGTGCGAAGTGCCCGACAATGGCGAGGCCGAGACCCCGCAGGAACAGCCCAGCTCTGAGACAGCGGCGGAGCCTGCTTCCATCGCCCCCGAGGTCCAGCCGCCTGTAGAGCCGGCCAAACAAGCGGAAGCGTCGCCGCCCGTTCAGGAGACGCCCGCCCAGACAGCGTCCAAGGTGATTTCCATGCCTGCCCATGAGCAGACGCCTGCACCGGCTGCGGAACCTGCCCCTGTTGCGGAAACACCTCCGCAGCCGGTAAGCGAGGCCCCTGCCGCTCAGGAGCCCCCGCGCTACACCGCCGACATGATGGTGGAGGAGATTCGGGCGCTTATGACTTTGGATGAGGCCAAGGCGATCATCGTCCCCCTGGGCTCCTGCGCGGGACTGACCCTGGGGCGGGTAGCCGAGGAGCGGAGAGCCAGCCTGAAATGGTATCTGTATGCCAAAACCGACAACATCGTGAAGGCCGGCGCTTCCATGCTGATGGAAGAACTGGGGATGAAACAAGCCGGGTAAGTTTCTGTCGTGTACCTGACGGGAAGGAAAGGAGCTGGTGGCTATAGGTACGGCGGATTTTCCCTTTTCGATACTGGATGTGGCCGCCCTTCTCCGCCTGAATATCAGGCGGAGGGGGCCGGGCTATGTCTATGCGGACTGCCCCGTCTGCGGTGACCGCCGTGGAAAAATGAATCTCAATCTGGCTAAAAATGTCTGGCGCTGCAACTACTGCGGTGAGGGCGGCGGAATGCTGGCCCTGTACGCAAAGGTCTATGGGGTCAGCAGTTCGGCGGCCTACCAGGAGATTTGTGGCGCCTTGCAGACCGGGAGCGCCGCCCCGGAATATACGGTTCCCTATGCGGCCGCTTCGTCCAATGAGGTCCCACAGGCGGAACGGGCCAGCGTGCAGGAAATTCACCGCACCTTTACCGCTATGATGTCCGCCCTGACCTTGACCCCGGCCCATCGGGAGCACTTACGCGGCAAGCGGGGTCTGACGGACGCTGGGATTGAACAGTTTGGCTTCAAGAGCACCCCTCCCCCGCAGCTTTGCCGCACATTGGCAAGGTGTTTGGCGGAACGGGGCTACACAGTGCGGGGTGTTCCGGGCTTTTATGTAGACGACTATGGAAAGCTGACTGTCAAATTCCATCAGCGGACCTCTGGGATACTGATTCCAGTCCGCAGCGTGGATGGGCTGCTCTGCGGCCTTCAGACCCGTCTGGATAAGCCCATCCGGGACAAGGACGCCCCGCCAGAGAAAGAGGGGATCAAGTACCTCACGCTTTCCTCCGCAGGCAAGAGGATGGGGGCGACTTCCAAAAGTCCGGTCCATTTTGTAGGCGATCCCTGTTCCCGTGTGGTCTATGTGACCGAGGGGGCGCTGAAGGCGGATATTGCCCACGCCCTGACAGGCCGCACCTTTGCGGCCACGATTGGAGCCAACAATACCGCCGGGCTGGACCAGCTGTTTGCCTTTTTAAGCAGAAATGGCACTGAGGAAATCATCGAGGCCGAGGATATGGACAAATATCGCAACCCGGCGGTCAACCGGGGGGCGGCAAAGGTACATCAGTTGGCAATCAAACACGGGATGGCGTGCCGGCAGTTGATCTGGGACCCCCAGTACAAGGGGATTGATGATTGGCAGCTGGCGCTTCATCGAAGAGAGCAGCAGAGTGAGGAACAATGAGGAAAAGCTGAAACAGCTTGAACATCTGTGCGCGGCTTGCCGGGACCTGGGCGCTGAGGTGCGATACCGCCCCGAGCATGGCTGCTTTACCGCAATGGTCTGGGATGGCTGGGATGGACCCTACAACGAGGGGCCCGCCCAGGCCGTCCAGCATCAGATTCAACGACAGACAGCTCAATACCCCGGCCTGGTGTGCTACTGCTTCGACCCATTCAGCACACTGGTCTATGCGGTTTGAGCAAATATGAGGGAAGGACGCAATACCGGTTTAACAGCCGGTTTGCGTCCTTTTTATTTCAACATTTAGGAGGTTTTTATAGAGATGGGTATTTTTTCTGAGATTGATGTAGAACAGGAGAGCCGCAATGAGCTCCAGCTTGAGACAACTGAACAGCCGCAGATTTCGCTGGTGGAATCTCCACCGCCGGTTGAACCCGCTTCTGAAGCGGAGCCGGCCGAGCCCCAACCGTCCGCCGACAGCCAGGACAAAGAGGCAACTCCGGCTGAGGACAAGGACGAGGACGAGGATACCAAGCGGAAAGAACATGAGGCCGCTGAGGCCAAACGCAAGGCCGAATGGGAGGCCAGACAGCAGAAGAAAAAGGCTGCCATGCAGGAGAAGCTGGACCGTCTGGCCGCCATGAGCGACGACGAAGTAATGTTCGCCTCCATGAAGCAGGTGAGCGCCGACACCGAGAAGCTGACACGGCGCAATATGAAGGACTGTGTGTCAGAGCACATTCAGACACTGTGCCTGGACAACCCTACCTTTGCCCGGAAGGTCATGCACCCCAGCAAAAGCATGGTCCATTGCTTTCAGTACATCAACGAGAAAGCGTGGGAGTACATTCAGGACGAGCTGAAGGCAAGCGGTATCCAACCTGGACCCGGAGCGCAAGGCTACGGCAGCGATGTGCCGGACGATCTCTGTTATGGATGGGCGGTGGAATACTTCAACGACCCGGATGCTGAGGTGGACAAGGAGAAGGAGGAGAAATTCGTACCCCAGCCTTACTATGGCAAGACCTCCAAATCCAGGAGTAAGAATAAATCTAAAAAAGGGGCAGCGCCGAAAAAAACGGAGCCGCCCAAGCCCGCACCGAAGCCGGCCGAGTCGTCCGGACAGCTCTCCATGATTGACTTCATGGCGCTGGAAGGGAAAGCCGGATGATTGCTTACAAAGGATTTCAACCTGGCCTGATTTGCCGGGGCTACCAGTTTGTCATGGGTCTGAATACGACCGCCGAGGCAAACTGTGGAGCCAATGGCTTCCACTGCGCCGAGGACCCGCTGGACTGCCTGTCCTACTACGGCGATATGGAGTGTTCGGAGTATTACCTGGTACAGCCAGGCGGTGACATCGACGAGGACGAACGGGATTCCAAAATCGCCTGTACGGAGCTGACTATTATCAAAAAGCTGGAGCGGGAGGAATTTTTCATCCATGCTTTGGCCTATATGGTGGTTCGCGGCGCCGACCCTGTTGCCTCCGGTAAAAAAGGGGATATTTTGGCCTTTGCAAAGGAAGCTCCAGCCGGTGATAAGATCGTCCAAATTGCTCTGGTCCGTGTGGACGGGAGAAAAATCAAGCCCAACACTTGGTATGATATCAATTTGAAGGAAAGAAAGGTGGCCTGACAGTGGTAAAGAAAGAATTGCTGGCTATGCGCCAGCTGAATGTTTCATCCAAAATGCTTCGAATTGCTCAGAAGGATGTTCCCCGGATAACAACAGTCAAAACGTGGAGATATTCCTACCAAAAGATAGTGCGGGAATATCATTTGTATCTGCGCTGCTGTATTGAAAACGACATCCTGAAGGTCGCTCTTTACTACCCGGATCATCTGCGCACCGGAGGCCGGCTGCCCTCCTATGAGGTTTACATTGACCGCAGTGCCCGGCGGTTTATCACCTATGACCGGATCAACGCCAAGTGGCTGACAGCCAAAGTGGATCGCCTGAATTGGCCGTCCAATATGCCAGAGTTTCCGAACATATGGATGTCTGCTGCTGATTCCAAAGCAGTTGCAAGCTATTTGAAGTCGGGCGAACGCGGATACAAGGCTATTCTCCTCTATCAGCGGGAACTCCGTGAGGAGGCCCGGATACTCCGAAATAAGAAAGAAACGGATGCCTGGGACGCAGATATGGCTTTGACTCCGCCGCTCCCCAAGGATTGGAACCGTTGGGTAGACAAGATTGGTATTCCGCAGAATTACATGTTCTACGAATACCGGAAAGGCGGCGCTAAAACCGGCTACTGTACCTATTGCGGGAAAGAAGTACCTATTCAGAGTAAGCCAATCCACAATAAGGAAGGCCGTTGTTCCCGCTGCCGGCACGAGGTCACCTTTAAGGCAGTCGGCCGGGCCGGGAGGATTTTTACGGATGAAGTAAGTGTCTACCTGATCCAAGCACGCCCGGATGGTTTCATTCTACGGGAATTTTGGGCCATGCGCATTTATCAAAAGGGCAAATATCGGACCCCTGAGATTCGATGTTCAGAGCAGCGCCGCTCGATCTGTGGTCAGGATATGCAGTCCCGGCATTACCATTGGGGTATGTATAAAAATATCCGCTGTCGCTGGGTTGAAGGCGAGCCGGTCTATTCCTGGTATGGGTACAGCTACCAATATCAGGGGAATCAAAAGGGCAGAGTATATGGAAAAAATCTCTCTTATCTCGCCAAAACCGCTCTACAGGGGACTGGATTAGCGGAATGGATTCGTAAGCAGGGTTTGGTTGCATATCCCAAGCAGTATCTCAGAATTTTGCAGGATATCCCGCCATTGGAAAAGATCCTGAAAGCGAATCTGCCCTTATTGGCACAGGAGTGTATGCAGGAAACGGTTTCTGTTCAAGCCCGCATTGCAGACCCCAAGGCGTCAAGCCTGACTAAGGTATTGGGGATTGATTCCCAAGAGTTAAAGCGTTTGCGCCGCTACAACGGAGGGCATCGTTTTTTAGGCTGGCTCCAACAGGAGAAACAGAGCGGCCGGCCGATTCCAGACGATATTATCCTCTGGTTCTGCCAGAATAAGATTAACATTTATGATCTGAATTTTATAGGGGACAAGATGAATGCCGTCCAAATACATAATTATCTGGTACGCCAGGCACAGGCCAGCGGCGAAACCGTCCAACAGGTAATCAGGACATGGGGAGACTACATTTCCATGGCTGAGAAGCTGGGGATCGACACCAGCGACGAGATCATTTACCGGGCCAAGCTGCTCCGCCAGCGGCACGACGAATTGGTCGTGCGGTGTAAGCAGATGAACAAAAAAGCACAGGTGGCCGAGGTTTTGAAGAATTTCCCCAAGGTAGATCGTATCTGCCAATCTATCAAGGACAAGTATGAGTACGCCAACGCAAAATATACTGTGATCGCTCCCGACGGAGCACTGGACATCATCGTAGAGGGCGATATGCTTTGTCACTGTCTGAGGGGCAGTGACCGCTACTGGGACCGGATTCAGACCCATGAATCTTATATCCTGTTTCTGCGTCGGGCTTCCGCCCCCGATGTCCCATATTACACGCTGGAGGTTGAGCCGGATGGGACTGTCCGTCAGAAGCAGACCAAGTTTGACCGGCAGGAAGCTGACATTAAGGACGCAAAGAAATTCCTTGAGGAGTGGCAGCAAGTTGTTGCACAGCGGCTGACCAAAGGTGACCGGAAGAAAGCGGAAGTCAGTCGTGTTCTCCGGGAGAAGGAATTTGAGCAGATGCGCCGGGATAATATCATGATCTACACCGGCGATTTGGCTGGCAGGCGGCTGGTCGATGTGTTGACCGCTGATCTGATGGAAAATGCAGCATAAGCAAATGGAGCGGGTGTACTTGCGGAAGTACACCCGCTCCACAACAGGAAGGAGCTATTGTAAATGAAACAGCTTGGTAATTTGGCAATCGTCTGCGCCCGGCGTCCCGAGGCGCTGATGCAGGTCCATGGCGGTAAGGTAACTGTCTACGTCGGCTCCGGCCCGGAGCGGGAGGTCTTACATACCGCTTGGGATAACGACGCAGAAATCAGCCGTATCGTCCACGAATTGAACTTTGGAAAATATGCGAAGGAGGCGGCGTGATGGCACTGACCACATTTCAGCAGCTGCGGGACTTGACCGCGCGGCTCAACCGTTACCGGCATGAGTATCACGACCTGAAGGCCCCCAGCGTAACCGATGAGGATTACAATCGCGTTTTAGGGGATCTGACCGCACTGGAAAAGACCATCGGGACCCGTATGGCGGATTCCCCCACTTGGAAGATTGGATATCCGTCTGTGCAGGAACTGAAAAAGGTGCTCCACACCATTCCTCCCCCCACCCCAAGGGTGACTGCCCAGGTCGAAGATTTGGCTGGCTTTGCAGGTGATCAGAAGGTTTTGATTATGCTGAACCTGGATGGCCCGACCGTCAAACTGACCTACGAGGGCGGCGAGCTGATTGAAATGTCCACCCAAGGTGAAGGAAACAAGGGGGAAGATGTCACCCATAACACTCGGTCCATCAGCGGCATCCCCGCAAAAATCACCTGTCAGGAGCGGCTGGTGGTGCTGGGCAAGGTGTTCGTCCGCCCCGGCGATTTTGAGGAGCTGAAGAATACTCTGATGAACGGCGATGGGAAACCTTACCCCAGCGGACGGGAGTTTGCAGAGGACTCTGTCCGGCTGCTTGAATCGGCAGCGTGCCGCGGACGTCGGCTTGCCTTTATGCCTTTCAGCGTTCTGGAGGGCTTTGCAGCTCTGGAAACGAAAGCGAAACAGCTTTAGGAACTGGGACGCTACGGTTTTTACGGCAGCGACTGCCTGGCAAGCAGAGGGAGCCTGTCCCGGGAGGACCTGAATGGGGCCCTTGAAAGACTGCCCCAGTACGCACAGCGGCAAGGGTTGCCTATTGATGGCATTCTGTTCACCTACAATGACATGGCTGTCTCCCGCACGCAGAAGCCAGGCCAGGATACCCTCATATTTAAGCCTGGAACCGATGATGACCGGCACACTCCCTTTATGGAGTGCCTGGCAGCCATGAACATCCCCGCGCTTGGAAGTACAGAGATTCAGATTTTAGCCCAATACTTCGAGGACAATCTGGACGACTTTGAAGATGCTGCCATGGTCGAATACGATTTTGGGCAGATTCCTGGCCTCCATGAAACGCTGCATCAGAGTATCTGCCAGTGGTTCCAGAACGAGGACAACTGGTGTCGTTGGATGGAGCTGCGGGAGCAGTTGGAGAGATGATTTGAAAAAAGCGTATTACTCTGTCCACACATAACTGTAGGGCGGCCTGTCATTTTGACAGACCGCCCTTTTTTGATAATCCTGTTGAAAACGACGTATTATATTCGTATAAAAAGAGTAAGGAGGCGTGAAGCTATGTTAATCGCAATCGACCACGGCAATAAATTGATCAAAGTTCCCAATCATGAGCCCTTTACCTCCGGTCTGGAGGAGAGTGAAGTACCGCCCTTTGGAGGCGAAACCTTGAAGTACCAGGGGAAATACTACACACTTTCTGAGAAGCGTATTCCCTACCATCGGGACAAGACGGAGGATGAGCGATTTTTTATCCTCTCTCTGTTCGCCATCGCCTATGAGATTGAGGCGGCGGGCAGCTACTCCCAGAATGTCATGCGCATTCAGCTTGCGGTAGGGCTCCCCCCGGCCCACTACGGCGCCCAGCACAAGAGCTTTACCGGCTACTTCACCGGGCGGGCGTGGTCCAGTTTGAGTACCAGAAGCGGCCCTACTCCATCTACATTGAGAAGGCCATGTGCTTCCCTCAGTCCTACGCCGCCGCTGTGACGATTTTGAAGTCGCTGCGGGACAAGCCCAAGGCGCTGGTCGTAGACCAGGGCGGCATGACGACGGACTTTCTGCTCCTGAAGGATGGGGTGGGCGACCTGTCCGTCTGCGACTCACTGGAGTATGGGGTGATTACCCTCTATAACAAGATCAAGTCCAAGGTCAGTGCCGAGCTTAATATGCTGATGGAGGAATCTGAAATCGACGCTGTTCTGTTAGGGCGTACCGAGCATGTGCCGGACAAGGTAGCGGAGATCGTGGAGCAGCAGGCCCAGGTATTTGTCAACGATCTGTTCAGCACCCTGCGGGAGCGGGGCCTGGAGCTGAAATCCGGTACAGTGGTCTTTGTGGGCGGCGGAGCGATTTTGCTGCGCCGTCAGATCGAGGCATCTGGAAAAGTGGGAAATCCCTTATTTGTTGAGGATATCCAAGCCAACGTCAAGGGTTATGAGATGCTGTACCAGTACGCAGTAAACGGCAGGTGACAGGGATGGCCGAAAAGAAGGACCCCGGCAAGTTTACGGTGCGCTTCAACGCCGCTGACCCACAGCAGAGGACGGTCATCGAGATTTTGAATCAGCAGGGGCGGTACAAGGCGCAGTTTCTCACCAATGCGATTTTACACTATATCCACAGCCCTGAGACAGGAACAGCAGTAGGCAGCGCGGAGATCGAGCGTATTGTACGCCATGTTCTTGCACAGCAGCAGACACCCCCTGTCCTACAGCAGGAGGTCAAACAAGCGGCCCAGATACCAGCCAGCCTATCAGAAGACGAGGACAGGGATGCGATTTTTAAGACACTAGAGGCATTCCAACAGGAATAAAACACGGCCTAGCAGTTGAGTGGCTGCTAGGCCTTATTTTTCGTTTGGAATTGCCACTGCGATGAAGCTGTCTACCACATCCTCCAGGTGGCGGTATTGCTCCGGGGACAGCTGGGAAACCTTTTGGGAGAGGATAGAACGATCTTCCCCGGAGATTCTTCCCAGGAGCAAATAGTCCGGACTGATATCAAGGGCGGCACAAATACTGATAATGTTTGCTGGGCGTAATGCTTTCTTCCCTGTTTCAGCAGTAGAAATTGTCTGTGTTGTCAAATCTGCGCGTTCTGCGACCTCTTCCTGAGTAAGCCTGAGCTGTTTTCTCCGCTCAACTAACCGTTTTCCCATCTCTTTCAGCAAGTTTTCCATTTCACCACTCCCATGGATAATATTTTATCCATTATGGCGAAAAATTTTAACAGACTATGGATAGATTAAATTAGCAATAGCGTATATAATGAGCAAAATAGAGAGGAGGAGCTATCATGTATACATGTGCAATTACAGGTCATAGGCCAACCAGGTTCAAATTCAAGTACAACGAGAACGATTCCCGTTGCAAAAGGCTCAAAAGATGCCTGAAGGAGCAGTTTATGAAGCTCTACGGGCAGGGGGTTCGCCGGTTCCTGGTAGGCGGCGCCCTTGGAGTGGATATGTGGAGCGGGGAGATTTTGCTGAAACTGAAGCTGGAGCCAGACTACAAGGATATTGAATTGGTAGTAGTTCTGCCCTATCCGGGCCATGATGATCGGTGGGACGAGCGGAGCAAGAAACGGTTGGCGTTTCTGATCGGGCATAGTGCTGAGTGTATTACCATTGGACAAAAAGCGTGGCGAGAGAGCTTTATGCAGAGAAATCGGTATCTGGTTGACCATGCCGACTGTTTGCTGGCCGTATATGATAACGAGCGTTCCATCCGCAGCGGAACAGGGATGACCGTCAATTATGCAGAAAAAAGAGATTTACCAATCGTTTTTGTCCGCCCTGACACAGCAAAAGTCAGCTATAAAAATTCGAATACCTCTTTCTTATAAACACATAAACACAGGTAAAATTCCCCTTTAACAAATCTGCTCTCACTTGCCAATGTGTATTTGTATACAAAAACAATACGGAAGGGAGATTCTCCCTTCCCGTATTATTTCAGTTCATATTTTGGATCAAAGAAGACAGTCGCCCAGATTACTGTTAATCATATCGTCATGGGCAGGAATTCCGCTTACAACAATCTTATCTTCGCTGTTGGAGCTAAATGCATCAATAAGTGTCCCTATCTTCCCTTAACAAGAGCATACAAAAACACAACAATTTAATGGACTGTCAACC
>CAJUFJ010000038.1 GCA_910585815.1 uncultured Oscillospiraceae bacterium | reverse complement strand
TCGTTCTCCGGGTCGCCCTGCATGGGGTCGTACTCGTGGCCGCAGCCGTTGCAGATATACAGCTTCCGGGGCTGATAGACCTTCTTGGGGGCCATGCGCTTCATCTTGGTCATGGGCGGGGCGGGCAGTTTCTCGCCGGTGTCCAGCGCCTTGGTGAGCAGGGGCAGAATCTCCAGCACGTCGCCCACAATGCCGTAGTCGCAATTCTTGAAAATTTTGGCGTTGGGGTTGGTGTTGATGGCCACGATGCAGGATGCGTCCTTGATGCCCTTCAAATGCTGGATAGCCCCGGAGATGCCGCAGGCGATGTACAGGTTGCCCTTGAACTTCTGGCCGGACATGCCCACATACCGGTTGATGGGCACGTATTTCAGCGTCTCGGCCACCGGGCGGCTGGAGCCCACGGCCGCCCCGGCAGCGCGGGCCAGGTCCTCGATGAGTTTCATGTTCTTCTTCTCCCCGATGCCCTGGCCGGCGGAGACCACCCGCTCGGCCTGGGTGATGGGGGTGTCTATGGGGATGCCCACAGTGAAGTCGTGGCCGTCCTTTTTCAGGTTGGCCACCAGGGCTTCCACCTTCTCCTGGGCGGTACCGTCCTTGAGGATGAGCCGCTTCCGTGCTCCCGTCTCTGGGCCCCGGGGGCCTGTCGCGGCGGCGGCGGGGGCCTCCTTGGCCGCCTTGCCCAGGATGTGGGAAGCGATAACCACCCGCTGGATCTCGTTGGTGCCCTCGTAGATGGTGGTGATCTTGGCGTCACGGTAGAACCGCTCCACCTCCATGCCCCTCAGATAGCCGGAGCCGCCGAAGATTTGCAGGGCGTCGTTGGTGACCTCCAGGGCGATGTCGGAGGCGTACTGCTTGGCCATGGCGGACTCCATGCCGTAGGGAACGTGGGCCTGCTTCAGCTCGGCGGCGGAGTAGACTAGGAACCGGGCGCAGCGCAGCTTGGTGGCCATGTCGGCAATTTTAAAGGCGATATTCTGCTGCTGGCAGATGGGCTTGCCGAACTGGACACGCTCCTTGGAGTACTCCACGGCGGCCTCGTAGGCCCCTTGGGCGATACCCAGGGCCTGGGCCGCGATGCCGATGCGTCCGCCGTCCAGGGTGGCCATGGCGATCTTGAAACCCTGGCCCTCCTTGCCCAGCAGGTTTTCCTTGGGAATCTTCACGTTGTTAAAGTTCAGCTGGCAGGTGGCAGAGGAGCGGATGCCCATCTTGTCGTAGTGCTCCTCAAAGGTGAAGCCCTCCCAGCCCTTTTCCACAATAAAGGCGGAGATGCCCCGGGTGCCGATGCCGGGGGTGGTGACGGCAAACACCACATAGGTGCTGGCCTCGCCGCCGTTGGTGATGAAGATTTTTTCGCCGTTGAGGAGGTAGTGGTCCCCCATGTCCTCGGCGGTGGTCTCGGTGCCGCCGGCGTCGGAACCGGCGTTGGGCTCGGTGAGGCCGAAGGCCCCCAGCTTCTTGCCGGAGCACAGGTCGGGCAGGTATTTTTTCTTCTGCTCCTCGGTGCCGAAGGCGTAGATGGGGTAGGTGCCCAGGGAGGTGTGGGCGGACAGAATCACACCCGCGCCGCCGTCTACCCGGGCCAGCTCCTCCACGGCGATGGCGTAGCTCAGGGCGTCCGACCCGGCCCCGCCGTACTTCTTCTCATAGGGCAGGCCCATCAGGCCCAGCTCCCCCATCTTCTTCACGGCCTCGGTGGGGAACTGGTTGTTTTTGTCCAGCATGAAAGCGATGGGCTTGATCTCCGCCTCGGCGAACTCCCTTACCTTGGCCCGCAGCTCCTCATGCTCCTGTGTGGTTTGATACAGCATACAGATATTTCCTCCTTTATGTTATTTTTCCTGGAAAATTGCGCTCAATGGCGTTTTTCGAAACTCCTCGTCCAGCACCCGCTGGATGCGGGACAGCTCCCGGCACAGGCCGCAGTCCCCCTTGGGGCGGTTTTCGCACCGGTAGCCCGGACCCTGGCAGCGATTGATGTGGACAGGCTCCTCCAGCGCGGAGAACACATCGCCCAGATACAGCCCCTCGCAGGGGCGCTGAAGGGCGTAGCCCCCGCTGCTCCCCCGGCGGCTGCACACCAGTCCAGCAGCGTGGAGCTGCTTTAAAACCTTCAGCGTAATGGCCTTGGGCATGTGCTCCCGCTGGGCAATGGTTGCGGCGGACAGCTGTCCCTCCTGATACAGCGCCCGCAGAATACGCAGGGCGTAGTCCATCTCTCGCGTCATCAGCAAACTGTTTTCCTCCAGTCGAAACAGTACCTTTTTGGTACATTATAGCACACTAATGTAATATGTCAATACTTTAGAGAAATAAAATTTATTTTTTGTCTCTTTTGCCAAAGACAGTTGGGTGGATAGGCGCAGCGAAACCTCTTTAATTTGCTGAGGCCTCCCGCCGGTAAAACCGGCGGGAGGCCCCTTCGTCCTTTTCTAATCACGTCATGTTCTATGAATAAAAATTACACATGTTTTCGGCTTAGATATAAATTACGTCATAGGGAAGTGTGGACAACCGTTCCGCCGCGCCGTCTGATGAGATATAGCAATCGCAATAACTTACCCGGCTCCCGTTCTTTTTCACAACGCCGGGATGAAGATTGAAACGCATACCTGGCTCAATGATCTGTGTGTTATCGGCGGAGATGGAGGGGATTTCCCAGGCGTCCAGTCCCTGGCCATGTCCGATGGGAGCAGCAGGTTCCCAGGCGGTTCTGGGGGCGGCCCATCCATCTTTGACCAGGCTGGCCTCAGCCGCCTCAGCAACCTGACCCACCGTATTACCGGGACGGATCATCTCTGCCGCCGCTTGGATAGACCGCGATACAGCCGCCAGGGCCGCCTCCAGCTCCAGGTCCCGCGCTCCAAATTTCAGGGCCTGCCAGACCTCACCATAATACCCGCCGGGGCCCGAAACCTCAATGACAACTGCGCTGTCGTCTCCATTCTGCCACTGGTGCTTTCGCCCAAGGGATAAAACAGCGTGGGAAATGATGGCGGGGGTTCCTGAGCCGACCATCCAATACTGGTCCTCACATCCCCTGCCCGCGGCAAAGGCATACCCTCTGGCCAGGGCCTCAGATTCCAGTGCTCCGGGGCGTGCCCCCTTTAGGTAGGCCCACAGTGACTCCTCGTTAAGATGTACAGCCTCCCGGGCCATCGCGATCTCGGCAGGGCTCTTTACCATCCGCAGCTGTGCAATTTTCTGGGATATATCACGGACCGGGCGATCCAGCTGCCGGTTCAACGACAGGATAAACCGTGCCGACAGTCCGGCGGTTCCTGCGGCTCCGATGTTTCTGGCCCGGATTGAGCGCAGATAGTCGCCAACCGGCGCGGCCGGATCGCTCAGGTACAGGTGCGGAGGAATAACACGGGCCTCAGGCCGGAGGGGACTGTTCCCGGCGTGGAAAGCGGCCAGGCCGTCGTGGGCAAAGTAGACCGGAGCACCCTTCGGACGGATCACAACACATTCCTCATAGACGGACAGGTAATAATCCATCAGCCAGCGCAATGATCCACGCTGGTCAATCTGGGAGAACATGCCCAGATTCAGATTATATTATTTCTTTCTAGCCGCTAGAGTCTGTTTAAAACTTTGATATTGTGTGTAAAGTGCTGAGATGATCAAATAAAGCATATGAAAAGAAATAAAATAAGCGAAAAACAATGGAATAGGATCAAAAGATAAGTTCTAGCTAGAAAAAAGCCGCAAGGAGACCAGCCAGGAAAAAGCAACCAGGAAATGCTCAACGCAATTCTGTATTGTCTGAACACCGGAATAACATGTCGGGATCTGCCAGCGTGGTTCGGGACATGGCAAAGCGTATACAGCCATTTCCGTGTCTGGACAAAAGCCGGAGTATAGGAAGATATACTTACAGTGCTGATCAAGCAGGATTTGGCGGACAAACAACACTGAGGCCGGACAGCTCCACAGCCGAAGTCCACCAGCACGCCAGTGGAGTAAAAGGGGATATTACGAGGAGAACGGATGGAACAGGGAGGTTTGAGCACGAAAGTCTATACGGTAACGGATGGGCTTGGGAATCCATCGTTCAAAATGGTTTGCCTTGGTGGCTACGCTTGGATGGGGCCAGGCGGAAGGTCCGCAGGCAGTTGGACACCTGCATGAACGCCACATAACAGAAGGGACTGCCCGAAGGCAGTCCCTTTTTCAACGCTTAAATCAACCCTCAGCTTCTGGGACGCGCGGAGGCGGGCTCCAGCTCCAGGGGGCCGAGCTCGGAGAAGGGGTCGTCCTCAACTTCGGCCTCGTCTTCATCCTCGTCCACGTTGAAATCCAGATTGACCTCCCGCTCGGGGCGGCGGCGGGCCTGGGCAACCAGGTTGCCCTCGTCGTCGATAATGTCCTCCTGGCGGTACTGGGCCAGGCCGGAGCCGGCGGGGATCAGCTTGCCGATGATGACGTTCTCCTTCAGGCCCTGGAGGTGGTCCACCTTGCCCTTGATGGCGGCCTCGGTGAGGACCTTGGTGGTCTCCTGGAAGGAGGCGGCGGACAGGAAGGACTCGGTGGCCAGAGAGGCCTTGGTGATCCCCATGAGCAACCGGGTGCAGGTGGGCAGAACCAGGTCCTCGCCCATCTCGTCCTTCTCCCCGGCGTCGATGCGGGCCTGGATGGCGTCCTGGGCGTCCAGGAAGTCCACCAGATCCACGGTGGAACCGGACAGCAGCTCGGAGCTGCCGGCCTCCTCCACCCGGACCTTGCGCATCATCTGGCTGACAATCACCTCGATGTGCTTATCGTTGATGTCCACGCCCTGTTGGCGGTAGGGTTTCTGCACCTCGCAGATCAGGTAGTTGTGGCAGTCGGACAGGCCGCGGATGCGCAGTACGTCGTGGGGAGACAGCACGCCCTCGGTAAGCTCCACGCCCTTCTGCACCACGTCGCCCTCCTTCACCTTGATGCCGGAGGAGTAGGGCAGGGCGTAGGTGACCACCTCGCCGTCGTCGGCGGTGATGGTGACGTTGCACATCACGTTGCGTTTGGTCTCCTCAATGGAGATGCGGCCAGAAATCTCGGCCAGCTGGGCCATCTTCTTGGGCTTGCGGGCCTCAAACAGCTCCTCCACGCGGGGCAGACCCTGGGTGATGTCGCCGCCGGCCACGCCGCCGGTGTGGAAGGTACGCATGGTCAGCTGAGTGCCCGGCTCACCGATGGACTGGGCGGCGATGATGCCCACCGCCTCGCCGGCGCCCACGGGCTCGCCGATGGCCAGGTTGATGCCGTAGCACCGGGCGCACACGCCGGAGCGGGCCCGGCAGGTGAGGACGGAACGAATCTTGACCTGGTGAATGCCGTGGTCCTCCAGGGTCTTGGCGTCGTCCTTGCGGAGCATGGTGTCCCGGGTAAAGAGCACCTCTCCGGTGGTGGGATCGACGATATCGTCGGTGGGATAGCGGCCGTGGACACGCTCGGCGAAGGTCTCAATTACCTGGCCGTGCTCCTCAATCTCACTGACCAGGATGCCCTCGCGGGTGCCGCAGTCCTCCTCCCGAATAATGACCTGCTGGGACACGTCCACCAGACGGCGGGTCAGGTAGCCCGAGTCGGCGGTACGCAGGGCGGTGTCGGCCATGCCCTTCCGGGCGCCTCTGGAGGAGATGAAGTACTCCAGCACCGACAGGCCCTCACGGAAGTTGGCCTTGATGGGGATCTCGATGGTACGGCCGGCGGTATCGGCCATCAGGCCGCGCATACCGGCCAGCTGACGAATCTGAGCCATGGAGCCGCGGGCGCCCGAGTCGGCCATCATGAAGATGGGGTTGTACTGGTCCATGGACTCCTGGAGGGCGTCGGTGACGTCCTTGGTGGTCTTCTCCCAGGCGGACACGGTGAGGCGGTAACGCTCCTCGTTGGTGATAAGACCCCGGCGGTACTGCTTGTCGATGCGGACAATCTCCTTCTCGGTCTCACCGATCAGCTCATACTTCTTGGAGGGGACGGTCATGTCGGCGATGGCCACGGTGAGGGAGCCCACAGTGGAGTAGTGGTAGCCCAGGTCCTTAATGGCGTCCAGCATCCCGGCGGAGGTGGTGAAGCCGTGGCGGGTGATGCACTTGTCGATAATCTTGCCCAGCATCTTCTTGCCGACCACCTCGTTGACCTCCAGATCGAACATGGTGTCCGGGTCGGTGCGGTCCACAAAGCCCAAGTCCTGGGGGATGGCCTCGTTATAGATCATGCGGCCCACCGTGGTGGTAACCAGCTTGTGCTGCATCTCGCCGTCCACCTCCCGGAACATCCGCACCTGAATGGGGGTGTGGAGGGTGACCAGGCCGGCGTCGTAGGCCAGCATGGCCTCGTCCTTGTCGGCGAAAGCGTGGTTGACGTCGCCCTCGTCCCGGGCGTAGGTGAGGTAGTAGGCGCCCAGAATCATGTCCTGGGAGGGGATGGTCACCGGGCCGCCGTCCTGGGGACGGAGCAGGTTGTTGGCGGACAGCATCAGCACTCGGGCCTCGGTCTGAGCCTCGGCGGACAGGGGGACGTGGACGGCCATCTGGTCGCCGTCGAAGTCGGCGTTGAAGGCGGTACACACCAGGGGGTGGAGCTTGATGGCCCGGCCCTCCACCAGCACCGGCTCGAAGGCCTGGATGCCCAGACGGTGCAGCGTGGGGGCGCGGTTGAGCATCACGGGGTGGTCCTTAATGACGAACTCCAGAGCGTCCCACACGGCGGCCTCGCCCTTTTCCACCATCTTCTTGGCGGCCTTGATGTTGTTGGCCAGGCCGTCGTCCACCAGCTTCTTCATGACGAAGGGCCGGAACAGCTCAATGGCCATCTCCTTGGGCAGGCCGCACTGATAGATTTTCAGGGAGGGGCCTACCACGATAACGGAACGGCCGGAGTAGTCCACACGCTTGCCGAGAAGGTTCTGGCGGAAGCGGCCCTGCTTGCCCTTCAGCATGTCGGACAGGGACTTTAAGGCCCGGTTGTTGGCTCCGGTGACGGCACGGCCCCGGCGGCCGTTGTCAATGAGGGCGTCCACCGCTTCCTGGAGCATCCGCTTCTCGTTGCGGACGATGATGTCGGGGGCGTTGAGCTGGATCAGCCGCTTGAGGCGGTTGTTCCGGTTAATCACCCGGCGGTACAGGTCGTTCAGGTCGGAGGAGGCGTACCGTCCGCCGTCCAGGGGGACCATGGGCCGAATTTCAGGAGGGATCACCGGCAGCACGTCAATGATCATCCACTCGGGTTTGTTGCCCGAGACCCGGAAGGCGTCCACCACCTCCAGCCGCTTGATGATCTTTACCTTCTTCTGGCCGGAGGCGTCCTTCAGCTCCTTGCGCAGCTGTTCGGACAGCTGATCCAGGTCAATTTGCTGGAGGAGCTTCTTCACCGCCTCGGCGCCCATGCCGGCATCAAAGTCGTCCTCGTACTTCTCCCGCATGTCCCGATACTCTTTTTCAGAGAGAATCTGGTTCTTGGACAGGGGGGAGAAGCCGGGGTCAATCACGATATAGGCGGCGAAGTACAGCACCTTTTCCAGGATACGGGGGCTGATATCCAGCAGCAGGCCCATCCGGGAGGGGATGCCCTTAAAATACCAGATGTGGGATACGGGGGCGGCCAGCTCGATGTGGCCCATCCGCTCCCGGCGGACCTTGGCCTTGGTGATCTCCACGCCGCAGCGGTCGCACACCTTGCCCTTGTACCGGATTTTCTTATACTTGCCGCAGTTGCACTCCCAGTCCTTGGTGGGGCCAAAGATTTTTTCGCAGAACAGGCCCTCCTTCTCGGGCTTGAGGGTGCGGTAGTTGATGGTCTCCGGGCGCTTCACTTCGCCGAAGGACCATTCGCGGATCTGCTCGGGGGAGGCGATACCAATTCGGATCGCGTCAAACTCAGCGTAGCTCATGCTTTGATCTCCTCCCTGTGTCAATTATAGTCGTCTTCGGCAAAGAGGGCGTCCTCAGAGCCCTCCTCAGCCGCTGCAAGGGCCAAATCGTCGTCGTCGCTGTCACCCTTGAAGGTGAAGCCGCCTGCGGAGGCAAAGTCGCTGTCGGCCTGATAGCTGCCGAAGTCGTCTTCCCGCTCGTAGTAGTTGTCCTGGACGGGCTGGTAGGTGTCCTCGTCCTCGTCCTTCAGCTCGATCTCAGCGCCGTCCTTGTCCAGCACCTTCATATCCAGACACAGGGACTGGAGCTCTTTAATAAGCACCTTGAAGGACTCGGGCACACCGGGCTTGGGCACGTTCAGGCCCTTGACGATGGCCTCGTAGGTCTTCACACGGCCGGTGACGTCGTCGGACTTCACCGTGAGAATTTCCTGGAGGGTGTAGGCTGCGCCGTAGGCCTCCAGGGCCCACACCTCCATCTCGCCGAAGCGCTGGCCGCCGAACTGGGCCTTGCCGCCCAAGGGCTGCTGGGTGACCAGAGAGTAGGGGCCGGTGGCACGGGCGTGAATCTTGTCGTCCACCAGGTGGTGGAGCTTAAGGAAGTAGACATAGCCCACGGTGACGGGGTTGTCGAACCGGCGGCCGGTGCGGCCGTCGTAGAGCCAGTTTTTGCCGTCGATGATGCGCAGGCGGCGCTCCCGCTGCCACTGGGCCACCTGTGTGGCGTCGCCCATCTCCTCGGCGGTGAGGGGACGCATCTCCTGGCCCTCCTCGCCTGCCAGATAGAGGGGCTTGCCAATGAGGGGCTCGTCCACGCCCACCTCCCGAGCCAGGCCGGCCTCCTTCAGGCAGTCCTGAATGTCGGCCTCGGTGGCGCCGTTGAAGATGGGGGTGGCCACCTTCCAGCCCAGGGTCTTGGCGGCGTAGCCCAGATGGACCTCCAGCACCTGGCCGATGTTCATACGGGAGGGCACGCCCAGGGGATTCAGTACGATATCCAGGGGGGTGCCGTCGGGGAGGAAGGGCATATCCTCCTGGGGCAGGATGCGGGAGACCACGCCCTTGTTGCCGTGGCGGCCAGCCATCTTGTCGCCCACGGAAATCTTCCGCTTCTGGGCGATGTAGACCCGCACTACCTGGTTGACGCCAGCGCCCAGCTCGTCGCCGTTTTCCCGGGTGTAGACCTTCACGTCCACCACGATGCCGCTCTCGCCGTGGGGCACCTTCAGGGAGGTGTCACGGACCTCACGGGCCTTCTCACCGAAGATGGCCCGGAGCAGCTTCTCCTCAGCGGTGGCCTCGGCCTCGCCCTTGGGGGTGACCTTGCCCACCAGATAGTCGCCGGCGCGAATCTCAGCGCCCACCCGGATGATGCCGTGCTCGTCCAGGTCCTTCAGGGCGTCGTCACCCACGTTGGGGATGTCCCGGGTGATGGTCTCGGGGCCCAGCTTGGTGTCACGGGCTTCGGTCTCATACTCCTCGATGTGGATGGAGGTAAATACGTCGTCCTTTACCATCCGCTCGTTGAGGAGGATGGCGTCCTCGTAGTTGTAGCCCTCCCAGGTCATAAAGCCCATGAGGATGTTCCGGCCCAGGGCTACCTCGCCCTGGTCGGTGGATGGGCCGTCGGCCAGTACGTCCTGGAAGTCCACCCGCTGGCCGGCGTCCACGATGGGCCGCTGGTTGATGCAGGTGGTGTGGTTGGAGCGCAGGTACTTGGTCAGGCGGTAGTGTTTGGTGCCCAGCTTGGGGTCGTCATAGGCCACGGTGATCCGCCGGGCGTCCACCTTGGTAACGGTGCCCGGTCCCTCGGCCAGAATGGCCACCTCGGAGTCGGTGCAGTTCTTGTGCTCCTGGCCGGTGGCCACGATGGGGGCCTCGGGCCGGAGCAGGGGAACGGCCTGACGCTGCATGTTTGCGCCCATCAGGGCCCGGTTGGCGTCGTCATTCTGGAGGAAGGGAATCATGGCGGTGGCCACCGACACCATCATCTTGGGGGACACGTCCACATAGTCCACCCGGTGCTTATCCACCGAGATGGTCTCGTTGCGGTGGCGGCAGGTGACGCGCTCATTGACCAGACAGCCGTTTTCGTCCACCGGTTCGGTGGCCTGGCCGATGACATACTCGTCCTCCACGTCGGCGGTCATATAGGTGATCTCGTCGGTGAGCCGACCGGTCTCCTTGTCCACCTTGCGGTAGGGGGACTCGATAAAGCCGTACTTGTTAATCCGGGCGTAGGAGGCCAGGTAGGAGATCAGACCGATGTTGGGACCTTCGGGGGTCTCAATGGGGCATAGGCGGCCGTAGTGGGAGTAGTGGACGTCACGCACGTCGAAGGAGGCCCGATCCCGGCTCAGACCGCCGGGGCCCAGGGCGGACAGACGGCGCTTGTGGGTCAGCTCGGCCAGGGGGTTGGTCTGGTCCATGAACTGGGACAGGGGGGAGGAGCCGAAGAACTCCTTAATGGCGGCGGTAACCGGCCGGATGTTGATAAGGGACTGGGGGGTGACCACGTCCAGGTCCTGGGTGGTCATCCGCTCCCGGATGACACGCTCCATGCGGGAAAAGCCGATGCGGAACTGGTTCTGAATCAGCTCACCCACGCAGCGCAGCCGGCGGTTGCCCAGGTGGTCGATGTCGTCGGGGGTGCCGATGTTGTTGGCCAGGCAGTTCAGGTAGTTGATGGAGGCCATAATGTCCTCCACGGTGATGTGGTTGGGAATCAGGTCCTCCTTGGAGCGGCGGATGGCGGCCTTCAGCTCCTCACCCTTGTACTGGTCCACCAGGGCGCACAGGGCGGGGAAGGAGACCATCTCGTCGATTCCCGCCTCGGCGGGGTCGAAGCCGGTGAGGGCAATAAAGCCCTTCTTGTCCACCATGTTGTTGGAAAACACCTTGACCATCCGGCCATCCACGTCCACAACAGCCCGGTTGACGCCCCGGGAGTCCAGCTCCTGGGCCCGCTCCCGGGTGAGGACCTCGCCGGCCTCGGCGATGATCTCGCCGGTGCGGGGGTCGTCCACGGGCAGGGCCAGCTTACAGCCGGCCAGCCGGGTCCACAGGGCCATCTTCTTGTTGAACTTGTAGCGGCCCACGGTGGACAGGTCGTACCGCCGGTGGTCGAAGAAGGTGGCGTTGATGAGGGTCTCGGCGGAGTCCAGCGTGGGGGGCTCGCCGGGACGCAGCTTGCGGTAGATCTCCAGCATGGCCTCCTCATAGCTCTTGCAGGCATCCTTCTCCAGGGTGGCCAGAATGCGCTCGTCCTCGCCAAAGAGCTCCAGAATTTCCGCGTCGCTGCGGGGGCCCAGGGCCCGGATGAGGCAGGTGACAGGGAGCTTGCGGTTCTTGTCGATGCGGACGTAGAACACGTCGCTCAGGTCGGTCTCATACTCCAGCCAGGCGCCCCGGCCGGGGATGACGGTGGTGGAATAGGTCTTGTTGTCCGCCTTGTCCACCTCGCGGGTATAGTACATGCCGGGGGAGCGGACGATCTGGGAGACAATCACCCGCTCGGCCCCGTTGATGACAAAGGTGCCCGAGTTGGTCATGATGGGGAAGTCCCCCATGAAAATCTCCTGCTCATTGATCTGGTTGTTCTGGGTGTTGCGCAGCTGGACCTTCACCTTGATGGGGGCGGCGTAGGTGGCGTCCCGGGCTTTGCACTCCTCCACGTCGTACTTGGGTTGCTCGTCCATGGAGAAGTCCACAAAGGACAGCTCCAGGTTGCCGCCGTAGTCCACGATGGAGCCTACGTCCTTGAAGACCTCCTTCAGGCCCACGTCCAGAAACCACTGGTAGGAGGTCTTCTGCACCTCCAGCAGGTTGGGCATCTCCAGGATCTCCTCGTACCGGGCGAAGCTCTTGCGGGGGGTCTTGCCGTACATTACGTCCTTGACGACCATGCTGAAATATCAACTCGCTTTCTTCAGAATTGACGGTTGGTTGACACTTTTTCCTGGCGGAATTTGGGGGAAGCGGGGAAAATTGCCGTCAGTTTGCACAATTATGGCGGGAAGGGGAGAAGCGATACACGCGGGCGTGTGGACTGTTTTATGGGCTTTTCTCTTGCCAATCCCTCCGGGGTGTGCTACACTGACATTGTGAATATGGAAAAGTGTCCGATTGAAGCAAAGGGACACAAAAGCATTTTATTCTACCATAACTGGGATAGGCTGTCAAGGCCTATTTCTGTTTTTTTATGGAAAAAACGCCCACCGCCTGGTTCCAGACGGTGGGCGCGGGTTTTTTATGTATGAGATCAGACGATCCGGCGGCCGCCAACAAAGCCGGTGGTGTAATAGGCGTCGCTCAGCTTGCTGATGATGACGCCCACCTTGGCGGTGGAGGCGTGGATGAACTGCTGGTTGCCGATGTAGAGTCCCACATGGGTGGCGCGGGTGTTGGCGTTGCCCTTCTTGAAGATGACGATGTCGCCGGGCTGGAGCTCGCTCATGGAGACGGGGGTGCCGTTGTCCAGCTGGCCGGAGCAGGTGCGGTTCAGGCTGTAGCCGAACTGCTTGTACACATAGCTGGTGAAGCCGGAGCAGTCAAAGCCACTGGGGGAGCTGCCGCCGTGGACATAGCGGTAGCCCTTGAACTGGAGGGCGTAGTCGGCAATCTCCTGGCCCTTGCTGTAGGAGGCCTCATAGGCGGCGGCGTCAATTTCGGTGACGTAGTCGGCGCTGACATAGCCGTCGCTGATGTGATACCAGCCGTCCAGCTTCTCCACCACCTCGGCGGTCCGGCCGGTGTACAGGCTGCCCACCCGGTCATAGTCGGTGCTGGGGCCGGAGCGGATATTCAGAGGGCCTTCGGTGACTTTGATGTAAACCTTGTCGGAGGCGGGCTCAGCGGCAGGGGCGGCGGTGGTCTGGGGAGCGGCCGCGCTGTCCTCGGTGACAGTGAGGTAGTCGCCGGACACGTAACCGGTGGTGCCCTTGTAGGAGACCTGATACCAGCCGTCCACCAGACCGGAGAGGACGTCTACCTGGGTGCCGTGGGACAGCTGCTTCAGCACGGAGCTGCTGGTGTTGGCCTCGGAGCGGAGCCGGAGGCTGCTGCCCTCGGTGTTGACGGTGCCGGTGGCGGCCAGGGCGGGGGTAATCAGGGAGCTGACCAGCAGCAGGCCGGCGGTGAGACGGGATACAGTGCGCTTGAAATTCATATTGACGTCCTCCTCTTTTTTTGCAGACGGGTTATCAGCAGTTTAACGTAAATCTGTAACTATTTGTTACTTTCCGGCCAGTGCCCGGTCCAGCCAGACGGCGGCCACGTCCATTGCGGCGTAAAGGCTGTCCTTTTCGCTCTTTTTAACCACCCGGTCCCGGCTTTTCAGGTCGGGGTCGGTGAGCTGGAGCTGAACGGATACCCGGTCTGCCACCGGCAGGCCGCCCTGGTCCTTGGAGGACAGGATCTGAAGCATAATGATGTATTTTTCAGCCATTGTTCCGTAATAAATCAGATTATCTTTCCGGCGGAGGGGGTGTCCCTTGTAGGAAAGAGGCAGGTTTTCGTTTGCCATGGTAGGCCTCCTCTAAAATTGTGTCTTAAAAAACTGTAACCGAATTGTAACACATTTGTTACCGTTTGTCAAACCTTTTCCGGAAAAAATCCTGGAGAATTTTTGCACAAAAAATGAGGGCCGCCGGCGGGGGCGGTCCTCATGGTGCCTATACCTCGGGATGGTGGCCCTCGGTGGACAGATAGGCGGGGCCGCGGCTCTGGACCTTGGCAAAGGCCCGCCGGCGCACCACCAGCATAAGAAAAAGGAAGTGGAACAGGGAGGTGATAATCCAGGTGACGGGGTAGGAGAGATACAGGCAGGCGGGGGTGCGGTAGACGGGGAAGACGACGGCCACCCAGACCAGCCGCAGTCCGCAGGCCCCCACAATGGAGGTGACCATGGGGATTACCGAGCTGCCCAGCCCCCGGAGCACCCCCACCAGGGCCTCCATCACGCCGCAGATAAAGTAGGGGCAGCAGATATAGAGCATCCGAACCAGGGCCTGATGCACCACATCCGGCTCGCCGGGGGCGTAGATGTTCACCAGCGGGGCGCCCAGGAGGTAAGCCAGGTTGCCGGCGACCAGGCCAAAGAGGACCGAGAAGATAGTGCACTGCCAGGCCACCCGGTCCACCCGGTCACACTTGGCGGCGCCGTAATTCTGGCCCACAAAGGAGATGGCCGCCTGGTGGAAGGAGTTCATGGTGACGTAGACAAAGCTCTCGATGTTGGCCCCGGCGGCGGAGCCAGCCACCAGGATCGGGTCGTCAAAGGAGTTGAGGGAGGACTGAATCACCACGTTGGACAGGGAGAACACCACCCCCTGAAAGCCGGCGGGCAGACCGACCTTTAAAATCTGAAGCACGCCCCGTTTTTCCAGCCCCAGCCGTTTCAGATCCAGGCGGAGGGGGCCCTGCTCCCGCATCATGCACCGCACGACCAGCGCGGCGGAGATGTACTGGGCAATGATGGTGGCCAGCGCCACCCCGGCCACGTCCATTTGCAGGGCGATGACAAAAACCAGGTTCAGGAGCACGTTGACCACGCCGGCGAAGGTGAGGAAATACAGCGGCCGCTGGGTGTCCCCCTGGGCCCGGAGGATGGCCGCGCCGAAGTTGTAAACCAGGTTGGCGGGCATGCCCAGAAAGTAGATGCGTAAGTACACCGTGGCCAGGTCGATCACATCGGTGGGGGAGGACATCCACTCCAGCAGCTGCCGGACCATCACCACACCGAAGATCATCATGCCGATGCCGCTGGCCAGGGCCAGGGTCATGGCGGTGTGGACGCTGCGGCCCACGTTGTCGTAGCGCCCGGCCCCCAGGTCCCGGGATACCACCACGTTGGTGCCCACCGACAGACCCACAAACAGGTTGATGGTCAGGTTGATAAGGGAGGTGTTGGAGCCCACAGCCGCCAGCGCCTCCTTGCCGGCAAAGCGGCCTACCACGACTACGTCCGCCGCGTTGAACAGCAGCTGGAGCAGGCTGGAGGACATAAGCGGCAGGGCAAAGAGCAGAATCTTGTCCGCCAGAGACCCGTTGCACATGTCAATGCTGTGACTTTTTTTCACGATGCGCGATTCTCCTTTAAAAAGTCGTTCTTAACAGTCAGACTATCTTACTACAGGAAAACCGGGCGGTCTAGTACAAAAATGAACAAATTATAAGGTGGGATTTTGTTCTAACATTACCACCGTCTCCACATGGGCCGTTCTGGGAAAGAGGTCTACTCCCTGAGCCCGCACCGGACGGTAGCCCAGTTGAACAAAGCGGTCCACATCCCGGGCCAGGGTGGCGGGGTCGCAGGAGACGTAGACAATCCGTTCCGGGGCCATGCCGGCCAGAATGGCGGGCACCTCCGGAGCCAGCCCCTTCCGGGGCGGGTCCACACAGATGACCTGGGGCCGGACGCCCTCCGCGTCCAGCTTCCGGGCCACGGCTCCGGCGTCGCCGCAGAAAAATTCCGCGTTAGTGATGCCGTTCCGCCGGGCGTTTTCCATGGCGTCGTCCACCGCCTGGGGGACGATCTCCGCCCCGATAACCCGTCCCGCCCGCCGGGCCAGGGCCAGGGAGATGGTGCCGATGCCGCAGTACAGGTCCAGCACGGTCTCCGCTCCGGTGAGCCCGGCAAAGTCCAGCGCCACGCCGTACAGCACCTCCGTCTGGGCCCGATTGATCTGGAAGAAGGAGGGGACCGACAGGCGGAAGGTGAGCTGACATAACTCCTCCTCCAGCCAGTCCTGCCCCCAGAGGACGGCATACCGGTCCCCCAGGATTACGTTGGTGTCCCGGGTGTTCACATTGAGCACCACCCCGGCCAGGCCGGGCTCCGCCCGGCGCAGGGAGTCCACCAGGGCGTCGGCGCAGGGGAGCTTGTCCCCGTTGGCCACCACGCACACCAGGCTCTCCCCCCGGCTGCTGGTGCGTACGTACAGATGGCGGATCAGCCCCCTGCCCGTCCCCTCGTCATAGGCGGGGAGGCCATGGGCCTGCATCCAGGCCTGAAAGGCCCCCCGCAGCCGGGTGACCGCCTGGGGCTGGAGGGGGCAGTCGGGGGCGTCCAGCACGTCATGGCTCCGGGGGCGGTAGTAGCCTATGGACAGCCCCTGCCGGTTCTGAGATACCGGGAACTGTACCTTGTTCCGGTACCGGAGCGGGTCCGCCGCCCCCAGGACGGGGGGGAGGTCCAGCCTGACATGGCCCACCCGCTCCAGAGCGTCGGCAATGCGCTGCGCCTTGGCCCGCAGCTCCTCAGCGTAGGTCATGTGGCGGAACTGGCAGCCGCCGCATTTGCCGTAGAGGGGACAGTCGGATTCAATCCGCTCAGGGGAGGGGAGAAGCAGCTCCACCCCGCGGCCCCAGGCCACATTTTTGTTCACCTTCTCCAGGCGGACCCGCCACCGCTCTCCCTGAATGGTGCAGGGGACAAAGACCACCCGCCCCTCCAGCCGGGCCACCCCCATCCCCTCGGCGGTGTAGCCGGTGATGTCCAGGGTGTGGACGGTGTTTTTTCTGATGTCAGCCATAGGACACGCCCCCTTTTCAAGTCAGGTTATCTTACCATGTTTTCACATAAAGGTAAAGGTGGCAGGTACGTCAATACCCGCCGCCTTTGTTTTGCATGCGATGCGTGTTCAGCGTTCCAGCTTGGCTTTGCCGGAGAGCTCCTCCATGCGGACCTTCCACACGGCGGTGACGTTCAGACTCTGTTCCACAGCGGCCTCGAAGCCCTCCATGTGGTTGGGCGTTACCTTTTGGCACAGGGCCCGCAGGGCCTGGACCTTCTCGCCGGGGTCGGTCACCTCGCTGGCCGTGCCGGTGACAAGGACGGACTGGAAATAGGTGGTATACTCAGCCGGGGCGACGAAGACGGGCCGGTCCTCCCCCACAAAGGTAAGGCACACCTGGGGAAAGCGGCGCAGCAGATCTGTTTTCCGTCCTGTGCGGGCGCAGTGGAAGTAGAGGTCCTCCCCCACCCGGACGAGGGACAGGGGCAGACAGTAGGGGACGGCCTCTCCGGTGGAGAGGGCCATCACCCCGTGGGTACAGCGGTCTATGAGGGCCAGGGAGAAATCCCGGTCCTGGGCGCGGTCGCTACGTCTCATTGGTATCCTCCTTGTCCAGCAGCTTGATGATGTTCATGTAGAGGGCGGAGGGGTCCGACTGGAAGGCCGCCGCCCACCGCTCGGCCTGCTCCCGGCCGGGGGAGAGGAGGGCCAGGTGGAGCAGGGGGGAGGAGTCGTCCTCCAGGGTCAGGCACAGGGTGGCGGTGCCGTCCTCCCGGTCCATGATCCTGGCCCGGACCTGGGACTCCCGCCGCAGGGCCGCATTGACCTGGATCAGGTTGTCGTCGCAGTGCCGCCGCACCGACCGGGGCAGGCCGCCCTCGCAGATCTGACTGTTGCGCCGGCCCTTCTCGGTGATGGCGTAGCGGTCCTCCTCCTTGGTCAGCTGGCCGGTGGCCACCATGTGGTCCACCGCCTGGGCGAGGGAGAAGTAGTCCACCCCCGCGTCGCACAGGGCCAGCTCAAACAGCTGCAAAAAGGTGATGGGGCCGGCGGCCCGGTCCATAATGTAGAGGACCAGCAGCTTCAGGTCCAGATCGTCCTGAATAAATCCAATAGGGGGCATGGCGGAGCTCCTTCCAAGTCGTTTGTAACTCCTATTATAGCCGCAAAGGGGAAAAAGGGCAAGAGAAAAACTGGCCGGCCCGCACCAAAACCCGGCTGGCACATAAGATGTGTTGTAAGCAAAACCCCTACTGGGCGCTCAGCCGCCCATGACCATCCAAATCTAGGAGGGAATTCTATGCCAGAAAAGGTCGTGCCCGGCCCCGTCTGCGAGGACCGCAGTATCCGGGAGGCCGTGTGCATACACACGAAAAAGATCTTTGATTCATGCAGGGATAAGGACTGCGTGGAAGATCTGAGAGTTTACCCCACCCGCTGCTCCCAGGAGGTGATCGACCGGGCTCAGTCCATCAAAGCCGGGTCAGCCGAGCTGCTGTATGCGTACATTGATGTGGAGCCTGTCACCTTCAACCGGGGATTTTATACCGTGGATGTGCGGTATTTCTACCGCATCACCGCCGATGCCTTTGTGGGCGCCTCCCGGCCCGTCCAGGTCTGCGGCCTGGCAGTGTTCAGCAAGCGGGCTGTGCTCTTTGGCAGTGAGAGCGGGTCCAAGAGCTTTACCTCGGTGGATAACGAGAACCAGGTCCAGTGTGTGCCCCAGTCCAGCCTGCCCACCGCGGTGGTGGAGGCGGTGGACCCGCTGATTCTGAGCCTGAAGCTGGTGGACGTCTGCGAGTGCCGCCCCTGCGACTGCGGCTGTGTGGATATCCCCATGGCGGTGGCCTCCTGCTTCGGCGACGAGCTGGTCACCGGCGGCGACCAGCACCGGCTGTTCATCACCCTGGGCCAGTTCTCCATCATCCGCATGGAGCGGGATACCCAGCTGCTCATCCCCGCCTATGACTACTGCATCCCCACCAAGGATTGCAGCTGCGGTGAGGACCACTGCCAGGAGGACCCCTGCGACATGTTCCGCCAGGTCCAGTTCCCGGTAGACGAGTTCTTCCCGCCCAACACCATCACCACCACCAGCAGCGCCAACAGCTGCTGCTGCCGGTGAAACAAAGAGGCCGCCTTTTGGCGGCCTCTTTGACTATAAGTGGTTTGTTTTTCAATAAGTATCTACTGTAGCACCAAGGCGACGCAACCGGGAAACAATGCTGTAGTAGCGCAATTTAGAGGTTGTTCCTATGGTATAGGCACCATATGTATCATACTCTTTTAAAATAGCTTCTTCTCCTTCATGAAATTCACTATTAAGCATATCGATAACCAATGTATGTTTAGGGCCAAAATCTGTAACAGTAAGAATATAAGTAGCAGGAGAATCATCAAAAAAGTCTGACGGGGTGTTACTCTGTATATCCATTTTTCGTAGTATATGCAGTATTTCCTGTATTGCATCACTTTCTTTGCGTTCGGGCTCAGTTTTTTCTATTCCGTCAGTAAATTTTTCTTTTAAATCACTTTCAATTTGAGAAAGCGAAGCTTGCAAATGAGGCCACATTTTTTCAAATATATAGTTCAAAACATCAGAAGTTAAGGGCTTTTCTGTGGAATTATTGATGGAACGTATCAGTTTTTTAAAGTCTTCTTTTTCGAACCAGGTATTCTGAAAACGGGAAAGAGGACCTTTTACGTCAGATGTTGCAATTCCCAGCATTAGGGCGGATACACGAGAGTCCATAGACTTGGCCAGCGCCCCTGCCTCAAAGTTAATCCAGGGTGCTTTTACATTTTCGGGTGTCAGGCAGACCACACCATATTTGCACTCCTCCAGTTCTTTTGTCAGTCTGTTGTTCCAATCGTCCCCCTTTTCAATATCTTCTGGGGAATAAAACACGTCTACAGATTGCAAAACGGCGGGAATCCAGGCTTTAAGAGTTTCAGCAATCTTGCGGCTGTATTCGCCGGACCAACTGACAAACAGCTTCATATTGTTTCCCTCACATTTCTATTTCTAAAGTGATAGCTAAACATAGCAATCTACATCAGCGGCGCAAAAACCCGCAGGATGCTGCGGTAGAGCTGGAGAAGGATATTCAGGTGCTTGAACTGCCGCAGGGAGCAGGGCTGGGAATCTGCCAGGGTCCGCTCAAAGTCCTTGCGGATATCCCGGATGCAGGGGGCTTCGCACAGCCAGACGCCGTCCTCGAAGTGGAGAAACAGGCTGCGGTAATCCAGGTTGACGGTGCCGATGGTGGCAAAGCGGTCGTCCACCACAAAGTTTTTGGCGTGGATAAAGCCGGGGGTGTACTCGTATATCTGCACCCCCGCCTCCAGCAGGGGCGGGTAATGGGCCCGGGTGACCTCAAAGACATACCGCTTATCCGGAATGTGTGGGGTGATAATCCGCACATCCACCCCGGATTTGGCGGCGTTGCACAGGGCGGTGTTGGTGGCCGTGTCGATGACCAGGTAGGGGGTGGTGATATAGATATAGTTCTTGGCCTTGGCGATCATGTTCAGATAGACCGCCTGGCCCACCGCCTCCCGGTCCAGGGGGGTGTCGGTGTAGGGCTGAACGTAGCCCGTCCAGGGCCGCACGGGGGCGGCGGGGGGACGGAAATATTCAAAATTTTCGTCCCAGTTGGCAATGTTGTCCCACATGGTGAGGAACATCACCGTCATGGACCAGACGGCGTCCCCCTCCAGCAGGATGGCGCTGTCCTTCCAGTGGCCGAACCGCGCCCGAACGTTGATATACTCGTCGGCCAGGTTGATGCCGCCGGTAAAGCCGGTCCTGCCGTCGATAATGAGCAGCTTCCGGTGGTCCCGGTTGTTCAGCCGCAGGGACATCACCGGCATCAGCCGGTTGAACACCCGGCACTGGATTCCCTTTTGCATGAGGGTCTCATTGTAGTCCCGGGGGAGGGTGAACATACAGCCGAAGTCGTCATACAGCACCCGGACCTCCACGCCCTGGGCGGCCTTCCGCTCCAGAATGGAAAGGATGCTGTCCCAGAAGACCCCGGGCTGGATGATGAAGTACTCCAGAAAGATATACTTTTCCGCTTTCTCCAGCTCCTCCAGCATCCGGGGAAAGGCCTCGTCTCCCAGGGGGAAGTACTCGGTCTCCGTGTTGGTGTAGGCGGGACAGGCGGCCCGGCGCTCCAGATAGCTGGCCTGGCCGGCGGCATCGCCCCCCAGGGGGAGGAGGTCGTCGGACTTGAAGTCCTCCTTCAGGGTAAAAAAGGACTTTTCCAGCATGCCCTTCATCCGCTTCCGGGTGCGCTCGGGAACGTAGCCGCCCCCAACCATCAGGTAGAAAACCCCGCCGAAGATGGGGAAGGGCAGGATGAGCAGGAGCCAGGCTATTTTATAGCCGGGGTCCATCCGGCTGCCCACAATGGCGACGGCGGCGGCCACGCTGAGGGCGATGCAGCACCAGTAGAAGACCTCCGTGGCAGAGAAGGAGACCACCACAACGGCCAGCGCGGCAATCTGGGCCAGCAGGGCCAGCGTCACAAACACCGAGCGGTGGAGCAGGATATACAGAAGCTTTTTCACGGTAAGTCACCTTCTTTGCATAAAGGCGCGGTGGGAGGAGGGAGCCTGCCCTACGGCTGGTGGAGGGAGCAGGCGACAGTCCCGTCGGTAATCTCAATCAGCCCGTAGCTGGAGCGGGCGGGGCCGGGGTTCATCATCCAAAGGCCGTCCTCCAGCTGACGGCACAGGGGAATGTGGGTATGTCCGAACAGAAGGATATCTGCCCCCGCGGCCCGGGCGTCGGCGATGGCGGCATCGTAGCCGCTTTTCACGCCCCAGCGGTGCCCGTGGGACAGAAGGATAGACCTGCCCCCCAGAGTGATCTGTTTTTTCACCGGGACGGCCACCCCCCAGCCATCGCAGTTGCCCGGAACCAGGCAGAAGGGCAGCGCGGGGTAGTGCCCGGCCACCTCCTCGGCGTCGTCCATCACGTCTCCCAGGTGGATCACCTGCTGGGGCTGGTGGAGGTCGATGGCGGCATACATCCCGGACAGGGAGCGGTGGGAGTCGGAAAAGACTAAAATTTTCAAAGAGTGTCACCTGGACCTTTCTTCGCATATACTGGAATAGTCAACGCAGTGGGAGGAATCGACTATGGAATTTTCAGAAAAGAATCGGGATGCCATTACCCGGCTGGCCAGGACCAGTGACGCCCAGAAGCTGATGGAGCTGCTGCAAAAGCAGAGCGGCCAGGTGAAGCAGGCAGCCCAGCAGGCAGCGGCGGGGGACCCGGCGCAGCTGATGGCCATGATGGATCAGCTGATGCACAGCAAAGAGGGGGCCGAGCTGGTGGACCGTATCAACAGCCAGGCCAGACAGGCGGGGCTGTAGGAGCTGCGCGGAGCGGGGGCGGTCATTTGCCAGAGGGCCGGACCGCCCTGAGCTGTGAGGCGGCAGGATAGAGACAGGGGGAACGCACTGTGGCGGAGTTTGAGGACAAACTGAACAGCATCCTGGGCAATCAGGCGGCCATGAACCAGATCATGGCCCTGGCCCGCTCCCTGTCTGGAGAACAGCCGGCCGGGGAGGCGTCCCCCGCCCCGGAGGAGCCGGGAGAGGCTGCGTATGTGCCCACCGGGGAGGCGTCCGCCCCGCCGGCGCCCGACCTGGCCGCCCTGATGGGGCAGATCGACCCCCAGATGATTCAGGTGGGGATGGACGTCATCCGTCAGGTCCAGAGCACCGAGGACCGGAACGCCGCCCTGCTCAACGCCCTGCGGCCCTTCCTGCGGGAGGAAAAGCAGGCCCGGCTGGACCGGGCCCTGCGGGTCGCCCGGATGACCAGGCTGGTGCGGGTGGCCCTGAGCGCCCTGGGGGGAAAGGAGGGGGAGCGTGTATAACCGCTATATCCCGGAGGATACCGCCTACGCCCCCGTCCAGAGGGAGCCGCCCCGCCCCCACGGCCCGGACCCCGGCCCACGCCGCCCCCAGGCCCTTCGCCTGCCCGATTTCCTGGCGGGAAAGGAGGGGCTGAGCCGCCTGTTCAAGGGCTCGGAGGGGGGCGGGCTGTCCGGCCTGCTGAAAGCCCTCCACCTGGACAATGTGGACGCCGGAGACATCCTTTTGCTGCTTATTATGCTGTACTTACTGGTGGAAGGGGACGACCTGGAGCTGGTGATTGCGCTGGGTCTGGTTCTCTTTATGGGGCTGGGGGAGGAGTAGGGGCGGCCGCTGTGCCGCCCCGTGTATTATTCCCCCACCGTATGCAGGATCTCCCCGTCGGGCAGGGAAAATTTAGCGTCGGCGGGGCAGGGGGACTGGACGGGGGAGTAGGCCGTCATGCGGTAGACCAGCTGTTCCTCCTCCTCCATCTCGGCAGAGACCAGAAGGCCGTTGTCCACGCTGACCCAGAACCGCTGGAGAGAGGGGGAGCCGGTCCGCTGGACGGTAATCAGGATGCAGGGGACGTCCCCCCGCAGCTCATAGCCGGCGCCGGTAATCTCCTCGGGGTTCAGCTCCAGCACCGTCTCATAGGTGGGGATATGCTGGGCCAGGTCGGAGGACTTTTCATCCGCCGGGGCGGTCTGATACTGCTGCGCGCCGTCGTACCAGTAGTAGAGGGTGTCCTGGCCGGTGAGGTCGTGGCGGACCACCCCGGAGGGCTGGGTCTGGACGCTGTGGGTCCAGCCGCCGTCGGCCCACACCTGGACCTGGGCGGCGGAGGAGCCGCCAGGCCAGAAGGTCTCCACACTCAGCGTCCGGTAGTAGCTGGAGGGCCGGACCAGGGTGGCAACCACTCCCTGCACGGTATCGGTGGTGACCTCCACCCGCTGGTAGTTCTGCTCCTGACTGACGGAGCCGGGCAGGTCCCCGGCTCCGGCGCTGCCGGAGGGGAGGATCACCTCCGGCGTATGGGCGGCAAAGAGGACCCGGCCAAAGCTGGCAAAGATGGCCCCCACAATGAGGGCCACAATGGCGACAACAATGACAAGTCGGTTTTTCTGCTCCAAAACATTACCCTCCGAAGGCCTCCGGCGGCGTATCCCGCAGGCCGAAGTGCCAGGCAACGGCGTCGGCGATGCGGCGGCAGGCCCGGCCATCCCCGTAGGGGTTGGCGGCGTGGGCCATTTTTTCGTATTCGTTCCGGTCGGACAGCAGCTGGACGGCCATCTGGAAGATGGCCTCCTCCTCCACGCCGGCCAGGCGGACGGTGCCCGCCTCCACCGCCTCGGGCCGCTCGGTCTCCTTCCGCAGAACAAGCACCGGCTTGCCCAGGGCGGGGGCCTCCTCCTGGAGGCCGCCCGAGTCGGTCATCACCAGGTGGCACCGGGCCATAAGGTTGTGCATCTCCCGCACGTCCAGCGGGGCAATCAGGTGGATGCGGGGGTGGTTGTCCAGATATTTGTGGGCCGCCTCCTGAACCACGGGGGAGAGATGGACGGGGTAGACCAGCTCCGCCTCCGGGAAGGCGTCGGCCAGGCGGCGCAGGGCGGTCATGATGTTGGTCATGGGCTGGCCGTAATTCTCCCGCCGGTGGCAGGTGACGAGGATCACCTTCCGATTGCCATAATCAAGCCGGTTCAGAATCTCCGAGCCAAAGGTGAAATCCTCTACAACGGTGGTCTGGAGGGCGTCAATCACGGTGTTGCCCGTCAAAAAGACCCCTTTGACGATGTTCTCCCGGGCCAGGTTGTCCCGGTTGGCGGGGGTGGGGCAGAAGTGGAGGTCGGCAATGGAGCCCACCAGCTTCCGGTTGACCTCCTCGGGGAAGGGGGACCACTTGTCATAGGTGCGCAGCCCGGCCTCCACGTGGCCCACGGGGATCTGGTGGTAGAAGGCGGCCAGCGCCCCGGCAAAGGTGGTGGAGGTGTCGCCGTGGACCAGCACAAGGTCGGGCCGGGCCTCCTCCAGCACCCGGTCCATGCCATTGAGGCACTTGGCGGTGATGGTGGACAGGGTCTGCCGGGGCTCCATGATATTCAGGTCGTAGTCGGGTTTCAGGGAAAAAATATTCAGTACTGAGTCCAGCATCTCCCGGTGCTGGGCGGTGACGCAGCAGACGGCCTCAAATTCGGGCCGCCGGGCCAGCTCCAGGGCCAGGGGGGCCATTTTGATGGCCTCCGGCCGGGTGCCGAAGACGGTCATTACCTTGATGGTTTTCATTTGTCAGACTGGTCCTCCTCACCGAAGTAGTTTCCGCTCTCCATGGGGTGGCTCTGCCGGGGCTTGGCTACCCGGCTGCCCCCGGAGGAGGGGGAGGGGTCGCCGCCGCCGGTCCGGTCCAGATAGAGCTTGCCTGCCACGGCGCCGGCAGCGCACAGGGCCAGCAGGAACAGCATGGCCCGCACCACGCCGATGGTGGTGAGCACCACGGCGGACAGGCCCAGAATGGCGCTGATGATATAGAGCACCGCCACCGCCTGCTTCTGAGTAAAGCCCATGTCAATCAGCCGGTGGTGGATATGGCCCCGGTCGGGGGCCATGGGGGACTGGCCGTGGGACACCCGGCGGAGAATGGCAAAGCAGGTGTCGAAGATGGGCAGGCCCAGCATAAGGAAGGGGACGGCAAAGGAGATGATGGTGTAGAACTTAAACAGCCCCTGAATGGACACCACCGCCAGCACAAAGCCCAGGAAGGTGGAGCCGGTGTCTCCCATAAAAATCTTGGCGGGGTTCAGGTTGTAGGGCAGAAAGCCGATGCAGGCCCCGGACAGGGCCCCCATAAGCAGGGCCACGTCGGGTTCTTCCATGACGAGGGCAATCACAAGCAGGGTCATGGAGCTGATGGTAGACACCCCGCAGGCCAGGCCGTCCAGCCCGTCAATGAGGTTGACGGCGTTGGTGATGCCCACGATCCACAGCACCGTAATGGGGATGGCCAGCCAGCCCAGCTCCCAGTAGGACTCGCTGCTGAAGATGTTGGGGTTGGAGAGAAATTCGATGCGGTTGCCGTGGAGGACGGCAATGAGGGCGGCCCCGATCTGGACAAAGAACTTGGGCAGGGCGGGCAGGGCAAAGATATCGTCCAGAATGCCCAGGATGACAATAACGACGCCGCCCAGCAGCATCCCCCGCAGCTCGGAGGTGAGTGGGACGAAGATCAGCACGCTGAGAATGAAGCCGAAAAAGATGGCCAGCCCTCCCATGCGGGGGATGGGGTGGTTGTGCATCCGGCGGTTGTCCTTGGGGACGTCCACCGCCCCCACCCGGAAGGCCAGGGAGCGGACCACGGGGGTGGAGATCAGGGCCACCAGGGCGGCAGTGAGCAGGGCGGCCAAAGCCATTCCTACAGCTGGAAGTTGAATTGGCATAGTAAAGTCCTCTTTGTTATCTTTGGATCAACGGGCCACAAAGCCCACCTTTTTATATACTTTGCGCAGGGTTTTGTTGGCCACGTAGGAGGCCTTCTCCGCTCCGGCCTTGTATACGCTCTCCAGATAGGCCTTGTCGGCCAGGATTCGGGTGGCCTCCTCCCGGATGGGGCGCAGGGTCTCTACCACGGCGTCGCCCACAGCGGGCTTGAATTTGCCATAGCCCTGGCCGGCGAACTCCGCCTCGATCTCGTCGAAGCTCCTGCCGGTGACGGCGGCGTAAATGTTCATCAGGTTGGCCACCCCGGGCTTGTTGGCCGGGTCGTAGCGGACGGGATTTTCCGTGTCGCTGTCGGTGATGGCCCGCTTGAACTTGCGCTGAATGTCCTCCGGCTTCTCCATGAGGAAGACGCAGCCCTCGGGGATGGATTTGCTCATTTTGCTGTCCGGGGTGGTCAGGCCCATCACCCGGGCCCCCGTCTTGGGGATGTAGGGCTCGGGCATCTTGAACACGTCGCCGTAGACGCCGTTAAACCGCTGGACGATGTTCCGGGTCAGCTCCACATGCTGCTTCTGGTCCTCGCCCACGGGGACGAAGTCGGGCTGGTAGAGGAGGATGTCCGCCGCCATGAGGGCGGGGTAGGTGAACAGGCCGCCGTTGATGTTGTCCTTGTGCTTGGCGGACTTGTCCTTGAACTGGGTCATGCGGCTGAGCTCGCCGAACATGGTGTAGCAGTTGAGCACCCAGCCCAGTTCGGCGTGCTGGGGGACGTGGGACTGGATAAACAGGGTGTTTTTCTCCGGGTCCAGGCCGCAGGCGATGTACTGGGCCAGCTGCTCCAGGGTGCGGCGGCGCAGGTCGGCGGGGGTCTGGCGGACGGTGATGGTGTGCATGTCCGCCATGAAATAGTAGCAGTCAAACTCCTCGGCCCGGGCGGCCCAGTTCTTGATGGCGCCCAGGTAGTTGCCCAGGTGCAGGTCGCCGCTGGGCTGAATGCCGGAGAGCATTACCTTTTTCTCGTCCATGTGCTGTTGCTCCTTTATTCCAGAGCGCCGGGGGCGGCGCTCATATAATATCACTGTATTGTACCACCTTCGGGGGAGAAAGGCAACAGGTTTGGACACGGAGAGGAGATAAAAAAGGAATTGTTTCCAATTTAGACACAATGTGATAAAATAGAGGGGAAAGGGGGGCGGGGTATGTTCTGGTATGTCTATATCCTCCGCTGCGGCGACGGCACTCTGTATACCGGGATTACCGATGATATCCCCCGCCGCCTGGCCGCCCACCGGGCGGGGAAGGGGGCCAAGTACACCCGGGGGAGGGGGCCGCTGGAGCTGGTGTATCAGGAGCAGGCCCCCGACAAATCCGCCGCCCTGCGCCGGGAGGCGGCCATTAAACGCCTGCGGCGGGCGGAAAAGGAACGGCTGATTGAGCGCGCAAAAAGCCTCCCCCCCTGTGGGGGAGGTGGCACGGCGAAGCCGTGACGGAGGGGGGAGGAGAGCAGAACACCCCCTCAGTCTCGCTGCGCTCGACAGCTCCCCCACAAGGGGGGAGCCTTTTTGGTGCAAAAGAGGACCGTCCGCGAAACACGGACGGTCCTGCTGTTTATGCTGCCGGTACATACGGGATTGGAGCCCGTCTGGTGATAGTCAAAGAATACCCATCCAGGATGGAGGACTCGGAACCCTCAGTGGCTACCCCATGGTCGATGGCTACCTGGTCGCCCACGTTCAGCGTAACCACCTCCCGGTTCTGGGCGGCGGAGAGGGAGTAGAAGACCTGTTCGCCCTCCAGGCGGATGAAGTAGAAGGAGTTGCCCTCGATGACGGCGGTCCTGATCTCAGCGACCTTGCCCGTGGCCTCGGTCTGGGGCAGCTGTTCGGTCTGGGTGACCCCCTTGTCGGTAAGCATCTGGATATACTTCTGCTCACAGACCGGAACGGTGTCCCCGATGGCCACGATGTCGTACCGGGCCACGTTGACCATGGCGTAGGTCTTCACCAGGTTGGCGGCGTCCTTCAGGGGGATAAAGTAGGTGGGCTCCCCGGCGATGTTCAGCAGCAGGGGGAAGGTGGCGGTGTAGCCCAAGTCCTGGACCACGCCCTGGGCGGAGAGCTTGGCGGCCTCCTCGGTGGCGCCGGGGGCGGTGTAAAAGTGGGTCTCCTTGGTGCGCATGTTGCACAGCAGGAAGCCCAGGTTGGACTGGTCGGCGTTGGCGGAGGTGACCCCGGTGTAGGCATATACGTCGTCATTCATGGCGATATAGTTGTAGCCGCTGGTGGTCTGGGTCACGTCCTTCTGGCCCAGGATGGAGTTGATAAAGCCGTGGACCAGAGTGCCGTAGTAGTCGTACTGCTGCATAATCAGGGTGGGGACGTAGAGGGTGTCCACCCAGCTGGGGACCTCCTCGTGGTACTGGCACTGGCCGGTGACGGCGTCCACCAGCACCGCGCCCTGGATGTCCACGCCGCCGAACAGCCCGATGCGCTTCACCACCCGGGGGGCGATCCAGAAGGGGTGGCCGCTCTCGTCGATCTCAAACTCCGGGGTGGCGAACATCATAGTGGGGTAGTTGAACCGCAGATGGCGCATGATGTTCCGGTTCAGCGGCTCGGAGAAGGAGTACTTCATCCCCTCGCTGAGCCGGGTGACGGTGGCCTCCTGGGTGACCATGTCCACCACCACATAGGCGGGCAGACCGTTTCCCCGGTTGGTGAACCACTTAATCAGGTCCGCGTAGGCGATAGGGGCCACCCGGACGGGCCGGCCCTGGTAGTTGATCTGGGTGGAATCACCGGAGTACTCAAACTGACTGACCATGTCGCTGAGGGTGCCCATCTGCCGGTCGCCCAGGAACTCGGCGGAGGAGCGGTCCAGGGTGGGAATCTCGTCAAAGGAAATCTGAGTCACGTCGGCGGCAAAGTCGCCGGTCTGAACGGTGAGCAGCTCCCGGTAGGCGGAGGCCCGGAAAATGGGCATGGAGATAATCTGCCCCACAATGGCCACCGCGACGATGGCGGCAAAGAGAATCAGCACCGGCAGACAGCTGCGTTTGACAAACTGAAACCACTCCTTCAGCTTCTCCTTTGGCGTGCGCACCACGTTGTCGTCCGCCGGCTTGACGGACAGGGCAAAAACGCTGATGGTGTACACCAGGCACAGCAGAAGCAGGAAGCTGTAGAAGTCGCCCGACTGGGGATTGATGGCGGGCAGGGACACATAGAAGTACACAAAGCCCACCGCCGCCGTAATCAGCAGGCTGACCAGCAGACTGCCCGCCCGTCCCATGGGCTTACGATTCTTTTTTTCTTTCAAGATAAAATACTCCTCTCTGGCGTCTGTAGGGGCGGCCTGTGGCCGCCCGATGATAGCGGAAATGCGCCGCGGGCGGCCACAGGCCGCCCCTACAGTGTTTCCTATAGCATATACTCTTTTGCAGTAAAAAGCAATGAACAGAAGATTAAAATTATCGGAATGCCGACGCCGGAGCTGCGCATGGAGGAATCAATACAGCGCGGCGAGCTGTCTGTATTCAAAATCCGGCCGGGCGGCAAGGAAAATATCCTGTTTTATCTCCTGTTCCGAGGATATATGAAATAAATTGCGGATGTGCAATTGATAGTACCATGTTTGATAATCATAGTCGGTTCTGCGCTCGTTCCAGATAACCCTTCCGTATTGGCCGGGCCGAAGGACAAAGGCGGTTTCGTTTAAACAGTCCTTGCGGTACAGCGGAGAGCCTGCATCTTGAAAAGCCTGGTTGTGCCCCCGGCGATAGGGCATCCCGCTGTGGTGCTCGTCGTAGAAAAAAGAGACGGAATAACCCTCTGGCATAGGCTGGATGGACAGATTGGTCAGGTTTAAATCTTCGATGCGGGCAAAGGACCGGCGCATCCCAGGAACGGCCTTTAGAAAAGCCTCTCCCTTTTGATAAAAGCTGAGATAGTGTACAACTGCGTCTGCCGGTTTGTATAGTTCATCCAGAAGATAGGCCTGGGGAAATTGCTGACGCGCCTGGGCATATTTGCCGCCCCGCTCGTGTTTGTGCCAAGTGAGGTCAATTTCCTGAATCAGAAGCAAGTAAATCACCTTCTAAAGAGGATTACTATGGGAAATCATACCATGTTGAAGGGAATTTCGCAACCGGCTCTTGCCAAGCCGGGAAAAATTCACTATAATAAGGAAAACCTTTTTACTGGAGGAGAGAACATGTCACTTGATATAAAGTATTTTGAGGAGATGGAGGCCAAAATCCCCAGGGGCAAGGTGCGCACCCGGTTTGCGCCCTCCCCCACGGGGTACATGCACGTGGGCAACCTGCGCACGGCGTTGTACACCTGGCTCATTGCCCGCAACGCCGGGGGCACCTTCATCCTGCGCATTGAGGACACCGACCAGGGCCGTCTGGTGGAGGGAGCCACCGACGTAATCTACAAGACCCTGGCCGAGTGCCATCTGGACCACGACGAGGGGCCCGACGTGGGCGGCCCTGTGGCCCCCTATATCCAGTCCCAGCGGCGGGACACCTATGGCAAATACGCCCGCCTGCTTGTCGAGAAGGGCCATGCCTACTACTGTTTCTGCGAGAAGGCGGAGAGCGGGGAGGACTCGGGCGACTTCGACCGGGCGGACGACCCCTGCCGCGCCCTGTCTCTGGCCGAGGCCCAGGCTCGGGTGGACGCCGGCGAGCCCTATGTGATCCGCCAGCGCATCCCCAAAGAGGGGACCACCACCTTCCACGATGCCATTTTTGGGGACATCACCGTGGAGAACAAGACCCTGGACGACCAGGTGCTCATCAAGCGGGACGGCATGCCCACCTACAACTTTGCCAACGTCATCGACGACCACCTCATGGGCATCACCCACGTGGTCCGGGGCAGCGAGTACCTGTCCTCCGCCCCCAAGTACAACCTGCTTTATGAGGGCTTCGGCTGGGACATCCCCACCTACGTCCACTGCTCCCCCGTCATGCGGGACGCCCAGAACAAGATGTCCAAGCGCCACGGCGACCCCTCCTATGAGGACCTGAAGGACCAGGGCTTCCTCACCGGCGCCATCCTCAACTACGTGGCCCTGCTGGGCTGGTCCCCCCGGGGGGATATTGCGGAGCAGGAGGTCTTTTCCCTGGACGAGCTGGCCCGGGCCTTCGATTTGGCGGGCATGTCTAAGTCCCCCGCCATCTTCGATATCGAGAAGCTGACCCACTTCAACGCCCTCTACCTCCGGGCCATGAGCCCCGAGGCCTTCGCCCGGGCGGCGGAGCCCTATATCCGGCAGGCTGTCAAAGACCTGTCTGTGGAGGAGATCGCCGCCCTGCTCCAGGCCCGGTGCGAGAAGCTCACCGATATTCCCGAAAAGGTGGCCTTTTTCCAGGCGCTGCCTGAGTACGGTGTGGACCTGTTTACCAACAAGAAGTCCAAGACCAACCCGGAGGTGTCCAGGGCCATGCTGGAGGCGGCCATCCCCATGCTGGAGGGGCTGTCCGGCTGGACCCAGGAGGCCATCCACGACGGATTGACGGCCCTGGCGGAGAAGCTGGAGGTGAAGAACGCCACCCTCATGTGGCCGGTGCGCATCGCCGCCGCCGGTCAGGCCGTTACCCCCGGCGGGGCGGTGGAAATCTGCCGCATCCTGGGGCGGGACGAGACCCTGCGCCGGCTCAGGCTTGGGCTGGAGAAGCTGGCATAATTTTTAAATAGTGAGGTTCCCTATGAATCAAAAAGAAGTAAGCGAGCTGCGCCGCCGCTGGCGGCTGGAAAAAAGCGCCGTCAGCCGTATTTATGGCTGCTATGTCAACTGCAACAAGGAGATTGTCTCCGATCTGGACGAGTCCCTGGGCATGATGCCGGAGGAGGAGGCCGAGAAGTACCTGGGTTTACTGAAAAAGTCCCTATCGGGCGCGCTGGGCAAAAATCTGATCGACATTATCTTTTCCACCCAGCAGGTGATGGACAGCGAGGAGCACCGGCTGCTCTCCGCCCTGCGCTCCAGCGCCCTGAAGGACGGGGAGGCCCGGGCCGCCTTCTACCGGAAGGTAATCGACAGCCTGGACATGGGGGACAGCGGCTACCTGCTGCTGCTGGCCTGCGACGCTTATGACGTCCCCCGCCGGGGCAAAGATGACGCGGTTCAGGCCGATGGGTCGGAGGAGGTATTTACCTATCTGCTGTGCTGCGTCTGTCCGGTGAAGCAGAGCAAGCCGGAGCTGAACTATTTCCCGGGGGACAACGAGTTTCACTACACCGCCGGTCAGGTGGTGTCTTCGCCCGAGCTGGGCTTCCTCTTTCCGGCCTTCGACGACCGGACGGCCAACATCTATAACGCCCTGTTTTACTCCCGGAAGCCGGAGGAGCTCCACCAGGAGTTTATCCACGGGGTGTTCCATGTGGAGCCGCCCATGTCGGCCGCCGAGCAGCGGGAGGCCTTTCAGGGGGCCGTGTCCCAGGCGCTGGAGGAGAGCTACAGCGTGGAGGTGGCCCGGTCCATCCATGAGCAGCTGACCGACCGGATGGCCCAACACAAGGAGAGCGGCGCCACGGAGCCGCTGACGGTAACGGTGGAGAATATCGCCGCCATTCTGGGGGACTGCGGCGTCTCTCAGGAGCGGATCGGCGCCTTTAAGGCCAACTGCGAGGAGCAGTTTGGGGCCGGTTCGGTTCTGAGCCCGGCCAACCTCATCGACGCCAAACGGTTCGAGGTGAAGACCGCCGAGGCCTCGGTGTCGGTCAGCCCGGATTGCAGCTACCTGGTGGAGACCCGGATTATCGACGGTAAAAAGTATATTCTCGTCCCCGCCGGGGAGGACGTGGAGGTCAACGGCCAGCCGGTGCGGTTTGTGTCCGACCCCTGAGACGAGACGACAGTATCCCATATTGCGGTAAACTGAAAGGCGCGGCCCGAATTTTCGGGCCGCGCCTACCGATTGTGATAAAATGCGCGGGAAGACACTCCCTTCGAAACACAACCCTTGACTTCCCCCTTTCCTTCTGGTATAGTAGGGCCAATCAAATATGTACCGCCGGGTACCCTGGTTAACGTCTTTGCCGCTCTATAGGCCGTAGAAGGAGCGGCTGGGGGCGTTTTATTTTTTCTGGAGGTCGATTCCATGTTCGAGGGCAAATCCCGCACGCTGTTTTTCCGCTTCGCGGTACCCCAGATGATCGGGCTGCTGTTCAATTCGGTATACACCATTGTGGACGGTGTCTTTATCGGCCACCGCCTGGGCCGGGAGGCCATGGCCGCCGCTGCCGTGGCGGTGCCGCTGATTGAAATTCTGATTTCGGTAGCCATTGCCGCCGGCTCGGGGGCGGGGGTGCTCATCGCCGCCCGCCTGGGGGCAGGGGACCGGGAGGGGGCCCGCCGGCTGTTCAACACCGCCGCCGGGATGCTGGCCGCTGCCGGGGTGCTGGTGGCGCTGCTGGGCAACCTGTTTCTGGCCCCTCTGGCCCGGCTGCTGGGGGCCAGCCCTGAGATACTGGAGCCGGCCTGTGGTTACCTGTGGTTTATCGTTACCTTTTCCCCCTTCCAGCTGTTCAGCTTTCTGCTGGGCGGGATGGCCCGGAACGACGGCCGGCCCAGGCTGGCCATGACCGCCATGATCCTGGGGGCGGGGTCCAACATCCTCCTGGATTACGTTTTCATGTACCCCCTGAACCTGGGTATCCGGGGGGCCGCCATGGCCACCGCTCTGGGGCCCATTTTCAGCGTGCTGATCCTCCTGCCCCACTTTCTGGGCCGGAGGGGGGAGCTGTATTTTGCTCCCTGTCCCCTCCGCCGCCGCTGGCTGTCCGACGCGGGAGGCATCCTGGTGTGTGGCGTGCCCTCCTTTGTGATGGAGTTCTCCATCGGCATTGTCACCTTCCTGTACAACTTCGCTATCGCCCGCTGGGGCTATGGGGAGCTGGGCCTGGCCGCCTACCTGGTTATTGGATACCTGATGCTCATTATCCTCACCCTGTTCCTGGGTATGGCGGAGGGCCTTCAGCCGGTGTTCAGCCGCTTCATGGCCACGGGAGAGCGGGAGCGGGGGCTGGCTATGCGCCGGTTTTCCACCGGGGCCTTCCTGGGGGTGGGACTGGTCAGCTGCCTGCTGGTTTTCACCTGCTCCCGGTGGTTCTTCCTGGCCTTTGCCCCGGAGGACCCCGAGCTGATCGCCTTTGCCGTGGATCGGGTGGTCCCCTATTTCTGCGGCTTTTTCCTCACCGGCTTTAACATTTTGATGATCTCCTTCTGGCAGGCCACCCAGGAGACGGGCCGGGCCCTGGCCGTCTCCCTGCTGCGCAGTGTGATTCTCCCGCCGGCTCTGCTGCTGATCCTCCCGCCTCTGCTGGGCCGGGAGGCCCTGTGGGTGTGTCAGTCCGCCGCCGACGCCCTTACCGCCCTCTTTGTCATTTTTTTCCTTGTCTTCTCCCGGCTATCGTGATACAATCGACCAACTAAACAGGAAATGAGGGGACCTATGAACATCCGTATTATTACCGACTCAGCCAGCGACCTGCGGCCGCCCCACCGGCCCGAGGTGACGGTTCTGCCCATGACCGTCACCTTCGGGAGGGAGGAGTATCAGGACGGCATTAACCTTACCCACCGCCAGTTTTATGAGAAGCTGATCGAGGGGGACGACCTGCCCACCACCAGCCAGATATCCCCCGCCCAGTTTGAGGAGGCCTTCCGCACCGCCGTGGAGGCCGGGGAGCAGGTGGTGGCGGTGGTCCTGTCCGCAAAGCTGTCGGGCACCTATCAGAGCGCCTGCATCGCAGCGGAGGAATTTCCCGGGAAGGTCTTCGTGGTGGACAGCGCCAACGCCACCATCGGGGAGCTGGTTCTGGTGGAGCGGGCGGTGGAGCTGATGGACCAGGGGCTGGAGGCCGCCGCCATCGCCGACCGGCTGGAGCGGGAGCGGGAGGATATCCGCCTGGTAGGCCTGCTGGACACCCTGGAGTACCTGAAAAAGGGAGGGCGGGTGTCCGCCTCGGTGGCTATGGTGGGGGGCTTGCTGTCCATCAAGCCGGTGGTGGCCGTTCAGGAGGGAGAGGTCGTGATGCTGGGCAAGGCCCGGGGCTCCAAAAACGGCAACAACCTGTTGATTCAGGAGATTCAAAAAAACGGCGGGGTGGACTTCGGCCGGCCCTACCGCCTGGGCTATGCCGGACTGAACGACAGCCTGCTCCAAAAGTACATTGCCGACAGCGCCGCCCTGTGGGAGGGCCACACCGACGCCCTGCCCATCTGCACCGTGGGGGGCACCATCGGCACCCATGTGGGCCCCGGCGCGGTGGCGGTGGCCTTTTTCCGGAACTCCGCCGGCGAGTAAGGCCGCTGTCCCACCCCCCTCCGTCCCCCGCAGGGAAAAGCCTTCCACCCTCCGGGGGGAAGGTGCCCCCGAAGGGGGCGGATGAGGGGGCGGGGCGGGCGAGCAGTTCTTACGGTAAGGGGCGATAACCTCACCGCACCCTCATCCGTCACGGGCTTCGCCCGTGCCACCTTCCCCCTGGAAGGGGGAAGGCTTTTTGGGAGTGTCCCATTCGCAGCTTTTTATGCAAGGGCGTGCCCAAAAAGCATATTGCAATCTGGGACATATTGCTGTATAATAAGTGCAGAAGGGTACCCTTCTAGCCTTTGCATTGCAAAGGCTAAGGTGCTCAAAAAGAGAAAAGA
>CAJUFJ010000037.1 GCA_910585815.1 uncultured Oscillospiraceae bacterium | reverse complement strand
GCCCCGCTCTCGCGGACAGCTTGGACATAATATCACTTCATTTCCCCTTTGTCAATAGGTTTTTTCAAAATTTTTTATATTTTTCCAAGCTCCCCCTTTTTTGGCGGTAAATCCCAGGTTTTCGCCGGAAAATCCACCGGCGGCGGACACATGGCCGCAGGATTTCCTCTTGCAGAAAGACAGTGCATGTGTTACCCTTTATATATCCGAAATCATTCCACAGGAGGGACCCGTTATGCCAATCAAAATTCCCGACTCCCTGCCTGCCAGGGCCACCCTGGAGGGCGAAAATATCTTTGTCATGACTGAGTACCGGGCCATCCATCAGGACATGCGCCCGCTGAATCTGCTGCTGCTCAACCTGATGCCCACCAAGATTGTCACCGAGACCCAGCTGTTGCGCAAGCTGTCCAACTCCCCCCTCCAGGTGGAGGTGGAGCTGCTCCAGATGGCCAGCCATGTCTCTCAGAACACCGACGCCAACCACCTGTCCTCCTTCTATACTACATTTGATAAAATCAAGGACCGGAAGTATGACGGCATGATTATCACCGGCGCTCCGGTGGAGAACTACGACTTTACCGACGTGGACTACTGGCCAGAGCTGTGCCGGATTATGGACTGGACCACCACCCATGTCCACTCCACCCTCCACGTCTGCTGGGGAGCGCAGGCGGGACTCTTTTACCACTACGGTATCCCCAAATACTCCCTGAAGGAAAAGCTGTTCGGCGTCTTCCCCCACATCGCCCTGAAAAAGCAGTCCCCCCTGTTCCGGGGGTTTGACGACGTGTTTTACATCCCCCACTCCCGGCACACCGAGAACCACGAGGAGGACATCCGCAAAATTCCCGAGCTGGAGCTGCTGGCCGTCTCGGAGGAGGCGGGGGTCTTCGCCGTAAAAAGCGAGGACAACCGGCGCTTCTTCATCACCGGGCACCCGGAGTACGACCCGGACACCCTGTCCCGGGAGTACTTCCGGGACGTGGACAGGGGTCTGCCCATCCATGTGCCCATGAACTACTTCCCCGACGACGACCCGTCCCGTTCCCCCATTGTCCGCTGGCGCTCCGCCGGACAGCTGTTCTACACCAACTGGCTGAACTACTACGTCTACCAGACCACGCCCTATGATATTACGCAGATCTGAGGGAAATTTATGGACCGAATCGACAAGCAGATTGACCTGCTCATGGCCGCCGCTCAGCCCGCGCCGGCCTGCGGCGCTATCGACACGCTGCGGAAAATTGCTGCCAAGGCCTCCCCGGAGGACCGGAGGCGGGTTCTGGCGGGCCTGATGGATTTTGTCTGCCGGAGCGAGGTCTGGCCGGTATCCCACGCCGCGGGCGTTCTGGTGGAGCTGATTCAGGAGGGCGAGACGGACTATGCCCCCTTTTTCCGCGCCTGCATCCAGGACGGCCAGGAGGGCAAACGCTATTGGGGCATTGAGGGGTACGCCAAAACCGCCGGAAAGGACGTTTACCTCTATTTTACCGACTGCCTCACCTTTCCCGGCTTTACACTGGAGCATAAGGCGCTGATGGTTCGGAATCTGGCCCGGCTGTCCGGCCAGCCCTTCGACCTGAACCGGCCCATCGAGCCCCGGGTGTGGCGGGAGTGTGATATTGACTGCGACGCCATCCTCCAATGGCGGGCGGACGGCTGCCCGGACGGGGCAGGATACCCCGCGCCGGTCTGCCACCCCTGTCTGCTGGCTCCCCAAACCGCTCTGGAGAAGCTCTATGCCCGACTGGAGAAAAAGCTGCTGAAAAAGAGGAGCGCCGGACAGGACCCTGCCCATCCCTCCAACTGGCTTATCCAGGCCGACCCGGCGGACCTGGCCCGCATCACCGAACAGTGGTCCCTCCCCCCTGACTACCTGGATTTTCTGGAAAAAGCCTCTCCCCTATCCGCCGACCTGAAAATCAAGGGCTACGGCCCGGTGGAGGTCTACGGCGCACACAATCTGGCCGACGGCCAGGCGGGCTATTCCCGCAACGGGCTGACCGGCGAGCCGATCGCGGACTGGCCCGCCAGCTATCTGGTCATTGCCAGCCGGTTTGGCGACCCCTTCTGTTTGGACCTGGCACAGGAGCAATCTCCGGTCTGGTTCGCCTTTCACGGCGAGGGGGCCTGGGATTTCTCCCTGGAGTTCCCCTCCCTGACGGACTTTCTCAAGGCTCTCGGCTAAAATTACGCCAATCAAAGGAAAAAGGCGGCCCCGTCGGGGCCGCCTGCTGTCTATTCGGACAGCCGCTCTTTTAAATCGCTGAGAAATTCCCGGGCGATGCTGTTGAGCCGGATGCCCTCCGGGAGGACGTAGCCAAACTCCAGCAGGCCCCGGCAGTCCTCGATGGGGATGGACAGCACCTGATAGGAGGACTGCTGCATGGTAAAATCCTGGATGCCGATGGAGTAAAAGTCCGTTTTGGCCAGCAGGTGGAGCAGGGAGGCCCTGGTGACGATGTAGACCATTTTGGGGTTGATGCTCAGGTCGAAGTGGGCTCCCTGGGAGAACAGCTCATAAGTAAAATCCTCAAACTGGCCCTCGTAGCGGACAAAGCCGTAGCCCGCCAGATTCTCCAGCGTCACCGGCTTCCCCGCCAGAAGGAGGGGGTGCCGCTGGGAGATGAGGATGTGGGGGGTCATGTGGGCCAGGGGGTGGTAGATCAGCTGCCGGTCCCGAAAGAGGGCCAGCATGTTTTTCCGCTGGCCCTGGCCGAAGTGGAGCACCCCCACATCCGCCCGGTGGTTGTATACGTCCTCCATCACGTCGATGGGGTCCCCCTCCTGAAGGCGGTGGGCATAGGCGGGGAGGTCCTTGTGCTGGAGCACCGTCTGGATGAAGCTCTCCATAATATGGGAGTATTTGGTCATGGATACGGACAGGGATATGTCCTGCAAATCGTCGGCGGTGGGCCGGTTGAACATGCCCGCCAGCTCCCCCAGCACCCGCTGGGCCCGCCGCTGGAACTCGATCCCCTCGGGGGTGAGGGTGACGCCGTGGTTGGAGCGCGTAAACAGCGGCGCGCCCACATTCTGCTCCAGGTCGCGGATGATTTTGCCCAGACGGGGCTGGGAGATGAACAGGGCCTGTGCCGCCCGGTTGATGGAGCCCGTCTGCGCTACCGTCATAAAATACTCCAGATGTTCCAGGTTCATGCCAGAAAACCTCCCGCTTTTGTTCCAACACCTTCCTGCCCTATTGTACCACATTTCCCGCCATTGTGCACAATAAATAAATCCTCTGTTAATACTTTTTAGAATATCGGTTATATAAAACAGAGACTATCCAAAGGGAGATTATTATGCTATAATATCGACAAAGACCGCAGGCCGTACAGCGCCGCGGTAGTAGAAAGTGCTCAAAATGACCGGTCATTTTGTCCGGCGGCCCTGCCGCCGGAGACCGTGCGGGCACTTTTCCAGGAAACGGACGAAAGGAAGTGTTTTGTTATGGACGAGGCCCTGCTGAAGCAGGCGCTGGAATTTGGCAAGCCCTACACCGGAAAGGGGGAGGTGGCCAGCTACATCCCGGAGCTGAGCAAGGCCGACGGGCGTGAGCTGGGCATCTGCGTAAGGACCATCGGAGGGGAGGAGTACCACTGCGGCTACTGGCAGCGGCGGTTTACCATTCAGAGCATCTCCAAGGTCATCAACCTGGCCATGGCCCTGGAGCACTACGGCTTCGACGCGGTGTTCCACAAGACCAAGATGGAGCCCTCGGGCGCCTCCTTTAACGCCATGTCCCGCATCTCAGACAACGAGGACATCCCCTTTAACCCCCTGGTCAACTCCGGGGCCATCGCCATTGTGGAGCTGCTGCTCCCCCTGGGGCTGGATCACATGCTGTCGTCCGTCCGGGGGCTGTGCAGCGACAGGTACATCACCATGGACGAAGACGTGTTCAAATCCGAGTGGTCCCACAGCGCCCGAAACCGCTCCCTGGCCTACCTGCTGCAAAGCAAGGGGCTGATCGACGGGAACGTGGATGAGACGCTGCTGCTATACACCCAGCTCTGCTCCCTGAGCGTCACGGCGGAGAGCCTGTCCAACCTGGGGCAGGTGCTGGCCAACGGCGGCGTTCAGCCGGAGACCGGGCGCAGACTTTTAAAGGAGGAGGTGGTACGCACAACCCTGACCATGATGCTGACCTGCGGCATGTACGACGGCAGCGGCGAGTTTGCCGTGCGGGTGGGGCTTCCCAGCAAGAGCGGCGTGGGAGGCGGCATCCTGTCGGTTGTCCCGGGAGAGATGGGCATTGGGGTCTACGGCCCCAGTCTGGACAGCAAGGGCAACAGCGCGGCGGGTCAAAAGGTGCTGGAGTATATCTCCCGCACCGAAAAGCTCCACATTCTGGACCGGTATACCCGGCATCCGGTCTCCGCAATTGAAACTTTTTAAAAGAGAGAGGGTACATTTATGTTAGAAGCGTTTTCCGGCCTGATTGACACCATAAGCGGATACATGTACAGCTATATCCTGATTATCATGCTGCTGGCCGTCGGCCTGTACTTCACCTTCCGGGGCAAGCTGGTGCAGCTGCGGCTGCTCCCCGAGTCCATCCGGGTGGTGACCGAGAAGCCCAAGGACAGCAACTCCGTTTCCGCCTTCCAGGCCCTGATGGTGTCCACCGCCAGCCGCGTGGGCACCGGCAACATCGTGGGCGTGGCCACCGCCATTGCCTCCGGCGGCTACGGCGCGGTGTTCTGGATGTGGCTTATCGCCATTATCGGCGGCGCCTCCGCCTTTGTGGAGAGCACTCTGGCCCAGATTTACAAGAAGAAGGACCCCCAGGGCGGCAGCTACGGCGGCCCGTCCTACTACATTGAGGCCGCCCTCCACAGCCGCGGGCTGGGCGTCATCTTCGCCGTAATCCTTATCGCCACCTACGCCGGCGGCTTCAACATGGTCTGCTCCTTCAACCTGATGGACAGCTTTACCAGCTACGCCTTCTATGAGGCTGCCGGATACATCTACCTGTTTGGCATGAAGTTCAGCGTGGTCGCCCTGGTGGGCGCCGCCATTCTGGCCGCTCTGGTGGCCCTGTGCGTCTTCGGCGGCGGCAAGCGGATTGTCAAGGTCACCGGCGTGATGGTGCCCATCATGGGCGTCATCTACATCCTGGTGGCTCTGGTGGTGGTCATTATGAACATCGCCAACATCCCCGCCGTCCTGGGCCACATCTTTGTCAGCGCCTTTGATTTCCAGGCCATCTTCGGCGGCTTTATGGGCTCCTGCGTAATGCAGGGCATCAAGCGCGGCCTGTACTCCAACGAGGCCGGTATCGGCTCCGCCCCCAACGCCGCCGCCGCGGCCGACGTGTCCCACCCCGTGAAGCAGGGCCTGGTCCAGATGCTGTCCGTGTTCATCGACACCATCCTCATCTGTACTGCCACCGCCCTCATGGCTCTGTCCACCGGCATCGTCCCCTCCGAGGAACTGCAGGGCGCCCCCTTTGTCCAGGCCGCCCTGGCCGACACCTTCGGCAGCGTGGGCCCCTACTTCATCACCTTCGCCCTGCTGCTCTTTGCCTTCACCACCCTGCTGGGCAACCTGTATTACTGCGAGGGCTGCATGAACTACATCGCCGGCCGCAAGGTGGGTCAGACCGGCAAGACCATCTTCAACATCATCGCCGTCCTACTGGTGTTCGTGGGTGCGCAGCTGGAGTTCGGCCTGGTCTGGAACATCGCCGACGTACTCATGGGCTTTATGGCCATCATCAACCTGCCCGTTATCGTTATCCTGGGCGGCACCGCCATGAAGGCCCTGAAGGACTACACCGACCAGCGGGCCTCCGGCAAGGACCCCGCCTTCAAGGCCGCTTCCATCGGCCTGAAGGAAAAGACCGATTTCTGGAACTGATTCAACTTTTGATCTGGAAGCGTTCCCCCGCGCAGGGCGGCCCGAACCGGGCCGCCCTACTCTTTTCCCCTTCCAAACAGCTCCATCAGCCCCACCGCAATGAGAAACCCGCCGAAGCATTTTTTCAGCAGGGACACGTCCACGGCGGTGGCTGCCCAGGCGGCCAGGGCGGCGCAGGCCAGTCCCGCTCCGATGGCGGGAAGGAGCACCGGCTTTTCGATATAGCCGTTCTTTACATGGGCGGGCAGGGCCATCAGTCCGGCGGGAAGAAAATACAGCAAATTGATTCCCTGGGCCAGACGCTGCTCCACCCCGGCGAAGGCGGTCATATAGACCAGCAGCAGGGTGCCGCCCCCCACGCCGAAGCCGGACAGCACCCCCGTGGCCGCGCCCACAATCAGCGGCAGAATCCAGTCCTTCACAGGAAACTCCTCACCCCTCCATAGATCAGCAGCAGGCCGAAGGCCCGCTTGAGCCAGGGCATTTTTACACCCTTGAACCACTTCCCGCCGGCCCAGCCGCCCACCGTCCCGCCGATCAGGTAGGGCAGAGCCGCCATCACATCCAGCCCGCCCCGGAACAGGTAGACCGCCACCGACAGGGCGCACAGGGGCAGAATTACCGCCACCGACGTGGCGAAGGCCTTGCGCTGGTCCAGCTTGCAGTAGCCTGTCAGCAGGGGTACAAATACGGACCCGCCCCCGCCGCCAAAAAAGCCGTTGGCCACCCCCGCCAGCCCTCCGGCAATGGCATATCTCCATTTTGCCCGCAAAAAACCGCCCCCTTTTGGCTTAGTATGCCAAAACAGGGGCGGTTTATGTGTCAGACGTCTTCTCTTTTAACCCGGCTCCTCCACCACCGCGTCGTCCATTGTGTAGCCCTCCAGGGAATTTCCCTGACCTGGACGCAGATGAAGCTGATGCCGGAATCAGCCGCCGCCGAAAACTGCCGCTTCGCCGCCGGAGACACCCGGACCCAATCGCCGGCGGCCAACTCCACCGTCTCTCCGTCAATGACGGCCCGGCCCCTTCCGGCCAGCACCCCATAAATCTCCTCGTTTTGTTTGTGGGAGTGGACAAAGGGCACACCAGCCCCAGCGGGCAGACTGTTGACGCTGATCTCCGCGCCGGTGAGGGAAAGGAGATCGTGCAGTTCCACTCTTGCGCCTGTCTCGACGCTTACCTTTTTAAAATTTGCCATGGTATTACCTCCAGTCTTTGTTGTAACTTCATCAGCTACAACAGCAGTTATACCACAGCTTTGTTGTAATGTCAATAGTTACATCAAAATTTTTGTATCATTAAAAATGTCCTGCATGGTGACTGAGTTCATCTCCCGCTCCATCGCCGCTTGGACCTCCTCCAGTCTCCCATCCAATACGGCGTGAATATTCCGCCCCACCGGGCAGAGACTGTTGGGGTCCTCATGAAAGTGGAACAGGCCCTCCCCATCCACGCATTCCACAGCGTGATACAGGTCCAGCAGGGTAATCTCCTTCAAAGGCCGCGCGGTGTCCGCCCCACCGCTCCCCCGGGTCACGCGCACGATCCCAGCCTTTTTCAGCTGCTGAAGAATTCTTCTGATGACAACCGGATTCACATTCACGCTGGAGGCGAGAAAATCGCTGGTCACCTTCCGCTGGTCCTTAAATACCTCGATGCAGAGGAGCACATGGACCGCTACTGTAAGTCTGCTGGAAATCTGCATAAAGCACCTCCATTTTTCATTTGAACAAGCCTATTATAAAGCACCGCCCGCCGAAAAGCAAACGCTCCCGGCGGGCGGATATCTATTCCACCGGCGCACCACCCGGGGCGTGGAACTCCTCCAGCAGGCGGCCTACCATCGCCCGAAACAAGAAGTCGTTGACAGTGCCCTCCTCCGTTTTAGCCCCGCCCCGATTCAACGCCTCGATCATCTTCTGCCAGATTCCCGGCTTCTGCCCCTCTGACCACACTGCCGCTGTAATTACCGCGTTGACCGGCTCGTCTCCAATTTCCCGGCTCACTTTTGGGTCCGTCACCCGCACCACTTGAGGCAGTTTCTTTTTTTCTTCCATAAACCCCCACTCCTTTAGCCGCTTAATTTACCCTATATAAGGATATCCTCTAATATGGTAAATGTCAACAGGGGAATCCAATGGTAAAATATAGCTGAGAGGAGGGATGGCGATGGAGGATGTGAGAAGTATCATCAGTTACCGGATGGATGAATACGGAAGTGTCAAGGTCAAGCTGGCTGAAGTGCTGAACAGTCGCGGAATCACCAGAAATCGCCTAAAAACCCTCACTGGAATCAAATATGAGGTCATCGACCGGTATTATCAGAATCATATTGAACGAGTTGATCTGGATTTTATTGCAAAGGTCTGCTATGTCCTGAACTGCAAAGTCGAGGATTTGCTGGAGTATAGCGACCCTGATGGGTAGAAGTGGTGTTGCCATGACGTTGAAAAAAGCAATCATCCAGCGTATTCTTGACCTCTGCGAGGAACGCGGCTTAACCATCAACAAGCTTTCTACTGTCTGTGGTATGACGCAATCTACACTAAACAACATTGTCAACGGTCGAAACAAAAGCACCACGACCTCTACCGTCAAAAAGATTTGTGACGGTTTAGGCATAACGATAGCCGATTTTTTTGATGACCCCCTGTTTCGGGATTTGGAACAGGAGATTAAATAAAAACCGCCCAATCGGGCGGTTTTTTCACTCTGCCAGCTTGTCTAAAAGGGCGGCCAGCTCCTCCAGCTTGGGGCCGGGGTCGCCGGAAGATGCGGCCTCCCGGACGCAGCAGTCCATATGGGCCCGGAGGACCATCCGGTTGGCCTTCTTCAAAATGGACTGGGCGGCCATGATCTGGCTGGAGACGTCCAGGCAGTAGCGGTCCTCCTCCACCATTTTCAGGATGCCGTCGATCTGTCCCCGGGCGGTTTTCAGCAGGCGGTTGACCTGAGCGTGGTCGGCCTTCACTGGACGTACACCACCTCGTAGCCCGCTTCGGTGACAGCGTCGGTGAGCACCTGATTGTCCACGTCCTTCGACAGGGTCAGGGTTGCGGACTTACCCTCCAGGCTCATTTCCACGGCAGACACGCCGTCGATGGCGGACAGGGCCTTCTCCACCCGTCCGGTGCAGTGGGCGCACATCATGCCCTCAATCTTCATGGTCTTATTCATGGTTTTGTTTCCTCCTTGATTTGGTTTATCCTTCAACTCCAGGGGGCAGGTCCCGTTACATGCGGGGGCTGCCGGAGTGTCAGACCGGAACTTGCTCTTGAAAAAGCGCAGGCGCAGGGCGTTGGTCACCACCGTCACCGAGCTGAGACTCATGGCGGCGGCGGCAAACATGGGGTTGAGCTGCCAGTGGAGGGCGTAGTAGAACACCCCGGCGGCCAGGGGAATGCCCAGGGAGTTGTAGAAAAAGGCCCAGAACAGGTTTTGCTTGATGTTCCGGATGGTGGCCCGGGACAGCTCCACGGCGGCGGCCACGTCCAGCAGGTCGGACTTCATCAGCACAATGTCGGCGCTCTCGATAGCCACGTCGGTGCCCGCCCCGATGGCCAGGCCCACCTCCGCCCGTGCCAGGGCGGGGGCGTCGTTGATACCGTCCCCCACCATAGCCACCTTTTTGCCCTCGGCCTGGAGAGAGGCGATTTTCCGCTCCTTGTCCTGGGGCAGCACCTCGGCCAGCACGGAGGTGACCCCCAGTTCCCTGCCGATGGCCTCGGCGGTGCGCCGGTTGTCGCCGGTAAGCATGACCACCTCCAGCCCCAGCTCCCGGAAGGCGGCTACGGCGTCTTTGCTGGAGGGCTTGGGGGTGTCGGCTACGGCGATGACGCCCAGTAATTTTTTCTCTGTTTCGTCCCCGAAGTAGAGAGGGGTCTTCCCCTGGGCGGCCAGTTCGTCCGCCTTAACCGCCAGAGGACCGGGAGCAATGCCCGCCTCCTCCACCATGGCCCGGTTGCCGCCGAAGCAGATATTGCTGCCAATGGAGGCCCGAACGCCCCGCCCATGGACCGCTGTAAAACCGCCCACCGAGGTGACCGGAATGTTGCGCCGCTCGGCCTCCTCCACAATGGCGGTGGCTAAGGGGTGCTCAGAGGGACCCTCCAGGCAGAAAGCGGTGCAGAGCAGGCCATCTTCGCTGTTTCCCGGGGCGGGGATAATGTCGGTGACCACCGGCCTGCCCTGGGTAAGGGTGCCCGTCTTGTCCAGCACCACCGTGTCGATGGTGTGGAGGGTCTCCAGGGCCTCGGCGGATTTAATCAGGATGCCGTTCTCCGCCCCTTTGCCGGTGCCCACCATAATGGCCACGGGGGTAGCCAGCCCCAGGGCGCAGGGGCAGGAGATCACCAGTACCGCCACGCCGGCGGTGAGGGCCTGGGTGGCGGAGTGGCCGGTGATTAGCCAGGCAATCGCCGCGACAAGGGCAATTCCCATGACCACCGGCACAAAGATGCCGGATACCTTGTCCGCCAGCTTGGCGATGGGGGCCTTCGACGCAGAGGCCTCCTCCACCAGGCGGATCATCTGGGCCAGGGTGGTGTCTTCCCCCACCCGGCTGGCCTCAAAGATGAAGGAACCCGACTTGTTGATGGAAGCGGCGGCCACCTTGTCCCCGGGGCCCTTGTCCACCGGGAGAGACTCGCCGGTGAGGGCGGACTCGTCCACGGCGGACTGGCCCTCCACAATCACGCCGTCCACCGGGATGGACTGGCCCGGCCGGACCACCACCCAGTCCCCCACCTGGACCTCCTCCACGGGGATCTCGGCCTCTACGCCCCCCCGAAGCACGTGGGCCGTCTTGGGGGCCAGGTCCATCAGGCGGCTGATGGCCTCCCCCGTCTTGCCCTTGGAGCGGGTCTCCAGAAATTTGCCCAGGGTGATGAGGGTGAGAATCATACCGGCCGACTCAAAGTACAGGTCCATGTGGTACTTGGCCACCAGCTCCATGTCCCCATGGCCCAGGCCCCAGCCCATCTGGTAGATGGCAAAGACGCCGTAGACCACGGCGGCAGCGGAGCCCACGGCAATGAGGCTGTCCATGTTGGGCGCCCGATTCCAGAGGGTTTTGAAGCCCACCTTGTAATACTTATCGTTGAGGTACATAATAGGCAGGGTGAGCAGCAGCTGGGTCAGCCCGAAGGCCACCGCGTTCTCGTGGCCCACCAGGAAAGCGGGCAGGGGCGCGCCCATCATGTGCCCCATGGAGATATAGAACAGCGGAATCAGGAACACAAAGGACCAGACCATCCGGTGCTTCATCCCGGCCAGCTCCTGGGCCATGCCGTCCTCCTTGGGGGCGGCCGTTTTGTCTCCGGTGCCCTGAGGCAGGGAGGCCCCGTATCCAGATTGTATTACTGCCTGGATAATATCCTCAGCGGATAGGACGCCTTCGTCATATTCCGCCGTCATGGAGTTGGCCAGCAGGTTGACGGAGGCGGTTTTCATCCCCTCCAGCCGGTTCACCGCCTTCTCCACATGGGCGGAACAGGCGGAGCAGGTCATCCCTGTGATGTTGAATTTCTGTTTTGCCATTTTTTCACCTGACTTTCCGGGAGTTTTAACACCCCACCCCCGGGGGGTATCTAAATTGTACCTCTGTTTTTTCCTCCTGTCAAGTGGCAGTTTGGCTTTTTCGCCTCAATTTATGTTTGGGGCCCTCCTATAGCGCACCTTTTCCTCCACCCAATAGGCGGTATAGGGGTGGTCCAGCCGGTAGCCCAGCTTCTCCGCCAGGGCCAGGGACCGCCCATCGTGGGCGTCCCAGCCGGGGTACAGCCCCCGCCGGAGGCACTCCAGAATCAGCTTCCCGCCACAGGCAGTGGCCAGCCCCAGACGGCGAAAGTCCGGGCGGGTGTCGATCTCGATTTCGATGGCCCCGTCGCAGGCGGCGTAGGAGGAGGCTCCGGCCACCAGCAGACCGCCGTGGGTGACCACAAACCCCAGCCCCTGCTCCAGAAAGTCCGAGGCGTCCGCAAAGCAGCCGCACAGGTCCCAGGCCCACTCCTCCTCCATGAGTGTAAAGTATATCTCCCTCCCTATGGGGTGTATGGTAAATCCATGGGGCAGAGACCTTGTAAAGTGAATCAGCCTGTCCCGGCGGAAGTTTTCCGGCTCACGGCGGGTGGCGTAGCGGGTGAAGGGGACAGCCCACTCCCCCAGCACTTCCCGGATCAGCGCCTCCCAGCCGGCGCTCCCGGGGACCAGGATGGGGGCGTCGGTCCGCTCCAGCAGCTCCGGCGAGGGCTCCCCCGCCAGAAAGCAGAAGTCGCCGATGGAGGCCAGGGCGCTGTCCTTTCCCAGGGTCTGGACACGGCCCATGCGCCCCTGGAGACAGGCCTGGACCATGGGGGCCTCCCAGCCCGCAAATAGCTTTTCCATTGTCACACTCCTCTCTCAACGCGCAAAGCGGCGTGAGAAATACCTCTCACGCCGCTTCTGGTTTTTTGGAACGATCGGATGCTTACGCCCACACGTCAAAGTTATACTGGGCGGGGGCCGGCACGGCGGCCACCATGTCTTCGATCAGAGCCAGCGCCTGGCTCTCGGCGTCATTCATGGCGCGTTTCATCAGACCGTAGCTGTAGTTGGTCTGCAGCTGGGCCATCTGCATGCCCATGATATCCTCTACCATACACGTCCACTCCCTTCCAATAAAATGAGGTATCGCTCCAATCAGAATATCGGCAGAAACAGCCGGTTTCTTAACAGGGACAACGGGGTTTTGTCCCGGCTCACCGGATGGTGCTCACCGTGTTGGTGTTGGGGTCCAGAACATAGACGTGTTGTTTGTCTGTGCTGAGGAAATAGGTCCCCGCGATGGAGCCGGTGTCGCCCTGGGGATAGAGGTTAAAGCGGCGGCACTCCTGCCCGTTTACCGTGACAAAGCCGTCCACAGGGAAGATGGTGTAGTTGTCCATGGAGGCCCCGGCCAGACCCAGTTCGGCGGGGGTCATGCCGCGCAGCTGCTCCATTTGCTCACTGACGCTGGTGGGCTCCGGCTCCGGCTCGGGCTCCGGCTTGGTGATGGCGCCCTCGGGGGCGGAGGCCCGCACGGCCAGGTTGGCGCTGGCCTGAGACCAGCCGATTGCCAGCTGGAAGATGTGCCCCTCCACCACCGACGGCCGGGCCAGAATCAGCACGCCCTCCGCGTCCTGGAGCTCCGGGCGCTGCTCGTCCAGAATCACATAGTCCTCACTCACCAGGGAGAAGCCCTGTTCCCCGCCCAGAACGGCGTCCAGATAGCGGTTCATCGCCTCGGCAGGATTGGTCAGCTCATAGATGTAGGTATATCTTGTGTCCACATTGCTGGATTCGTCCCCCTTGGGCTTCTCGGGGCTCCGAAGGGCGATCAGCTTCCCCTCGCCCTCCTCCAGGAGGGTGTCCAGGGAGATGGTGGTGTCCTCGCCCAGGGTGTAGGCCTCCAGGCCCTTCTTGGGCAGGGGCTCCTCCAGGCTGCTGCTGTCGCCGCTGCCGCCGCCCAGCAGATTGATGTTGAAGAAGCGGGGGAGCACAAAAAGCACCACCGCCGCGCCGATTGCGGCCACCAGCAGCAGCACAATGGGAATCAGGAGCAGCTTCTTCTTGCCGCCCTTCCCCCCGGTTTTTTCCTTCTTGGGCTTCTTTTCCTTTTTCACAGCTCATCACTCCATTATGTTTACAGATACCGGATGACCACGTCATCCCGGGGACGCAGCTCCTGAGTAAAGGCGCACTCCGTCCCGTTGACCTGCAGCTCCACACCCCGGTCCAGGTGCTCGAAGTCGATGCCCGAGTGCTCCAGCAGGTCCATCACATAGTAGGGCGCTCCCTCCGGCTTGCCCGGCAGGAGCAGAGCCTTGCCGTTGAGCATCACCTGGAGCGCCGTACTCAGAGAACGCTGTCCCGCAGTGGGGACTGGCTCCGGGGACTTCTCCCAGGGGCCGGGCTTGGGGGCGGGAGGCGCGGCGGGGCGCTCTGCCGGCAGCTCCGGGGGCGCCGGCTCCGCCTTGGGCGCCTCGACTTTTGGGGGCACCGTCCTGGGCTGCTCCGGCCTTGGGGGGGCCGTCCGGGGGGACTCCTCCCGGGGCCGCTCCACGGGGAAGGTCTCCCCCACCGGCTCCGCCCTGGGGGGCGGGGGGGCCGGCCGCACAGGCGAGCGGACAGACCGGGTTGAGGTGGCCACCTGATCCCCGGTGCTCAGCCGGGTATCCAAGTCCACCAGGCGGCCGTTGACGGTGACGCCGCCGGTGAAGTCCGCCCCCAGCAGATCCTTCAGGGTCCGCTGGGCGGGGGCTCCGGACACGGCGGGGACAAACTCAATGCTGTCCCCGGCGTAGACCACCGTGGAGGGGGCGGCCTCCGCCCCGTTCAGCCGCAGCACGCAGGGCACCGCCGGCTCCCCACGGAACAGCATACGCTGGCCGTCTACCATTATACTCAGATTTTTGCCCGTCCGTCCCAGCAGGTCGATGGAGCTGTAACCGTTCATCATCAGCAGCTCCAGCACCGTAAGCGCCCCGCTGCGGAAAAGCTTGGCGGGCTTGCCGTTGAGCATGATCCGGTAGCTGTCGCTGATAAGGCCCAGCCCCGCCGACACCGCGATGCCCAGGGGGGTGGCCAGCTCCGGGTCGTTCAGCTCGTAGCTGTCGGAGAAAGCGGTGATGTCATAGTTGTTACCCGCCAGGGCCACCCGGCCCTCGTCCATATCCAGGGCTTCGGCCACCATCTCCCGGATGCCGTCCAGCTTGCTGCCGCCCCCCGCCAGAAACAGGGCAGAGGGGGTGCCGCCGTTCAGGGCGACCACCCGCTGGGCAATCTCCCCGGCCAGGGCGTGGGCCGGCTGCTGAACGGTCTCCCGCACCTGAGCGCCGGAGATCTTCTGCTCCAGGCCCAGCACGTCCCGGTAGGTGAGGGTATCCTCGTCCATCTGGGTCTTCATCCGCTCCGCGGTGGAGAAGGGCACCAGGTAACGGCGCATCAGTTCCTCAGTGATCTCGTCGCCGGCAATGGTAGCCATGGTGTAGCCCACCACGGTGCCGTCCCGGCACACCGCAATGTCTGTGGTGCCCGCCCCGATATCGGCCAGCACCAGGTTGAGCAGCCGCAGATCGGCGGGGATGGCCGCGTTAAGAGCGGCGATAGGCTCCAGCGTCAGGCTGGCCACCTCCAGGCCGGAGGCCTCCATCACGGCGTAAAGGCTCTCCACCACCTCCCGGGGGAGGAAGGTGGCCACCACCGTGGCCTCCAGCAGCTGACCATTGTGGTTGCGCAGAGTGGACATGGGGTAGTGGTCCAGATGGTAGCCGGCTACGGTGTAGCCCACCAGATAGAACCGCCGCTCCCCTTCCTGTCCCTGGCCCAGCGCAGACTCCGCCGCCGCCACCGCGCCGCTCTCCAGGCGGCTGATGATGTCGTTGGTGATCCGCACGGTTTCGGGAAATTCCATGGCATAGCTGCCTTGCTCGGTGCGCAGGGCGCGGCCGGCTGCGGCCACACACACCCGTTCCAGGGCGCAGTCCAGCTTCTCCTCCATCCGGTCCGTCACCCGGCGGGCCACCTTGGCTACCTGAGCGATATCCTCGATCTGGCCATCCAGCATGGCCCGCTTGCCATGCTCCTCCTTCTCGATGGCCAGCACCTGAAACCGCTCGTCAGTCACCTGGCCCGCCACACCGATGATACTGCGGGTGCCGATATCCAGCGCAAAAATCAGGCCGCTGTCCTGGGGCTTTTTTTTCACCATCCGGCTGCACCTCCCGTTGGTTGTCTGAATTATGAATATGGCGCCCCGTTGCCGGGGCGCCATATCCCTTAAAAACGCGCTGCGGCGTCTGTTTAATACTTAATGCTGGAGAAGGGGCTGGAGTCGACGCCGGAGTAGCCGCCCTCGTCCTCGCTGTCGTCCCAGCTGGAGCTGCTGCTGGAATAGCTGGGGGAGGGGGCGCTGTAGCTGGATGTGCCGAAGCTGGAGGAGCCAAAGCCTCCGCTGATCTTGGAGCTCACCTTGAACTCGGCCATCAGCTGGTGCATGATGTTCGCCTGGGAGGACAGCTCCTCGCTGGCGGCTGCGCACTCCTCGCTGGTAGCGGAGTTGGTCTGGACCACGGCGGAAATCTGGTCGATGCCCTCAGTGACCTGCATGATAGCCTGAGTCTGGCTCTCCACGGCGCTGACCACGGTGTCCATCATGGTGGTCACCTGGCCGGCGCTCTCGGTGGTGCGGGACAGCGCGTCAGTGACCTTGCTCACCGCCTCGGTGCCCTCGGTGACGGCGGAGATGGAGCTGTCAATCAGGTCCTTGGTGGCCTTGGCGGCCTCGTCGGACTTGGTTGCCAGGTTGCGCACCTCGTCGGCCACCACGGCGAAGCCCTTACCGGCGGAACCGGCGCGGGCGGCCTCCACGGCGGCGTTCAGGGCCAGAATGTTGGTCTGGAAGGCGATATTCTCAATGGTAGCGATAATCTTGCCGATCTCCTGCGAGGAATTGGAGATGTTCTCCATAGCGGTATTCAGCTGCTTGACGTGCTCCATACTCATGTTCAGCTGGCCGCCGGCCTCATTGACGTGCTCACCGGCCTGCTCCGCAACGGCGGAAGTCTGCTTGGCGTTCTCGGAGATGTCGGTGATGGTGGCGGACAGCTCCTCCACAGAGGAGGCCTGCTGGGTAGCGCCCTGAGCCAGGGCCTGGGCGCTGTTGGACACCTGCTCGGCGCCGGCCGTAACCTGGTCGGCGGACTGGGAAATGTTGGCGATGGTCTCGCTCATGCGCAGCACAAACTGGTTGACACTCTGCTGGATGGGAGCCAGGTCGCCGGGGAAGGTGGCGGTGAGCTCCACATCGAAGTTGCCCTTGGCCATCTGGCCGGTGGTATCGGAAATGTCTTTGATGACACTGTTCAGCACCTTCTGGCTGGTCCGCAGGGCGTCGCACATCTCACCCAGCTCATTTTTCCCGGTAAATGTGACCGGCACGGCCAGATTGCCCTGACTGAAGCCCACCAGAGCGCCCCGCACCTGGGTGCTGGGCTCGGTGATGCTCCGGATAATTTTGGTGGCCATCATAAGTACGACAAAGGTGGCAATCACCATCACACCGATGATAACGCCCAGGCCGATGTTAGAGGTCAGGTTCTGCTGCGCGATAATCTTGTCCTGTTCCCCTTTCAGGAACTCCGCCAAAGCCGTGCCAGCATCGGCGGCGGCGTTCAGGGCGGGGGTACACTCATCGACAATCATCGTGGCCGCGCGGTTCCGGTCGGTCTTGACAACCTCGGCAATGGTCTTGGCCTCTTCCTTCCAGGTATTCAGCGTATTGACAAACGCATCAAGCTGGCTGCGGCTGCTCAGGTCCTTGGGATAGGTGTCCTGCATCTGTGCCATCACGCTCTCAAGCTCGGTCAGCTTGGAGTTGACGGTGGTGAGGCCGTCCACATTGCCGGACAGGGCCACATCCCGCAGGCCGCGGGCGGCGATATTGTAGTCAATCCGGCAGTCGGCCACCAGCGTGTTGGTCTCTACATAGTGCTCCAGGATGTCGCTGTAGGCTTTTTTCTGGGAATTCATCATAATCAGCGAGGTAATGATGATGGCAACGGAAACCAGGATGGTTGTGCCAAAGCCCACGATCAGGCTTTTCTTGATGGACATGTTCTTGAAGTTCATGCTGTATTCCTCCCATTTTCTTCCCGCGCACGCGCGGCGTGGGCATCTCGAACCCTATTATACAACACTTTCCCTTGGGACGCAAGAAAAAGTCGAGATTTTTGGTTATTTTCCTTTTTCTCCATCTTTTGGGAAATAACCGGTAAAAAGGCTGCGTTTTCCTCCCCTAAACGATATCACCATACTTTCCGTGCTGCACATCGCCGGCCAGCTTGCCGTCCACCAGCGTTACCACCCTGCGGCGCATGATGTTCACATACTGACTGGCGTGGGTGGCCATGATGATGGTGGTGCCCCGGCTGTTCAGTTCGTTGAGCAGGTGCATGATGTCCCAGATGGTATCGTCATCCAGGTTGGCGGTGAGCTCATCCAGCAGCAGCACGGGGGGGCTGCTGATGAGCGCCCGGGCCAACTCCACCCGCCGCGCCTCTCCGATGGACAGCTGGGCGGGGAAGCAGTCCCCCACCCTGGGCAGGCCCACCAGCCCCAGGGCCTTCTCCGCTGCCGCCCGGCTCTTGCGCTGCATCCCGCCGGCCCGGGCGGCCACCATCAGGTTTTCCATAATGGTGCGCTTGCGGATCAGCAGGCTCTGCTGGCTGACCACCCCAAAGGTACGGGTCAGCCGCACCTTCCAGGGGCCAAAAAACCGGGAAATGTTGGCGTTGTCCACATACACGGCGCCCTCGTCGGGGGATATCTCCCCCCCGATCAGCTTCAGCATGGTGCTCTTTCCCGCCCCGCTGCTGCCAATCAGGAAGACAAATTCCCCCTGCTGTACGGCAAATTCCAGATCACGCACCGCGTATTGCTTGCGTTTATCCTCGGTTTTATAGATTTTTGAGACTTTCTCCATGCGTACTTCTGGCATTTCTCATACGGCTCCTTGTTCAAAGTGACGGCCCGCCATAAATTTATAGTTCAAAAAAATCGCTTCTTGTAGTATAATCTTTTTTGAAGCTGTTGAAAAGAGCTATTTTCAATTTTTAGGGGGCAGCCGTGAAAAATTTTGAGAGACCTGGAACATGGAAACGCTATATTCTTCCCACCCTGCTGCTGGCGGCTGTCTGCATCGGGGCGGTGGAGCTGCTGGTCTGCTATTATCAGGCCCCCGAAACCTACGCCGCCATCACCGCCCCTGTCCGGGCCGTAGTCCGGCGGACGGGCGAAGTGGGGGAGCAGGTCTGGGACAACCTGCGCCGGCGCACCGACGAGGCGGTGGCTCAGGGGGTCTCCCAGGTTCAGGCGGGGCTCCGGCGGCTGGATGAGCTGCTGACCTGGGAGCCGCCCCAGCCCGAGGAGCCCCAGGAGGAGGTCCAGCTGGTGGACGACAGGACCGTCGCGCCGCCCCCCCGGTCCCAGGCCTCTCTCTCGGTCACCTCCCTGCTGAAGCAGGACGGCATGGAGTACCTCACCGGCGGCAGCCGGGACCTGACCTACTATAATCAGACTGACGAGGCCTGGGCGGAGGAGCCCTACGGCTCCGACACCATCGGCCGCTACGGCTGCGGGCCGGCGGTGATGGCCATGGTGGTGTCCACCCTCACCGACACTCAGATGGACCCGGCTCAGATGGCCCAGCACTGTGTGGACCAGGGCTACTGGGCCAAAAAGCAGGGCTCCTACTGGGCTATCGTCCCCGGCGCGGCGGCCGACTTCGGCCTGACCTGCACCCCGCTGCCCCCGGAGGAGACCGACCGGGACACCATCCTCCACTATCTGTCCACCGGCCAGCTTCTGGTGGCCCTGGTGGGCCCGGGCCACTTTACCAACGGCGGCCACTTCATCATCCTGCGGGGAACCACTTTGGATGGCAGCATCCTGGTGGCCGACCCGGCCAGCCCGGAGCGCAGCCTGACCCTTTGGGACCTGGACCTGATTCTGGAGGAGCTGTCTCACGGTCGCAGCGACGGCGGCCCCCTTTGGGCCATCTCCCCCAATATCTTTTCATAAGCTATCCCCCCTGCGCCGCAGGGGGGATAACCTTTATTTTTTTTGTGCGTAGAAGGAGTTTCCACCGGCCAGACGGCGGTTCAGCCGCTCATCCAGCTCCAGCACCCGCTCCAGCAGGCGGCGGACGCTGCCCGCCTGGCCCTGGTAGGCGGTTTCCTCCCCCTCCTGGGGGGGCGCCCCCTGGTTCAGGGCGGACAGCCGGTCACGATCCTCCTGGGACAGGCTCTCCCGCTTGGTATCCACCGCCCGCTTCAGCTCCTGGAGCTGGAGCAACGGGTCCTGCCGCATGGCCACCAGCATCCGCACAGACACATCGTCGTTGCGGTCCATGGCCTCGCCCAGCTGCTGGCTCAGGCCCAGCACCTCAGACAGGCAGTTGTACTTCTTCCGCTCCAGCACCGTCAGGTCCATCCAGTCGCTTTTTGTCATGCCTGCTTCTCCCGGGGCGCGCCGCTGTTTTTCTCCGCGGCGCGGAAGGCGTCTCGCATGTCAACCAGCATGGGGCGCAGGCGGTCCAGCTCCTTCTTGTTCCGTCCCAGCTTGATCCGGCCCAGCTCATAGGTGAAGTAGTCATACATCCGAGCCAGGTCCTGACTGATGGGGTACTGGTGGTCCAGGGTCTCGTCCAGATAATTGACGATGTCGGTACACCGCTCCAGCGCGGCCTCGAAGGTGGGCCAGTCCTGCTTATCCAGGGCAATGGAGGCCAAGGTACTGCGCTTGACCAGTTCGTCGTAGAGCAGCAGCAGCAGCTCCCCGGGGGTCATGGAGTTGATAGACTGCTGTTTATATTGCTGATAGCCTCTTGCGTCCATGTGGGATCGTCCTTTCTGGCGGTATTAGCCGCCGCCCATCAGACCTGCCAGCGTGGAGCTCTGGGAGTTCATCTGGTTAATCAGCTGCTCCAGGCGGCTGAACTGCTGGGTGTAGCGGTCCACCTGGCTGGACAGCTTATCCTGCCACTTCTCGATCTGGGTGTTGTAGTTGTCGATCTGCTTCTGCCAGCTGTTGTTCATCAGGGACAGGGAGCTCAGCGGGCTGCCGGCCTGCTGAATGAGGATGCCCTTGGGCTCGCCGGTGGTCTTGGCGTAGTTGTCCAGCTGGGTTTTCAGGTTCTGCATCACGCCGCCGGTGCCGCTGGTCTTGGTAAAGACCTCGGCCACCCGGTCGGGATCGCTGTCCAGCATGGCCCGCAGCTTATCCTCGTCCAGAGTGACGGCCTGGGTGCCGTCGCTGATGGAGAAGCTGGTGCTGATGCCCATGGCCCGGAGGAAAGCGCCGTCCTCCCCGGCGGGGGAGAAGATATTGCGCATCTTGTCATACAGGGTGGACAGGGTCCGGTCGCCGAACAGGATACCCTGCTTGGCCTTCTCCTCATACCGCTCGATGGCGCTCTCCGACATGCCGGCCCGATCGTCCTCGGTGAGGGGCTCGTAGTTGGCAAAGGAGCCGTTGGACTTCTGGTAGGGCATGGTGGAGTAGGCCGCCTTGATCTCCGTCATCATGGTGTTGTAGTCCTCGATCATGGTCTTGATGGCCTCCACGATCTTGTCGGAGTCGGTGCTGGTCTTGAAGGTGACTGAGTTGGTGGGCTTGCCGGCGCTGTCCACCGAGGGCTTGCCCTCCTTGTCCACAGAGCCGTCGAAGGTGTCGTGCATGTTGATGGTCAGGCCGTCGATGTTCACGCTGTTGGAGGCCCGCTTCATGTTGATGGTCTCGCCGTTTACGGTGACAGTAAACTCGGCGTCCCGGCCGGGGGTGTAGTTAATCGCAGGAGCTTTGCTCTCATCGAATGACACCTCGTCATCGTACATATCCGTTATCTTAAGTTCAAGTTTCGCGCCGCTCTCTCTGTCCTTTGCCTCGATCTGGCCCGTGAACTTGTTATAGGAAAAGGAATGATTTTGACCAATGAGAGATTTGTTCAGTTTATTGACAACATCCTCGATGGAGGTATCCTTTGTGATACTGAACTCATGGCTGCCTACTTCGGGTATCGAAAATGTGAACTTTGCGCTTTCGCCATCCTGCAGCCACTTGACGCCATAGGATTCGGCAAAGCTGCCGCCGCTATTATCCGGGACTTCCGTAGAGCCAAACATGGCCTCGGCCAGGCCGCCGTTGATCTTGATTTCGCTGTCGGCCCCCGTCTCCTTGGCGGTAAAGGTAAAGTTCTTGGTGGTCTGGGAGTAGCTCACCTTTACGCCGGCTTCCTTGTTGCTGTTGATGTCGCTCATGATGTCAGACAGCTTGGTGTCCTTGGAGTAATTGCCAATCACCACGTCGTTGATCTTGAACTCGTAAAGCTTGTTGCCCTTGTCGTCCACCAGTTCCTTGCCGTTCTTGTCCTTGGCGGGGGTCAGACCCTCCAGCTTATCCTTGCCCAGCAGGTCCTCCAGGGTCTTGCTGGTGTTCATATAGCTGGTGGCCGACCGGCCGATGCCCAGGGTCTCGCCCACGTCGGTGTTGATAATCAGGTCGGAGCCCTCCTGCACGTTGAAGCGCAGCTTCAGCTCGCCATCCGTGCCCTTGTTCTCCACCGTCACCTTGCCCTTAAAGGCCTTGTTCAGGCTGTCGTTGAGCACCTTGGTGTAGTTCTCGGCGGTGTAGTCCAAGGCCTTGCCGTCGTTGTCCACAATTTTATAGCCGGCGCTCTCGCTGCCGGTGATCTTGGGCAGCTTGATCTGTCTGGTGGAGCCGTCCAGGCTCAGATTCATGGTCTTCTCCGACAGATAGACGGCGTTGTTCACCTCTTTGGTGGTGGAAAAGTCGTAATTCAGCTTGATGGCGGCGGGCTTATCCTCCTTGGCGTTCTCCAGATCCAGACCCAGGGCATTTTCCACGTTGCCGCTGGCGCCGGAGAGATACACCGAGTTGCCCGCGCTGGACTTGTCGGCAAAGGTGATGGTGTTGCCGTCGGCCCGCACCTCAATACGGTCCTTGGCGTCGGCCGAGGTACCCCCGCTGAAGCTGATCTTCTGGCCCTCCAGCTTCTGGTTGATGAGGGCGGCCAGGGCCTCGGTCTCAGACATATTCCGGTTGTTGTCCGCCTTATACTTGGACTTGATCTCCTCCAGGGCCTCCTTGTCGGCCACCTCGTCGAAGCTCAGGGTAATGTTGTTGCTGCCGTAGGTCAGGGTGAGGCTGCCACTGAGGGAGCCCAGGGTTGTCTTGCCCTTCAGGTCCACGCCGGCCTCGGCCTCGATGCTCCTGCCGTCCCCCGCCTTCAGGTTGCTCCCGGTGCGGTACTGGGCGGCGGCGGCCAGCTGCTTTACCGAGTTGAGGACGATATCGCTGCTGGTCTTGCCGCTGGCTGTCACCTTGTCGGCGTACAGGCCCTGGGCGGCCACCTTAACGGCGCTGTTAAAAAAGCTGGCCGACATCAGGTTGGTGCTGGATGTGTAAGAGGTGTATTTACTGCTGAAACCCACCATTTTCTGGATAATGCTGCGGTAAGCATCCTGCTTCCACTCGGTTTTGGTTACCTTCTGATTCAGGGTGTTGATCTTGGTCTGATAACCCTTGACCAGATTTTCGATCATGCCCTCGGTGTCCAGTCCGCTGGCCAGACCGCTAATGACATTTGCGCTGTTGTACAGGCTGCTGGTTGTGTTGCTCCTTGAAGCTCCACTGATTGACGCCATAGTAATCGCTCCTTCCGTCTTGTATCTGTGTTCCAACGGTTATTTTAAAATTGAACGCAAAAATACTCTGTACTTTTTTATCGGCATGTAGTATGATTAAGTTAATAGCTCTCAGAGAAAGATTTTACTGGAGGAGATCGCTTGTCCACTATCATCACTATTACCAACCAGAAGGGCGGAGTGGGTAAAACCACCACATCCAGCGCCCTCATGGACGGCCTTCGCAGCCGGGGCGCCCGGGTGCTGGGCGTCGACCTTGACCCCCAGGGCAGTCTGGGCTTCTGCCTGGGTCTGGACATCGAACACTGCGCCACTATTTATGACGCGCTGAAGGGTTCCGCTCCCATTCGGGATGTGATCATGCACTCCGAATGCGGGGATATTCTGCCGTCCAACATCCTGCTGTCCGCTGCCGAGCTGGAGTTTAACCGGCCCGGGCGGGAATTTCTGCTGAAAAACTGCCTGGCTGAGGTGGAGGAGGACTACGACTATATCATCATCGACACGCCTCCCGCCCTCAACGTCCTCACCGTAAACGCCTATGTGGCCGCCGACGGCCTGGTGATTCCCATGGCCCCGGAGATCCTCAGCCTGCTGGGCGTCTCTCAGATCCGGGAGACCATCGACACCGTCCGCCGGTGCTACAACTCCCGCCTGCGGGTGCTGGGCATCGTGCTGAACAAGTTCAACCAGCGTTTCACCCTCAACCGGGAGGTGCTGGACATGGCGGAGCAGATCGCCCAGCAGCTGGACACCAGGGTGTTCCACTCCCGCATCCGCTCCGGCGTGGCGGTGGCCGAGGCCCCCGCCTACGGCGAGAGCGTGCTCTCCTACGCCCCGGACTCCAAGGTGGCCCGGGACTTCCGGCTTCTGATCAACGAGATCGCCCGGATGTATGAGCCCAATCTCCCTAACTCCTGATTCTACGGAAAGGAGCCACATTCATGGCCGCAAGTAAGAAAAATGCCAAGGGCAGCAAGACTGCCCATGTACTGAACCTGCTCACCGCTCCGGGCACGCCCAAGGAGGGGGCTCCCGCCGCCGGCGAGCCCGCCGCGGAGGGCACCGAGACCGCCGCCGCCCCCTCCCGGCCCCTCCTGCCCCCCATCCTGGAGGTAGCCCAGGCAAACGACGACAATCTGTCCCAGCAGATCCAGCAGGCTCTGGAGGAGGAGCTGGCCGACTCTGCCGCACCTGTCCCTCCCCCCCAGCCTATCCTTGAGGAGGTGCCTCCAATGGCAGTTGAACAACCCGTTGCAGAACAGACGCCCCAGACCCCCGCGCCCTCCGGCGGCAAGATGTCCCAGGAGGACATTGAGAAGATGCTGGCCGCTGCTAACGCTCCCGCTCAGGAGCCTGCGCCGGCACCCGAACCGGCTCCCGCCCCGCCCTCCGGCGGCAAGATGTCTCAGGAGGACATTGAAAAGATGCTGGCCGCCGCCAACGCTCCCGCTCAGGAGCCCGAGCCTGCGCCCGAACCGGCCCCTGCCGCGCCCTCAGGCGGCAAAATGTCCCAGGAGGACATTGAAAAGATGCTGGCCGCTGCCAACGCTCCCGCTCAAGAGCCTGCGCCCGCGCCTGAACCGGCTCCCGCTGCGCCCTCCGGCGGCAAAATGTCCCAGGAGGATATCGAGAAGATGCTAGCTACCGCCAACGCCCCCGCTCAGGAGCCCGCGCCCGAACCCGAACCGGCCCCTGCCGCGCCCTCCGGCGGCAAAATGTCCCAGGAAGACATTGAGAAAATGCTGGCCGCAGCCAACGCCCCCGCTCAGGAGCCCGCGCCCGAACCCGAACCGGCCCCTGCACCTGAACCAACGCCAGCCCCTGCCGCATCTAAGCCCACGCCCCCTCCTCCCGCGTCGGCGGAGGACGAGGACATCTCCTATATCAACATTATGCAGGTGCTGGTGGAGGAGAAGGCCCCCGCGTATATCAAAAAATTCGGCCTGTGCACCTGTAAGCAGTGTGAGGCCGATGTAAAGGCCCTCACCCTTACCAATCTGGTGCCCAAGTACGTGGTGCTGTCCAGGCTGGACCGCATCCCCATGCTCACCGTCTACGAGGGCCGTTTCAACTCCACCGTCTTTGCCCAGCTCACCAGAGCCTGCAAGGTGGTCATGGACCACCCCCATCACCACCGCTGAGCACAAAGAAAACCCGCCGGAAGGCGGGTTTTTTCTTAATCCTTTGCGTTGTGCAGAAGCTGGTCCATCACGTCCACCAGATGGCCGATTTCCGGCTTGCTCATCTGCTCGTCGGCCCCCAGCTGGCGGCCCTTGATACGCATCTCCTCGCTGATCAGGGAGGAGAAAATGATAAGGGGAATCGGCTGGAACCGGGGACTGCTTTTCACCAGCTTGGTCAGGCGGTGGCCGTCCATCTGGGGCATCTCGATATCGGTGATAATCAGCGCCACCTGCTCAAAGAGTTTACGCGACTGGGGCAGAGCGTTCAGCGCCTCCCACATCTCCCGGCCGTTGGGGAACATGCGCAGGTTGACATAGCCCGCCTTGCGCAGGCACTCCTCGATCATCTTGGACAGGAGGATGGAGTCCTCCGCAATCCAGATGGGTTCATCGCTCCGGGCCCGGGGGCCCATCTGCTCGATCTCGTCCATCTGAATGGTGGTCTCAGGGGCGATTTCGGCCACAATCCGCTCGAAGTCCAGAATGGTCACCAGGTCGGAGCCGCACTGGGCGATGCCGGTGGCCACCCCCTCGGAACCGCCGGACACCGTCTTGTCCGGCTTGTGGATGTCCGTCCAGGAGATGCGGCTGATACCCACCACGGTGTGTACCCGGAAGGCAATGTACATCTTATTGAAGTTGGTGATGATAAACAGGTCCTTCTCGGCCTTCTCCTTGTCCACACCCAAGTATTTGGGCAGGTCCACCACCGTGATAACCACATCCCGGGGCTTAAAGATGCCTTCCACCGCCGGGTGGGCGTGGGGCATCACCTTCACCGGCGCGGACATAATAATCTCCCGCACCTTGGCCACGTTGATGCCGTACAGGCTCCCGTCGATGGTGAACTCCATAATCTCTATCTCGTTGGTGCCGGACTCCAAAAGGATACCGCTGTTATGTACCTCCGCCATGTTTGACACTCCTCACTCTATTTCAGATGGCGCCGCCCGGCGCGTTGGCTGTGTTTAGAAAATAATGTCCTTCTGCCCGTAGGACCGGATGCAGCCCTGGCCACTGCCCACGTCAAAGAGCAGGGTCCTGGCCACCTTTCCTCCCACGTCCTCCGCCAGCAGGCGGATGTTCTCCCGCTTCAGGATGGCGTGGACGCTTTCGATATTGCGCTGGCCGATATTGCCCAGGCCACTGCCTCCGGCAATTTCAAACATCTTCGCCCCGCCGGCGATCTTCACCGTCATGCGGCTGCGGGAGGCCCCCTTGGCCTCCATGGCCTTCAGCGTCTCCTTGATGCCGGTATCGGCATACTTCAGCGGATGGGTCCGTCCGGCTTCCATGTTCAGCGGCAGCATGATGTGGAGCAGCGCGCCCAGCCGCAGCCTCGGGTCATGAAAGCACAGACCGATGCAGGAGCCCAACGCATAAGTCACCAGAATGCCCTCCCCCTGGAGCATCTTCATATCGGCGATTCCTACCGTCAGTTTTTGCTCAGCCATCGCTAACGCCCAGCTTTCTCAGCAGGAAATCCAGAGACCGGAGGTCGGGGGACAGCAGCAGGTGGCTGGGGATTTCCTGCCCGTTGCATACGAAGTTCCCCCCAATGGTCATCAGGTAGTCAGACATGCCGCCGTACTCGGCCATGGGCACCGTTAAAATGGCACCCTGCATGTCCACCGCGAAGGCGGGGACGGTCAGATTGATGTTGATGCCCGCCAGGCCGGACAGGGCGGTGACAAAGGCGGAGATCATAATGTTGCCCACCTCGATCAGGGCGGACTGCTGAAGCTCCTGAAGCTCCTCATAGCCCCGGATGCCCTGGTCCAGCATGGTCTCCAGGATGAAGTTGATCAGCTCCAGCTTCTGCACCGACAGCATGATGCCGCCCACGTCGCCGCTCATCTTCACCAGCACGCCGGCGGTAACCGCCTCCGGCCCGCCGATCCACTCAATGGCTTCGTTGTAGCCCATGATGCGCACCTCGGGCATGGTGATGCGCACCTCTTTGCCCAGCATCTGAGACAGCGCCGTGGCGGCGTTGCCCGTTCCGATGCTGCCGATCTCCCGCAGGGTATCAATCTCCAGTGACGTCAACTGTTCAAAGTTTTTTATCATACCCCAGCTTACCTTCTTTCTATTAGTTGGGCAGGCCGTTGATGGTCTGCTCGATCTCGTCCGATGTCTGAACCATCCGCAGCGCGTAGCTGTATGCCCGCTGGGACTCGATCACCTTGGTCAGCTCCTGGGCCAGGTCCACGTTGGACAGCTCCAGATAGCCCCGCTTCACTTCGCCGGTGCCCAGGTACAGATCGCCGTTTTTCTCGATAGGAGAGAAGCGGCCGCTGTCGGCATGGAGCATACCATCGTAGATGCGGTAGTCAAACACGCCGATGTCCAGGTCCGCCTTCCGGTCCTGGGGGTCGATTACAATGAAGTTGCCCATGCGGTCCAGCACGCAGCGGCCCTCGTTGTCCGACAGCCGCCACTCCTCGGTGGGCTGGGGCTCAATCTCCTCGCCGGTAATGGGGTCGATCTCCGGCTCGGCGTCCTCGTCGGGGGGGACCGTATAGCGGGCCATCATAAAGGCACCGTCCCGGCTGAAGGAGATATCCTCCGTGTTCGGGTCATACAGGGCAAAGAAGCCGTCGCCCACAATGGCAAAGTCGAAGGTGCGGCCCGTCTCCTGGTAGCCGTTGGTGGTGTAGTCCACGCTGGCCTTCACCATTTTGGTGCCGGTGCCCCGGGGCAGGTCCTCGTTGTCAATACCCACCACGTTGCCATACATCAGGTGGTGGAAGGTGGCCCGCTCCGCCTTGTAGCCGTAGTTGTTCACATTGGCAATGTTGTTGGCCTGGACGTTCATGCGCTGCTGCTGCTGGAACGCGCCCACAGCGCCGGTGTAGAAGGACATATTCATAGCTTGCTCACGCCTTTCTTTCCCTGGAAACGATTATTGCAGACGGCCGATGTCGTTTACGGCCCGATTGATTACCTGATCGTAGATTTTGCTCAGCTGGGCCGCGCTCTGGAGGGCCCGCTGGGTGGTCATCATGTTGACCATCTCCTTAATCATATTCACATTGGACCGCTCCACCCATTTGTGATGGATAACGACCTGATCGTTGAGCTGCGCCCCCTCGCCGGTAAAGAGGCCGTAGGGGGTGCGCTCCAGCTCGCCATTGTCCGGGAACATGAATACCCCCAGCGTGGCCAGATACTCCCCGCCCTGGGTGGACAGGTTGCCCTGGGCGTCCACATCCAGCTTATCTGTGGGCAGCTGGATGGGGTTGCCCTCCCTGTCCAGCACCCGGCCCAGCTCCGACAGGCACAGGTAGCCCTCGTTGTCCAGGGTGAAGGAGCCCGCCCGGGTGTAGGCCACCCCGTCCACCGTCTGGATGGCGAAGAAGCCCTCCCCCTGAATGGCGAAGTCCAGGGGCAGATTGGTCTCCTCCAGGGAGCCCTGGGTGAAGTCGGTGTACAGCTGATCCGGGGCCAGGATATGGCTCTGATAGGTCTCCATGGTCTGGTAATGGGACTTGTCAATATTGCCGATGCGGGACACCATCACCTCGTCAAAGGTGCGGTCGGTGTAGTGCTCGGCCTTATATCCGGCGGTGGAGATGTTGGTCATGTTGTTGGCCACCACGTTCAGCCGGTTCTGCTGGGAGGCCATCCCGGAGGTCAGATTATAAAATCCCTTCATCATAGCGCAAGACTCCTCTCGTTCCCGGCTCTCATTTGGCGCCGGTCATGTACTGGTTCATATACAGCTTCAGCTTCTGGATGGCCCGGGAGTGGAGCTGAGAAATACGTGGCTCGCTGACCTCCATCACCTGGGCGATCTCCTTCATGCTGAGGTTTTTGTGGTAGTAGAGGGAGATTACGGTCTGTTCGTTCTCCCGCAGGGACTCAATGGCCTTGGTCAGGGTCTCCAGCAGCTCCTGGCGGAGCATGGAGTCCTCCGGGCGGCTGTCCGCGCCGTTGTCCGGCACCTCCGCGCCGCCGTTCTGCTCCCGGTCCTCAAAGAGGGCGTCCAGGGACAGGACGTTGCACATGGAGGAGTTGGCCAGGTCCTCCTGGTACTGGTCCTGGGTCACGCCCAGGCGGTCGGCCATCTCCCGGTCGGTGGGGTAGCGCCCCAGCTCGGAAAACAGCTCGCTGCTGGCCTGGTCGATGTCCCGGGCCTTGCGCCGCACGCTGCGGGGCACCCAGTCCTGCCGCCGGGCCAGGTCGATCACCGCCCCCCGGATGCGCTTGGACACGTAGGTCTCGAATTTGATGCCCTTATCCGGGTCAAATTTGTCCACCGCGCCGGCCAGGGTGAGCAGGCCCTCGTTGACGATATCGTCCACCTGGGCAAAGCTGCTGTAAACACCCCGCACCTGGAGGGCAATAGTCTTGACCAGCCCCATATAGCGCATCACCAGGGGCCACTTCAGCTCCTCGCTCCCGGTGCGCTTGTAGGCCTGAAACAGCTCCTCGGTGGTGAGGGCGTCCAGCTCCTCCTGGCTCCAGGTCAGCTTTTCCCCGGTCATACCGCGGCCGCCTTTCGTTCCGGCCTGGTCTGGGCGGTATCCAGTGTGATGTTCCCCAGGGACTGTATCTGCACGTCGCTGGTGATCTCGTTAAAGGAGAGCACATAGACCCCGGGATAGAACTGGGACAGCATCCGGCTGAGATAGACCCGGATGACCTGGCTGGTAAGGACGATGGGGGTCTGGGACAGGTCGCTGAATTTTTTCAGGTAGTCGGCCAGCTGGGTGACGATGGACTGCATCAGATCGGGGCCCATGGCCAGGTAGATGCCCTGCTCGTTCTTGCTCAGGGAGGAGATGACCCGCTTCTCCACCTCGGCGTCCAGCGTGACCACCCGGAGCTGGCCATGCTCGCAGAAGCGGCGGGTGATGGTGCGGCTGAGGGCCACGCGGATATTCTCGCACACCATGTCCATATCCTTGGTGGTAACCAGGGAGTCCACAGCGGTCTCCAGAATGGTGGCCAGGTCCCGGACGGGGACCCCCTCCTTCAGCAGACCCCGGAGGATGCGCTCCAGGTTGGCGTAGGACAGCACATTGGGGATGGCCTCCTCCACCAGCTCGGGGGCGGTCTTTTTCAGGTTCTCCACCAGCTGCATCACCTCCGCCCGGCCCAGAAGCTCGTAGGCGTGGCGGCGGACCACCTCGCTCAGGTGGGTCTGCATAACGGACAGGGGGTCGATGACGGTGTAGCCGTAAATCTCGGCCATCTCCTTGTTCTCGGGCAGAATCCAGCGGGAGGGGATGCCGTAGGCGGGCTCGATGGTCTCGATGCCGTCGATCTCGCCGGCGGGGCTGACGGGCTCCAGGGCCAGGTAGTAGTCCACCAGAATCTCGCCCCGGGCCACCTCCTCCCCCTTGATCTTCACCACATACTGGTTGGTGCCCAGCGCGGAGGAGTCGTGGAGGCGGATGGAGGGAATCACGAAGCCCATTTCCTGGGCGTACTGGCGGCGGAAGATCACGATGCGGCTGATCAGCTTGCCGCCGCTGTTCTCGTCCACCAGAGGTATCAGGCTGTAGCCGAACTCCATCTCGATGGGGTCCACGGTGAGCAGCCCATAGACGTTGTTGATGTCCTTGTAGTAGTCGGTTTCGCTGGGGGCCATGGTCATGTCGGCCTCAGCCGGGGCCTCCGGCTGGACCAGCTCGGCGGCCTCCTTGCGCTCCATACGCCCGCTCATCAGGTAGCCCAGCACGGCCAGCGCCACGCCCACCACCAGCAGGGGGAGGGTGGGGGTGCCGGGAATCAGGCCCAGGATGACCAGCACCGCGCCTGCGGTGAGGATGGCCCGGGGCTGCCGGGCAAACTGCTGGATCACGTCGCTGTTCAGGCTGCCGTCGGACACCGACCGGGTGACGATCATGCCGGTGGCGGTGGAGATCATAATGGAGGGCAGCTGGGAGACCAGGCCGTCGCCGATGGTGGCGATGGAGTAGGTCTGGGCCACGGTGCCCAGGTCGCCCACGCCGTTCATGGAGCCGATGATGATGCCGCCGATGAGGTTGATGGCGGTGATAATCAGGGACATGGTGGCGTCGCCCTTGACAATCTTGGTGGCGCCGTCCATGGCGCCGTAGAAGTCGGCCTCCCGCTGGATTTTGCCCCGGCGCTCCCGGGCCTGCTGCTCGTTAATCAGGCCGGAGGACAGGTCGGCGTCAATGGCCATCTGCTTGCCGGGCATGGCGTCCAGGGTGAAGCGGGCGGCCACCTCGGCCACGCGCTCGGCGCCCTTGGTGATGACGATAAACTGCACCAGCACGATGATAAAGAAGATGATGATGCCCAGCACGATGTTTCCCTGGGTAATAAGCTGGCCAAAGGTGCGGATCACCGCCGTGCCCACCTCGCCGCTGCCGTCGTAGCTCAGGATGGACCGGGTGGTGGACACGTTCAGGCCCAGCCGGAACAGGGTGGTAATCAGCAGCAGGGACGGGAAGATGGAAAATTCCAGCGCCTCGGAAATGGTCATTGTCACCATCAAAATCACGATGGACAGAGAGATGTTAATAATAATCAGGATATCAAGCAAGCTCTCATGCACGGGAATAATCAGGAACATGACGATGACCACTACCATAAGCGCTATGCTGTTTTGAAAAATACGCCGCATGGTGTCATCCTTTCCTGAAACACTATTAAAACGCCCCGAAGGGCCTTATTCTCGAACCTATCGGACCTCCTGGTCCAGCTTGAGGACGTATACCAGCACCTCAGCCACCGGGCCGTAGAGGTCGGGCGGGATCTCCCGGTCCAGCTTTGTGGAGGCGTAGAGCGCCCGGGCCAGGGGGACGTTCTCTACCACGGAGACGCCGCTCTCCTCGGCCACCTTCACGATGCGCAGAGCCAGTTCATCCACACCCTTGGCCACCACCACCGGGGCGTTGTCCTCCTGCTCATGGTAGCGCAGGGCAACGGCGAAGTGGGTGGGGTTACGGATGACCACGTCGGCCCCGGGCACCTGCTGCATCATGCGCTGCTGGGCCCGCTGGCGCTGAATCTGCTTGATCTTGCCTTTGACCTGGGGGTCGCCCTCGGTCTGCTTATACTCCTCTTTAATCTCCTGCTTCGACATTTTCAGCTGGCGCTCGTAGTCCCACCACTGATAGAGATAGTCGAAGAATGCCAGGGCGGTGAAGGCCACCGCGATTTGAAGGACCAGCGTGACGATGTCCTGAAAGAGGATGGAACAGGACTGCCACAGGCTCATGTTTAAAAACCGGCTGAAGCTGATCGCCACATTGCTGAAGTAGTTGTAGATCAGAAAGAGCAGAATGGTGATTTTCAGGATGCCCTTCACGGCCTCGATGATGCTGCGCAGGGAAAACAGCCGCTTGAAGCCCTGAAGGGGGCTGATCCGGTTGAATTTCGGCTTGATGGACTCGCCGGCCACCAGCATCTTGGTCTGAAAGAAGGTGACGCCGACGGCCAGCAGGGCCGTTACCGCCAGGAAGGGGCCGGCCATGACCACAAAGGACAGGGCCGCCGTTTTAAACAGCTCTCCAATCAGGCCGGAGAGCATCCCCGGGGAGCCGTTGGCCATGTAGTAGAAGCACAGGTGCAGCAGGTCCTTGACCTGTTGCAAAATCACGCCGCCCATCATCTGGATCATGAACAGACTGCCGATGAGGGTGGCGACGGCGACGGCGTCCTTGCTCATGAGGACGTTACCTTTTTTTCGTTCGTCTCGCCGCTTTTTTGGTGTTGCCTTTTCGGTTTTGGAGTCGCCGGCCACGGAGTGATCCCCCCTTTGTCAGCCGAATTGTGGGTGTGCCGTCAACCTGACATGAGGGGCAGAATCCGCTGGAGGGTGAGAAGCATCTCGGCCTCGGCGTTCAGCAGAAAGTCGCTGAAGGGGTTCATCAGAAGCATCACCATCACCAGACCCACAATCACCTTCAGTTCGATGTTGATGGCGAACACGTTAATCTGAGGGATGACCTTCATCAGGATGCCCATGCCCACCTGGCCCATCAGCTCCGCCGCCAGCACCGGCATGCACAGCTTGACGCCCAGAAGGGTGCAGTCAATAAAAATCTGGATCATGGCTCCATAGAAGCCGTCCCCCAGCGCCACCTGTCCGAAGGGGACCGCCAGGTTGGAGGTGGCAAAAATGCGAATCAATGTGTGGTGGCCGTTGGCCACAAAGAACAGCAGGGACATCAGCACATTGAGGGCGGTGGAGGTGGCCGTCACCTGGATGCCCGAGGCCGGGTCGTAGGTGGACGCCATGGACAGGCCCATCTGCATGTCAATCACGGAGCCTGCCATCAGGGGGATATAGAAGAATAGGTTGACAATCAGCCCCAGCACATAGCCCAGGAATACCTCCATCAGGAAGGTGAAGGCCAGTCCCAGCAGGGTGGCCGGCATCTGGAGCTGCTGGGCCGTCATGGAAAAGACGCACAGGGACAGCAGCAGCACAAAGCCCGCCTTAATCAGATTGGGCACGCCCCGCCGCCCCAGCAGGGGGTTGAACACCACGAAGCCGGTCATGCGGCCGGTGATCATCAGAAACAGGGTGAGGGAATTCCAGTCCATAGGGGCCCCCTAGCGCGTACCCATCAGCTCAAAAATCCGATGGGTATAGTCCAGAAGGGTCTCCATCATCCAGCCTCCCCCCACGAGGAGGACCAGAATCACCACAATCAGCTTGAGGATAAAGCCCAGGGTCTGCTCGTGAATCTGGGTAACGGCCTGGAAGATGGCGATGAGCACGCCCACCACCATACTCAGCACCAGCATGGGGCCGCCCAGCTTGATGGCAACCCAGATGCCCTCCCGCAGGATTTGGGTAACTAAGCTTGTGTCCATGTCCCCTCCTTACCCAAGGCCGAAGCCCTGCACCAGCGTCTTGAACAGCAGCTGCCACCCGTCCAGCAGGATAAACAGCAGCAGCTTAAAGGGGGTGGAGATCATAGAGGGCGGGAGCATGACCATACCCATGGACATGAGGGTGGAGGCCACCACCATGTCGATAAGCATAAAGGGGATATACAGCAGGAAGCCCAGGGTAAACGCGTGTTTCAGCTCGCTGGTGACAAAGGCGGGGATAATCACCATAAGCGGCAGCTCCACAGCCTCCTCCTCCGTTGCCGGAAGGGGCTCCCCGGCCATCCCGCAGTACAGCTCCAGGCTCTGCGGCTCCGTCCAGCTGGCCATAAACCGTTTAAATGGCACCTGAGCCCGCTGGAAAAATTCCTGCTGGCTGATCTCCTCCGCCTGATAGGGGGCGAAGGCCTCCTCGTTGACGGCGGACAGGGTGGGGCTCATGGTAAAGAGGGTCAGAATCAGGGCCATGCCCACCAGCACCATGTTGGGCGGGGTCTGCTGGGTGCCCATGGCGTTGCGCAGGAAGGAGAAAACCACCACATACCGGGTGAAGGAGGTCATCATGATGATCAGCGAGGGCAGGAGCATCAGGACGGTGGTCAGAAACAGAATTTCCAGTGTCTGCACACTTTCCCCATTCACATTGATCAGCGCGTCGGTCGGCATCCTTCCTCACCTCGATTCTTCACCGGCACTTCGGATTATTTCTTCTCTCTCAGCCGCTGCATCAGGGCGCGGAAGTCGATGGGCCGTCTCTGCTCCGGCCCATCCGGCGGTGCGGGCGCTTCCCAGCACTCCCCCTCCTCCCGGGTCAGCTCGGCCAGCAGGGTGAGCCCCGCAGGCGTACTGCCCAGCAGCAGGTATCGCTGGCCGGCCTTGACCACCAGCACGCTCTGGTCCCGGCCCACTGCGGCCCGGTCCAGCACCTGGAGGCGGCCGCCGCGGCCTGCGGCGAGAAATCCGCCCCCCAGATTCTGTCCCGCCCAGCGGGTGAAGACCCAGGCGCCTGCCAGCACCAGCAGGATAATGGCCAGCAGGCTGAGCACAGAGAGGACCTGGGACCAGTATTCCATCAGGGCTCGCCTACGATGGAGGTGACAGTCTTCAGCACGCGCTCGGGCTTAAAGGGCTTAACGATGAAGTCCTTGGCCCCGGAGCGGATGGCGTCAATCACCATTGTCTCCTGGCCCATGGCGGAGCACATGACCACATTGGCGTTGGCGTCGGCGGCGCGGATGGCCTTCAGGGCCTCCAGGCCGTCCATGTTGGGCATGGTGATGTCCATGA
>CAJUFJ010000036.1 GCA_910585815.1 uncultured Oscillospiraceae bacterium | reverse complement strand
AGCACCATGCCCTTGGACCAGTCGTCGGGCTTCTTGGCCAGGATGTTGATGGAGCCGGCGGCCACGCGGCCCTGGGCGATGGCGGAGAACAGTCCGCCGAGGGCCATGGGCAGGCAGGCGGCGAAGTACTGCCAGCCCTGGACAACAGACAGCTGGGGCAGGGTGCCGGACAGCAGGCCCATGCGGAACACGGCGAAGAACCACACCACCAGGCCGTACAGGCCTTGGGTGCCGGGGATGACCTGGAGAATCATGACCTTACCGAACTTGCTGGGGTCCTCGCACAGCAGGCCGGTGCCGGCCTCGCCGGCGATGCCGGTGCCCTTGGCGGAGCCGATGCCGCTGAGGACGGCCGCCAGGCCCGCGCCCAGCAGGGCGATGGCCAGGCCGCCGAAGGCGCCCACAAAGGAGCTGGCCGCCGCGTTCTGCTCAATCATCTGGATCATGTCCATAGTTTCCATAATGTTTTTCCTCCTCTTATTTCACTACCTCGTAGTATTTGGTATTCAGGTCCAGGGGGCGGAAGGGCTTTCCGCCATCCTGATAGAACTTGCCGAAGTACTCCAGACACTGAAGTCTCAGGTCGTGGACGTAGCAGCCCAGCAGGTTCAGCGCGAAGTTCAGGGCGTTGCCCGCGAAGGAGATAATCAGGAAAATCACGATGTTGCCAGGGATGGCCCCCAGGGTGTTGAACACCTGGGCAATCACGCTGCCGGCCAGCATCAGGGCCATAAGACGGGAGTAGGACAGGATGTCGCCAAAGTAGCCCGTCACGTGATTATACAGGTTGCCGCACAGGCTGATACCCGTTCTTCCAAATGCTGTGAGAATTGTCATCACTACATTGCCGCCCGTTCTGACGTAACTCTGCGCAACGCAGCCGACAACCAGGAGCACTCCGCCAAGAATCAGCACGATGGGGGTGATCCCCGCGATCATCAGGCCCAGCCCGGCGAAGACTACCCACCAGGTGACCTCCTCAAAGACGGCATCCATCACCTGGCCGTTTTTCAGCTTGGAAACAAAGCTGACCGCCATGCCGGTGATAATCTGCACAAAGCCCAGGCACATGGCCCCCACCAGGATCATCATGGTGTCCTCCAGGGGGGTGAACAGGGCGGGCAGAGCAAAGTCGCCGCCGGTGGTCAGCTTGACCACCTGGGTGAGGAAATCGCCGAAGAAGCCGCCAGTCAGCGCGCCCATAATGAAGGTGGTGACGCCGCACAGCACCAGCAGGCCGCACAGGTGGCCGAAGGTGCCGCCGGGCTTCTTCTTTTTCAGGATGATGGCCCCGGCCAGCATCATAAGCAGGCCATACCCCATATCCGCCATCATGATCCCGTAGAACAGGATGAAGAAGGGGGCCATCAGGGGGTTGGGGTCCAAGGTGCCGTAGGCAGGCAGGGAGTACATCTCGGTGACCATGTTCAGCGGCCTGGTGAGGGTGTTGTTTTTCAGCTTCACCGGCACCTTTTCATACTCCTCCGGCGCGGGGTCGCCCACCTCGCAGGCGCAGGGGAATTTGTCCAGCTCCTGCTTCAGGGCGGGCCAGCTCTCCTCTGGCACCCAGCCCTCCAGCAGGAAGGTCTGTCCGGTATCCATCAGGCGGCTCCGGGACTCCTCCCGGCTCATGGTCACATTGGCCAGGTCAGACAGCTGCCGCAGGGCGGCGGCCGACTGGCCCATGCCGGACAGCTTCTCCTCAATGGAGGCGGCCTCCGCCTTCAGCGCCTTGGTCTCCTGGTACAAGCGGCCCAGGTTTTCCGCCGCGGTGCCCGTCCAGTCCCGCAGGTTGGCCCGGGACCAGCCCAAGGCCTTCAGCTTCTCCAGAACGTCCTCCGCCTGGCTGGTGTGACACACCAGCATACAGTAGTGGAAGTCCCGTTCGGCGTTGTACACCTCGGTGAGCTGGGCCAGCTCGCCGATAGCCTGGAGTTCTCCCTCCGCCTGGTTCATGGGGACATTGGCGGGCAGGGTGCCCAGCTGGATGGTCACCTGAGCGGTGGAGCCGGTCTCCAGGGGCAGGTCCAGGTCCATCCAGGGGCGGAGCACATCCTTCTGGGCGTCCAGCTTGTTCTCCTCCGCCCGGATGGCGGCCAGCCTCCGGTCCAGGTCGTTGACCTCCCTGGCCATGTCCCGGGCGGCCTTTGCTCCGGCCTCGTCAAAGAGCTCCCCCTCCTGCACCCCGGGCTTGGGGTCCAGAAAACCGGACTTGGGCAGGGCCTTGTACCGCTTGAGGACCTCCAGCGCCCGCTCGGCCTGGGTCTTCTCCTCGTGGGCGGCGGCCAGTCCCCCCGTCTCCGGGGGGGTGAGGGCGGCCCACAGGGGGTCGTCCGGGTCCGCCTCGGGCTGGACGACCTCCACGCAGCCCATGTGCTGGAGCCGGCGCAGCAGCGCCTCCCGGTCGGCCGTCATGGCCACCATGCGCAGGCGCTTCATTTTTACGATAGCCATTACCGTTCCACGACCCTTCCAACAATGAGCTGTGCGGCCCTCTCAAGCCGCCCCCGGGCATTTTGCTTCAGCGCGTCACAGTCCGCCGCGGCCCGGGTCAGTTCCTCCTGGGTCAGCTGGGCCGCCTTGGATTCCGCCTCCGCCATCATTCGGCGGGCCTCCTCCCGGGCCTGCTGCCGGGCCTGTTCCACAGTCTGCTTCGCCTCCCGCTGGGCCTCGGCCAGCTTCTGCTTGGCCTGCGCCGCCGCGGCCTCCCGGTCCGCCTTGGCCCGGGCCTCCGCCTGTGTGACCGTCTGGATAGCTTCTAATGCCATGTTTTCACCACCTTTTCCAATGCTAGAATGGAGGAAATCGCTACCTCCCATTGTAGTCAAATCCGTCCAAAAAATCAAGGCCTTTTTCTCCATTTTTACCCGTACAATTCTTTCCATTTGACTGATTTTTCCGCACTTTTTCCGCTTTACGCAAAATACCGCCCGGCCCTCCCGGGCCGGGCGGCGCTGTTTTGTGTTATTCCTCAGCCGGAAGGACAGCCTGGAACTGCTCCGCTCCCTCCTGCCTCTGCGTCACAATTTCCACCGTCCGCTCCGCCGCAGCCGGTCCGCCGGAGGCCACGGCCAGGGCGCTCTGCCCCTCCTGCTCCGACCAGAAGCGGGCGGAATACCGGTCCAGCAGGTCTGCCGTTACACCGCTGAGGGCGGAGCCCTCCCCGGTCAGAACATACGCCGGGAAGCGGAGGGAGACCTTCGTCCCATAGGGCTCCACCGCCCCCTGGACCTGGGTGAGAAAGGCCTCCAGCTGGGCGGTGAAGGCGGCGGGGTCGTAGCTGTCCCCCCGGTTGATGTTGTCCAGGTTCCCCTGGACGGGGAAGTGGAAGTCCTCCAGCACGATCTCGTCAAAGCCCAAGGCCCCCAGCTCGCCGCACAGGGCGGCGATATAGGCCTGGGCGTCCTCATGGGCGGGGCTGAGCCACCGCAGGCCCCACTCGTCCCGCCAGTTGTACTGCCCCCGGCGCAGGGCCAGCTTGTTGCGGAAATAGGGGGCGCTGTCGTCCCGGAAGCAGCACACCCGGGCGACGGTGTACACATCCCCGCTGTTAAACTGCTTTATCACGTCGTTGTTGGACTGGGCGGCGTTCACCTCGGCCCGCTCCGCCGTGGGGTCGTCGGAGTGCCAGGCCAGCTTTCCGCTGGCCTCCTTCATCTCCAGAATCAGGGCCTGGGCCCCCGCCTCGGCCAGCTTACCGGCGGCGGCGCCGTTTATCACATCGTCCACCGGCAGCTGCATGGCAAAGCCCGCCGGCTCCGGCTCCGCGGGAGGCTCGGAGGCGCTGCCGTCCGGCTCCACCACCACGCTGACGTTTCCCGGGTCCGGGGGTGAGACGGAGCCCGCCGGCTCCTTTCCGCCGGCCTCCTGGCGGAACATCTGGAGGAAGGGGGGCAGGTCCAGCCGGACGCCGTCGTCGGTATAGACCAGGTACTTTTGGAGGTAGAGCGCCCCGGCCACCGCCAAAACCACCGCCACGGCCAGCGCGATGGCGATGAAGCGCAAAATATCTGTTACCGTCCTGCGGCCACGATAACCGCCGACGTCTTTGTTGGAGCGGCCCATACTTCCCCTCCTGTCGAATTTTGGTAAATATTGGCTCATATCATTCTGCAAGCGATTTATTATACCAAGTTTTCGCCCATTTTACAACCGCAAATCACCCGCCTAAATCTTAAATTTCGACGAATTTTTTGCTAAATTATCACGCCGCCGTCCACGCTCAGCACCTGGCCGGTGATGAAGGAGGCCCGCTCCGAGGCCAGAAACCAGATGGCCTCGGCCACCTCCCGGGGCTGTCCGATGCGGCAAAGGGCGGCCTCCTCCCCCAGGGCGGCCAGGTCCTCGGGGGAGAGATGGGCGTTCATGGCCGTGTCGATGACCCCAGGGGCCACGCAGTTCACCCGAATGTGGGAGGGGCCCAGCTCCTTGGCCAGGGCGCGGGTCAGGCCGATCACCCCCGCCTTGGCGGCGGAGTAGGGGGCCTCGCAGGAGCCGCCGGTGAGGCCCCACATGGAGGACACCGTCACGATGGCCCCCCGCTTTTGGCGCACCAGGCCGGGAACGGCGGCCCGGAGGGTGTGAAACATGCCGTCCAGGTCCACCGACATCAGCCGCCGCCACTGGTCCGCCGTCGTGTCGGTGAGGAGCCGCTGGGGCAGGGCTATCCCCGCGTTGCAGACCACGGCGTCCAGCGGCCCCAGGGCCTCCTCCGCCTCCCGGACCAGCCGCTCCGCCTGCTCCGGGTCAGCGACGTCCGCCTGGATGGGGACGGCCTTCACCCCCAGCGCGGCCAGCTCGGCGGCCAGCTGCTCCGCCGCCGCCCGGCTGGCGTTGTAGTGGACCGCCACGCTCCAGCCCTCCTGTGCGAACAGCCGGGCCGCGGCCGCGCCGATGCCCCGGGAGGCGCCGGTGATCAAAACATGTTTGGACATTCAGCCGAACACCCCCTGGACCAGCGCCATATACAGCACCGTGGCCCCGAAGATGGAGATCAGGTCGTTGCCCTTCCACAGGTGGAGGAGGACGGCGGCCAGACCGGCGATGAGGGGCGGAACCCAGCCCCCCAGGGCGGTGAAGGTGACCCCCTTCAGGCAGTAGACGATGAGCATGGCAATCACCGCCGGGGGGAGGACACGGCCCAAGTAGAGGACAAGCTTCGGGGGGTGGTCCCCCCGGTCGAAAAGGAGAAAGGGCAGGGCCCGGGTCAGAAAGGTGACGGCCGCCATCACGGCGATGGAGGCCAGGGTCTGCATCGGTGTCAGGGGCATGTTTTTTCCTCCTCTCTCTCATGTCTGTCCTCCAGCCGGGGCCGGAGCAGGGTCAGCGCAATCACAATAATGGCCAGGGCGGGGAGGAGCATGTCCTCCGCCCCCACCAGCAGCAGGCTCGCCACCGTGGCCGCGCCCCCCAGCAGGGCGGGCAGGTGGCTGCCGGCGGCCTTCCACTGGCCCACGGCGATGACCAGGAACAGGGCGGTCATGGCAAAGTCCACCCCCGTGGTGTCGAAGCCCAGGGCGGAGCCCAGCAGGGAGCCGATTACCGACCCCAGCACCCAATAGCTCTGGTCCAGCAGGGCCACGGTGAAGAAAAAGTCGTGCTCGTCCACCCCCTCCGGGGCCTGGGCCGAGGAGAGGAGGGCATAGGTTTCGTCAGTAAGGGAAAAGATCATATAGAACTTGCGCAGGCCCATGCCCCGGAATTTCTCCAGCATGGACAGGCCGTAGACCAGGTGGCGGAAGTTGACCATCAGGGTGAGGAAGGCCACCTGAGTCAGCGGAGCCCCCGCCGCCAGCAGGGACACCCCCAGGTACTGGCCGGAGCCGGCGTAGATGGTCGCGCTCATCAGCAGGGCCCAGCCCACCCCGTAGCCAATGGACTGGAGCATCAGGCCGAAGGCAATTCCAATGGCCAGATACCCCATCAGTACGGGGACGGTCAGAGGAAAGGCGGCGGCCAGGGTCTTTCGGTTCATAGCGGATGTACACCTCGACAAAATAGTTTTCCCCTATTTTACTCGCTTTTTCCCTCCGGTGCAAGTCCCTGTTTTTCGGGAGAGTGTCCTACCGCGCATTTTATCACAGTCAGGAGAATTGGCACGATTTGTAGGGGCGCACAGCGTGCGCCCGCGGGCGGACACTGTCCGCCCCTACAGGGGGGGCGGCGAATGGGACGCGCCCTCTTTCCCCCTTTTATCCCCTTCGGGGATAGGCAAGGGCAGAGCCCTTGCCCTACATGACGAGCCCGGGCGCATCCTTATCGGCCGCCCGCCTTGATTCGATTTGTGCCGGTTTATTGCGGGCGGACAATGTCCGCCCCTACAGGGGGATCAGCGAATGGGACGCGCCCTTTTTGTCTATGTTGTTAAGAAGGGATAAAGTTTTTCGGCCCGTCTTGATTTTTCCGGCGGGACTACTATAATATGTATCTACAGCTTCACATTCCCGGAGGATTATACCATGAATCAGCTTCTTTTTATCTACAACCCAACCTCGGGCACCGGACAGGTGAAGGGGGCGCTGGCTCCGGTGCTGGATGTGTTTACCAAGGCGGGGTGGCTCACCACCTCCTACCCCACCCAGTGCAAGGGGGACGCCGTCCGAGTGGTTCGGGAGCTGGGGCCCCGGTTCGACCGGGTCATCTGCGCCGGAGGGGACGGCACCCTCAGCGAGGCGGTGGCCGGCCTGACCGGGCTGTCCGACCCGCCCCCGCTGGGTTACATCCCCTTCGGCTCCACCAACGACTGCGCCACCACCCTCCACCTGCCCCGGAAGCCCCGGGAGGCCGCCCTGGTGGCCGCCGGCACCGGGGTGCCCGTCCCCATTGACACCGGCAGGCTCAACGGCAGGCCCTTTATCTATGTGGCCGCCTTCGGCGCCTTTACCAAGGTGGCCTACGACACCCCCCAGGAGCTGAAAAACACCTTCGGCCACCTGGCCTATATCTTTGCCGGCATCGCCTCCCTGCCCACCATCGCCCCTTACCACATGCGGGTGGAGTTCGACGGCCAGAGCCTGGAGGACGACTTTTTCTTCGGCATGGTGAGCAACTCCCAGTCCATCGGCGGGCTTAAGCCCCCCAAGGCGGAGCGGGTGGTGCTGGACGACGGCCTGTTTGAGGTCACCCTGGTGAAAAAGCCCCTCAAGCTGGCCGACCTCACCGACGGGCTCCAGGCCCTGGTGAGCCTGTCCCCGGCGGAGCGCTCCGGGGCGCTGGTCCAGCTCCAGGCCCGGCAGCTCACCTTTATCTGCGAGCAGCCTGTCCCCTGGACGGTGGACGGAGAGTTTGGCGGCAGCCAGACCGTCAACCGCGTGGAAAACTGCCAGAAGGCGCTGAACATCATCCGGGGGGCCTAACCCCTCCCCTGCACAAAATTGCCGCATTGGCCGGGCCTCTGGAGGAGCAGGGGCCCGGCTTTGTATGATCCGCCAAAATGCCGGTGAGAATTTTGGGGGCAGCAGGACAAAATTCCTTGAAGCGGGCGGGGGAGTGTGCTATAATAAAGGTGATTCCTGTTTGGAAGGACGCAGCGAACATAGTAACATGAAGGAGGTTGTTGGAAATGAAAGTTTGGAAACGACTGAGCGGGGCGCTGATCGCCCTGTTGGCCCTGACAATGATGATGACCGGTACGGCCCTGGCCGCTGAGCCCGGAGGTATCTCCGTCCAGCTGAACGGCGGGCCGGTGGCCTTTACCGACGCGGCCCCTGAGCTGTCCGGTGGACGCACCTTTGTGCCCCTCCGGGCGGTGATGGAGGCCATGAACGCCCAAGTGGACTACGACGGCGACACCGGCACGGTAGCCATCACCCGTGGCGATGTGGGGCTGTCTATGGTGCTGGGGCAGAATACCGTCTCCGTCACCGAGGACGGCCAGAGCCGCACGGTGGAGATGGACGTGACGCCCTATGTGAAGGACGGCCGCACCTATGTGCCCGTCCGCTTTGTGGCCGAGGCCTGGGGCTGCGGCGTGGGCTGGGACGCCGACACCAGCACCGTTATCATTGTGGACGTGGACACCCTGCTGGGGGATGCCACCTTTGACCTGATGGACAGCTTCGCCGCCTACTGCGCCAAGCAGGAGAAGAACCAGAACATGGCCATGACCGGCACCCTGGCCCTGGACGCGGCTGACAAGAGCGGCCAGTACCTGCCCAAGCCCATTCGCGCCAAGGGCAGCATCGACGGCATCACCAGCGACAAGGGTCTCCAGATGAACTGGAGGCTGGAGCTGTCCGGGCTGGACGGGCTGGTGTCGGGCGGCACCGAATCCCCCATGGAACAGATTTTGCTGCAGCAGCTGCTGTCCGCTCTGTCTGACCTGAAGGGCGAGGTGCGCATGGACCTGGAGTCCGGCATGCTCTACCAGTCCGTGCCCGCCGAGCTCACCGGCGGCAGCGGCGACACCTGGTACTCTGTGGATCTCGCCGCCTATCAGGCCCAGCTCCTCGGCGCACTGGACATGACCCAGCTGACCCAGTTGAAGGAGGACGCCACCATCCGTGAGGCCCTCACCGCGGTGATTCAGGCCATGCCCCTGAACGACAGCGAATACAGCTACGCCGGCGTGGCCGAAGTGACAGAAATCTATGTGGATATGCTCAGCGACCAGGCCTTCACCCAGAAGGGGAACACCTATGTGGCCCAGATGAAGCTGGAGGACATTGGGGATATGACCGTCACCCTCACCAAACGGGGGGAGGACATCGTGGCCGCCGACATCAAGATGACCTGCGCGGTTGAGGAGGACGGCACGAAGATGACCATGACCTTGACCGAGCACGCCGCCCCCGACAAGGTGACGGTGGACATGGATATGGCCATGGAGGACAGCGACGCCAGCATGAAACTCACGCTGGATTTGAGTTGCGTTCCCACCACCAAGTCCCCTGTGACCACCCTGCCCGCCGGCGTTCAGGCGGTTCCCATGAATTGACAGAGACTGATAGACCAGCGCCCCGCCGGATTCAGGTCCGGCGGGGCGCGGTTATGTCTTCCCAGGTGAGGATTCGGGTGCAGACCCGCTCCAGCAGGGCGGTATCGTGGCTGACAATGAGCATGCCCAGCCCCCGCTCCTCCCCCTGGTCCAGGAGAAACCGCCACAGCCGGGCCTGGGTAATCAAGTCCAGCATGGCGGAGGCCTCATCGCACAGCAGGAATTTCAGCTCCGGCCCCAGCACCCGGGCGGTGCAGATGCGCTGGAGCTCCCCGCCGGACAGCTCCGAGGGGTAACGCTCCAGCCACTCCGCCCGGACGCCCAGGCCCTCCAGCACAGCGGGGTCCACCGGCCCGGCTTCGTATAAGGTAGCACGCAGCTTGAGCAGGGGGTCCACCGCCTCCTCCGGGTGCTGCCATAGCAGCTGCACCGGGCAGAAGCCCCGATACCGGGCCAGAGGGAGGCCGTCCAGCAGCACCTGGCCGCCGGCTGGCTCCTCCCACCCGGCCAGCAGCTTGCACAGGGTGGTCTTCCCCCGGCCGCTGGGGGCGGACAGCCCCAGCCGCTCCCCCGGGCGCAGGGTGAGACTTACCCCCTCCAGCACCGGGGCAGCCCCCCGGCGGGGGTAGCGGAAGGTGAGGTTTTTGGCTTCCAGTGTCATGGATACAGCCCCTTTCACAGCCTCCCTCTTAGAGGGAGGTGGCACGGCAAAGCCGTGACGGAGGGAGTTTGTTAATAAATCACTCCCTCAGTCAGCCCTGCGGGCTGACAGCTCCCTCAGAGAGGGAGCCTTTTATACCTCAAAATCGTTCTCCGGCATGGCCCGCCACAGGGCCTGGCTGTAAGGGTGGGTCAGCCCCTCGCCGGTCTGGAAGCAGCGGGCAGGGACTTCGTCCACCGTCTGCCCCTCCCGAAAGACCACAACCTTATGGGCCACGGTCCGGGCCAGGCCCAGGTCGTGAGTGATGAACAGCACCCCGGCCCCCTCCTCCGCCAGCTCCCGGAAGTGGCCCAGCACCCGCCCAGCGGCCCGGACATCCAGGCCGGGGGTGGGCTCGTCGGCCACAATGAGCCGGGGGCGGTCGGCCACGGCGCAGGCAATGAGCACCCGCCGGGCCATCCCCCCGGACAGCTGAAAGGGGTAGAGCTCCTCCACCTCGGGCCCCAGGCCGTAGCGCTCCAGGGCGGCCCGGCAGCGGTCCCGGACCGCACTGCCGCCCCGGCCCCGGCGGAGCTGGTCCCCCACCTTCATCATGGGGTCCAGCCATGTGACGCCCTGGGGAATCAGGGCAATCTCCCGGCCCCGAAGGGCTGCCGCCCGCTCTTGGGTGAGGGGGTCGCCGTCATAGCGGAGGGTCCCCCCCACCCGGGCGTTTCGGGGCAGCAGGTGGAGGACGGCGTGGGCCAGCAGGCTCTTGCCCGAGCCACTCTCCCCCACCACCGCCGTCACCCGGCCCGGCTCCACCGCCAGGGACAGGTTCCGGATGGGATTCAGCTCCACCCGGTTCAGCCCCCGGCCGTACCGGGTGAAGGTGACGGACAGGTGCTCCACAGATAAAATCGGTTCCATAGCTTCCTCCTACTCCTGGGCGCTGGCGGGGGTGAGCAGCAGACGCAGCCGCTCCCCTGCCACGGCGAACAGCATCACCACCAGCACCAGCGACAGCCCCGGAAACAGGGCCAGCCACCACCGTCCCGCGGCCAGATAGCCCATGCTCTCCTCCAGAATGACCCCGATGGCGGGCCGCTCCGGGGACAGGCCGAAGCCCAGAAAGGTGACCCCGGCCTCGTGGAGGATGGCGTGGGGAAACTGGAGGATAAGCCCCGTGAAAAGCTGGGGCAGCAGGTGGGGGAGCAGATGGGTGCGCAGCACCCGCCCCCGGGACACCCCCAGCCGCCGGGCGGCCCGGAGGAACGTGGCCTGCTTCAGCTGGAGCACCTCCCCCCGGACCAGCCGGGCCAGGGAGGGCCAGTGGGTGAGGGCCACCCCCGCAGTTACCCCCCAGAACCCCCGCCCGCAGGCCAGAGAGACCAGGATAATGAGCAGGATGTGAGGAATCCCCAGCACCAGGTCGATTACCCAGGAGACGAGGGCGTCCACCCGGGGCCCGCAGGCGGCGGAGACGGTCCCCAGCAGCAGGGCGATTCCTCCGCTGAGCAGGGCGGTGAGGGCCCCCACCCGGATACTCAGCGATAGCCCGGCCACGGTGCGGGCCAGCATGTCCCGGCCCATCCAGTCGGTGCCGAAGGGGTGGGCAAGGCAGGGGGGCAGATTTTTCCGGGTGAAGTCGGCAAGCGCAGCCGGTTGGGACAGAGCTTCTCCGGCCAAAGCAATTACCAGCAGTAATATACAGGCGGAAATCAACAGAAACAGGGTGCCTGCACGGCGATTTGTCCTCATCCTCTGGCCGCCCCCCTTCGGATGCGGGGGTCGATCACCCCATAGAGCAGGTCGGCGGCCAGATTGCCGCCGAAGACGATGGCGGCAGTGATAAGGGTAACGCCCAGCAGCAGGGGCATGTCCCCGCCCAGCCCGGCGGCCACCGCCGCCTGGCCCAATCCGGGGTAGGAAAAGACCTGTTCCACCAGCACCGAGCCGCCGATCAGCTCCCCGATGGAGGCAAATTGCAGGGTGATGGCGGGCAGTGCCACGTTGCGCAGCACATGGCGGCGGAGGATGTGCCCCTCCCCCCGGGCCCGAGCAAAGAGGATATAGTCGCTGTCCAGCACGTCGATTACCTTCTCCCGGGTGTGGAGGGCGATGTTGGCCGCGCCGGTGATGGACAGGGTCAGCCCAGGCAGAAGGGCGTGGCGCAGGCGCTCCATCAGGGTGGCCTGCCCCCCTCCGATGGGGACGGACAGGCCGATGGGCAGCACCTTCAGCCACACGGCAAAGACCATGAGCAGCAACAGTGCCAGCCAGAAGGCGGGGGTGCTAGAGACGGTGAGGCAGTACCCCCGGATCAGCCGGTCAGGCCACCGGCCCCGGCTGGCCCCGGCAGCCACGCCCAAAGCCAGCCCCAGCGCCCCGGACAAAATCCAGGCGCACACCAGCAGCCCCAGGGAGCCGGCCAGCCTCTGGCCGATCACCTCCAGCACCGGCCGGCGGTAGAGCAGGGAGAGACCGAAGTCCCCCCGGAGCACATCCCCCAGCCAGCCCAGATACCGCTCCGCCGTCGGGGCATCCACCCTCCAGTAGGCCTCCAGCCTGGCGATTTGTTCGGGGCTCATGGTCCCCAGGGCCGCCTGGCCGATATTGGTCTGGAGCGGGTCCAGGGGGGATGCATCCATAAGCAGAAAGGCCGTCAGACTCACCCCAAGCAGGAGAAGGGCCATGCGAAACAGCTTTTTAATTGTGAATTTCAGGCGGTGTTTCATTGATTTTTCCTCAAAATGGGATATTTCACAAGGTCCATTGTCTTATTTTGTGAATTTGGTACATTGTGTCCCCCTGTTGAAAGGGTTATAATATTTATAGAGGCAAGGAACCGGGAAGGAGGTGGAGACAATGACAGCCAGAGGGCTGCTGAACCTCATTGATTGGCTCCGGGCGCAGGGCATGGGTGACGATAAGATAGTCGAGTGCCTTGAATCCGTGGAAGGGCGAAAAATCATTTTGCAGGATGTCAAAAATCAATAATCTACACGGAGCCGGGGGTACCCCGGCTTCTTTTTGCTCTGCGGACCGCTTAAACGCACCCGCAAGCCTTACATTTCCCATGTCCACCGGTCCACATTGTTAACGATAGACCACCCGTGTCCGTGGGGGTGAATTTTCTGCTCGGCCACGTTCAGCCCGTCCCGGACCCAGTACAGGTGGTCCACATTCACCAGCCACACCCAGGGCACGTCCCCGGCGATCTCCTCCTGGGCCTGCTGCCACAGGGTGTAGGACTCCTCCAGGTCGGTGCAGGCCAGGGCCGTGTCCATCAGCGTGTCCGCCCGTTCGTTGGAATAGGGGGAATACCGTGCGGTGTCCAGTTCCGGGTCGGTGTGGTAGATGTTGTACAGCTCCATGGGGGTGTGGGCCCCCCAGCCCCAGACCAGGGGATTTTCCTGGGCGTCGTCATAGGCGGTATCCCAGCCCACGCCCTTGATGTCCGCCCCGATGCCCAGCTCTTTCAGCTGGTTTGCCAGCTCGGCGGCCAGCCCCTGGCGCACCGAATCCCCGACAATATAATAGATGGTCAGACTGAGTTTCATCTCACTCGTCCCCCGGACCCGGATACCGTCCGGTCCGACCGGCCAGCCCCACTCGTCCAGCAGGGCCCTGGCTCCCACCGGGTCGTACTCAACTTCGTTGACAGGGCTGTACCAGGGCAGGCCGTCACACACGCTGTAGGCCGGGGTACCGTGGCCGTTGAGCACATGGTCAATTATCCTCTGCCGGTCGATCCCCATATTGATGGCCTGACGGACAGGGAGCTCCATGGTGGGCGAGCTCATGGTGACGGGCAGGTTGATTCCCCGGTTGTCCACCGTCCGAACGGACAGCAGGGAGAAGCCGTTCACGCTCTGGTCGGAGTAGGCGGCGGAGGTGTAGGCCAGGTCGGCCTGGCCCGCCTGAACGGCCAGAAAGGCGGCGTCCTCCTCCATAAACAGGATGGTCACCTGCTCCATCCGGGGCTGGGGTCCGTAGTAGTCCGGGTTGTACTCCAGAATGACCTGCTGGCCCCGGTCCCACCGCTTCAACATGTACCGCCCGGAGCCGATGGGGTTGGAGCCGTAGGCGGCGGGGTCGTAGGCGTGCTCCGGGAGGATGCCCACCACCGCCATGGTGTAGGGCCAGATGGAGAAGGGGCGGGTCATGTGGAAGACCACGGTGGTGTCGCCGGCGGCCTCGGCCCGGTCCAGCATGGTGAAATCATTCACCGAGCTGGTATTTTTTACGGTGTTGTAGGTAAAGGCCACGTCCTGAGCGGTGAGGGGCTCCCCGTCGGTAAATTTCACATCATCCCGGATTTTTACCGTCCAGGTGAGGCCGTCCCCGCTGACCTCCATGCCGGTGGCCAGGTCGTACCCAATAGTGAGGTCGGGATTGGTCACTGTCAGGGTGGACTGGATCAACGGCTCGTGGACATGCTCCCCTGCGCCCCAGCCAAAGGCGGGGTCAAAGCCCGCCTCGGGCTCCGAGGTCGTGGGCATGACGACGGTCAACGGCCTGGATATCCTCGGCTCAGGGGAAAAGCTGCCCTCACTCCGCTTTCCGCAGGAGGTCAGGAGTAGAAAGGCCAGGAGGATGGGAATTGTTTTTTTCATGGATAACCTCCGAAGCTTGTGTAGGGGCGGCCTGTGGCCGCCCGTCTGGTTTGCGGTGGATATCGCGGGCGGCCACAGGCCGCCCCTACAACAGCGGTCACCGCTCCAGCAGTCTCATTGCCGCCTCAGCCACCGTCTCATAGGGCAGGCCGTTTTCCCGGGCCAGGGCGGCCGCGTCCTCAAACTCCGGCTTGACGTGGGTGATGCCGAAGCCCTGGGCCAGCTTCACCCCCACAGGGCCCCACTGGGTCTGCACCTGTTCCTGTTCGGGCTTGAGGAAATACTTCGTCGACAGGCGGGAGCGCAGGCCGTTGGTGGAGGTGTGGGTGAAAATCTGCCGGATGATATCGTTCTCCTGCTCGGGGTCGCACAGCACCGTCAGCACCCAGCCGGGCCGGCCCTTCTTCATGGTGCCGGGGGTGGTGTACACGTCCAGCGCCCCCGCCTCCAGCAGCCGGGAACAGGCGAAGGCCAGGGCCTCGGGTGTCATGTCGTCAATGTTGCACACCAGCTCTACAATGTCTCCCCATTCCCGGGGCTCCTCCTCCCCCCAGAAGGCCCGGACGCAGTTGGCCCGCTCAAACTCCTTGGTACCGATGCCGTAGCCGATTTTCTCCACATCCATCTCGCTCATGGGGCCGAAGGACTGGACAAACGTCTTCAGCAGGGCGGCCCCGGTGGGGGTGCACAGCTCCCCCTGGACCGCACCGCCGTAGATGGGGATTCCCTTCAGCAGGGCAGCGGTGGCAGGGGCGGGGACGGGCATAATGCCATGAGCGCATTTTACCGTCCCGCTGCCCACGTGGACGGGGGAGGCAGTCACTAGGTCGGGATCCAGCAGGTACATGGCATAGCACACCCCCACCACGTCGGCCACCGCGTCCAGCGCCCCCACCTCGTGGTAGTGGACGTCCCCCACATCACAGCCGTGGGCCTGGGCCTCGGCCTGGGCGATGGCGTCGTAGACCTGCCGGGCCTTTTCCCGGACCTCCCGGGGCAGGGACAGGCCATCGATGATCTCCCCTATATGCCCCGGCGTGGCATGGTGGTGATGGTGGTGCTCGTGTTCATGATGGTGCTCATGGTCATGATGATCGTGGTCGTGCTCCTCGTGGCCGTGGACGGTCACCCTCATATGGGTGCCCGCAATGCCGCTGGTCTTAGCGGCCACCGGGGCCACCTCCACCCCAGGCAGGCCCAGGCCGTTCATGGTAGTCAGAAACTCCTTTTTCTGGCTGTCGCTCAGCAGCTCATACAGGGCGGCCATGAGCATATCCCCTGCCGCCCCCATGCCGCACTCTAAAAATAAGGTTTTCATGAAATTCCCTCCATTTGGTTTATCATACTGGCTAAATACCCGGCCCCAAAGCCGTTGTCGATATTCACCGCGCTGCACCCGGAGGCGCAGGAGTTGAGCATGGCCAGCAGGGCAGACAGACCGCCAAAGTTGGCCCCGTAGCCTACGCTGGTGGGCACGGCCACCACGGGGCAGTCCACCAGACCGCCCACCACCGAGGCCAGCGCCCCCTCCATCCCGGCCACGGCCACCACGCACCGGGCGCTCATGAGCGGCTCCAGGTTGGCCAGCAGCCGGTGGAGGCCCGCCACCCCCACGTCGTACAGCCGGGTGACCTTGTTGCCCAGCACCTCGGCGGTGAGGGCGGCCTCCTCAGCCACCGGCATGTCGCTGGTGCCGCCGGTGGCCACCACGATGTGGCCCAGCGCCTTCCGCTCCCCGGGATAGGCCACAGCCAGCCGGGGGATAGGGTGGTAGTCCAGGGGGACGGTCTCCGCCACCAGCTCCGCCGCCTCGGGGGCCAGGCGGGTAATGAGGATGTTCTGACAGCCCCTCTCCCCCATGGCGGCGGCGATGCCGGCAATCTGCTCCGGAGTCTTGCCCGCGCCGTAGATCACCTCGGCCGCCCCCTGACGCACCCCCCGGTGAAGGTCCACCTTGGCATAGCCCAGGTCGGTGAAGGGCTCCCGCTTCAGTAGGGACAGGGCCTCCTCCGGGGTGGCGGAGCCGTCGGCCACCTGGCGGAGGAGCTGTAAAATGTCGTGCCGGTTATCCATAAGCGCCTCCTTCAGTCAATGGGAACCCTGGGCCGCAGGTCCAGAGCAATCTCCGAAAAATCCGACTCCAGAGCGGTTAAAATCTCTGTCCGCCGAGCCAGGGCCAGCGAAAGCTGCTCCTCCGGCAGCTGGAGCCTGGCTCCTCCCCCGGTCAGCCGCAGGCGGAAGTCCCAGAAGCCCAGGCGGGTCAGGGCGTCCTCTCCTCGCTCCACCCGCTCCAGGTCGGCCCGGGTGATGGTCCGTCCGGTAGGGACGCGGGTAGCCAGGCAGGCATAGGAGGGCTTGTCCCAGGTGAACAGCCCCGCCTGTCTGGACAACTCCCGAATCTGTGCTTTTGTCAGGCCGCACTCCCGCAGGGGGGAGCGGACCTCCAGCTCCGCCAGCGCCCGCATCCCGGGGCGGTCCCCGCCGTCGTCGGAGGCGTTGGTGCCGTCTATCAGCAGGGAAAAGCCCTCCGAGGCGGCATAGCGTTTCAGCTTGGAGAACATCCACCGCTTGCAGTGATAGCAGCGGTCGGGCGGGTTGGAGACCACTGTCTCCTGGTCAAAGATGTCGTAATCCAGCACAATCAGATCTGCGTCCAGCTGTTCGCACAGACGGTAGGCGTCCTCCAGCTCAAACTGGGGCTGGAAGGGGGTCTTGACAAAGTAAGGCCACACCTCAGCCCCGGCCTGAAGCCCCGCCCACAGCAGGTAGGCGGAGTCCACCCCGCCGGAAAAGGCCAGCGCCGCCTTGGGGTGCTGGGAAAAGAATTGTTCCAGTGTCACGGCTGATTCCTCCTTCAGACAGAAAAAAGACATACCGGTCCGGTATGCCTTCTGGCAAATCCCCGGTCTTCCAAACCGGGGGCAATTTCAATTATTTAGTAGGGAATTGAGGCCTTCTGGCCCCTCTGCGGCTTCCTGCCGCCCGTTTAGTATAGCAAACACGGGCCGCCCCTGTCAATATGCGGCAGGGAGAAAAATCCTGTTTTTTTCCGGGACGGGCCCTGCGAAAAAAGATAAGAAAAATTTTGCAAAAAGTGTTGACACTTGGGGGGAAGTGTGGTATTATCTCTCTTGCGCTGAACGAGTGCCACACGCGCGAGTGGTGGAATTGGTAGACTCGCTGGCTTCAGGTGCCAGTGCTCGCAAGGGCGTGCGGGTTCGACTCCCGCCTCGCGCACCATTGGAAAACCCCGGAATCACTGTGATTCTGGGGTTTTTTCATGTCTGTGCAAGGCTGTTTTCCCTCTCTGTCCCCACCTGTTTGTGAACAATAAAGCAACCGCCCTGTGCCGAAGCTGGCACAGGGCGGTTTTTGCTTGGTAAGTTTGATTGGATGCTGGCCTGACCTAGTACTTCTTAACATCAGGCGCTCTCCATAAAGTTTTTCAGCATCTGCGCCGCCTGGGCACGGGTGGCCGTTCCTCCGGGGGCGAGCTGGCCATTGGTGTAGCCGCTGAGGATGCCGTTCTCTACGGCCCAGCTCAGGGCCTCCCGGGCGTAGCTGCTGGCTTGGTCCGCATCCGTAAAGGTGAGGTCCTGACCGCTCGCCTTGGGGTTGCCCGCGTACTTCCACAGCATGACAGCGAGCTGCTCTCGGGTGATGCTGTCGTTGGGGCCGAACTGGCCGTTGCCGTATCCGTTGGCGATGCCGTTCTCCACAGCCCAAGCAATGCCGTCGGCATACCACGCATCGCCGCTGATGTCGCTGTATCCGTCTGTTAGGTCCTGCATGGTCAGCGTCTGATCCGGCCGGCCCTCCAGACTGTAGAGCACAGTTGCCAGCATGCCGCGGCTCATGGACTGGTCCGGGCTGAAGGTGGTCTCGCTGGTGCCGCTGAACAGCTCGTGGGCGCTGGCGAAGGCCACGGCGTCAGCAGCCCAGTTGGTGGACGGGACATCGGCAAAGCTCTTGCTGTTGTCCACGATCTCCACTGTGGCGGAGCCGCTGAGGGGGATGTTCACCTTGCCGTCTTCCACGATGCTCTTACGCAGCGTCTCCCGGGTGCCGTCCTCATGGACCAGCACCGCTACCGTGCCGGGGCCGGCGTCCGCCGCCGGGACGGAGAGGGTCACGCCGCCGGGGACGTTCTCCACCGCCTTGCCGCCGGCGGTCAGGGTCAGGGCAATGCCCTGCTCCACCTGCTCGGTGACTACGTTGAGGGTGCCGCCGCCCTGGCTCAGGGTATCCAGCGCCCCATTGGGGATGGTCACGTCGGCGATGGGGGCGGAGACGGTGAGGGCCGCGTTGGTCTCGCGGCTCATCTGGCCCACGGTGGAGGCCGGGATGGAGACCTGAGTTTTGGTCACGTCGCCGGTGATCTCCGGCTTAATGACGATGCTCTGGCTCTGGTTCGCCGCCGCGTCCCGCACCAGCTTGCTGCCGTCTGCGGCGCTCACTACGGTGCTCGCCGTGCCGTTCTGGACGGTGGTCTTTGTCGGGGTGCTGCTGGTGGTAGTGCCGCCGGAGCTGGAACCGCCGCCGCTGGGGGTGGAGCTGGTGATGGTCACTTGGACTTGGATTGTGACCGTGTTGTAGTTGGCAATGTAGTCCGGGTCCGGTGTGAAGATCACGTTATAGAAAGTGCCGTTTACAGCTTGGACGTTGCCATCCTCCCAAGTAAATTCGCCCGTCACATTACCTTCTATTGCGCCGCCGTTCAAGTTAATCTTGCTCAGCAGTTGTCCTGCAGTGCCAGATGCTGTGGGGGATGTGGTGATATTTGGGGTCGCCTTCTTGATCTCCACTTCGATGGACGCGGCGGGGATGCCGGTGAAGTTCACGTTGTCCTCTACCTTGTACCAGACAGTGTATTTTCCGGCGTCGGTGCCGGTGGGGATATCCTTTGAATACCCACTATTCTGCTTCAGGCTGTACTCGATTGTACCAATGCCGTTAACCGTTGTGCCGCTGGTGACAAGTTCCTGTGCGCTGCCGTTGTAGGTCAGGTTGGAAGCAGCGGGGCGGATGTCCAGTTCCACCTTTGCCTTGTCGATTGTCCCTGTGACGCTGTCCGGCCAGTCAATGACGTATCGGTCTGAATTGGTGCCGGCAACAGCCACATTGGAATAATCCAGCATGACTATCTTGTTTGTGCCAGCGTTTACGCTGTCATAAGTGGCAGTCAAGCCGGTGATGGTGATGGAGTCACCCTCGACCAGATCGCGGAGTTTCACAGTGGCTTTGATGGCGTCGGTGGCAACATTGGTATTGCCGTCGTAGTACTTCGGCGCGATTAACACCACCGGGGTCACAACCTTGGGGTCCGCAAGGAGGGTTACGCTGGACCTGCCGGATTCGCTGTAGCCGGCCACAGCACCATAGTACGCCTCAACGACAAATTTGCCTACGCCGTTTACCGTTACCACGCCAGTGTCCTTATTCACTGCCGCAACATCAGCGCCTTCCTTGATCTCCCACTGAATTGGGCCGTTTCCGGAGCCGCCCATCGCGCTGAGACGGAAGGTATCGCCGTAGTAGACGACAGCCTTGTCGGTGATGATAGACGGGGGATTCTGGCCGTCGGGCACGATCTGGAAGCTCCCTTCCACAGGACCGGTAAACTCGTAGTTGCCGCCCGGTTTATCTGTGACAGTCACTTTGTAAGTGCCCACCGCGGTCCGGCCTGTCTCAAACACCATTGTGTAGTCGTCCTTCGGGACGATACGGTCATCGACCCAGACCTCAACATTGGGGGTCTTCTCCTTGCCGTCATACGGGACCGAGCTCGGGGTACACACGACTTTAGGCGTATTTGTGTTTGCCATGATGGTCACAGTGCCCAAATTCACAGGTGCGCTGTCCTTGTGGTTCTCGTCGCCGGCGGCCACCTTGTACCAGACGTCGTAGTTACCCGCGTCCGTGGCCATGGCATTGCGGCTGTAGCTGATGCCGCCGTCCACGGAATAGAAGATAGTTCCGCCTTCCGCCTCGCCGCCGTCTGCCAGAAGCTGCTTGGGACTGCCGTTGTAGGTCAGAGACGAAGACTGGGCAAGCTCTGGCACCTTCGTCACCTTCGCGGCCGCCGGGGTGATGGACGCCGTGGTAGTTGCGGGCCAGCTGATGTCGTACTTTTCGCTGACACCGTCTGGGATCGTCAGGTCGTCAATGATAACGGTCCTGTTTTCCCCGACACTCGTCTCTGTGAAATGGCCTTCCGCAGTCACGGTGAAGGTATCTGTGTCCACCAGGTCGCTGCTGTTGATGGTGACGGTCAATGTGGCGGTGTTATTGCCGTCATAGGGCTTGCTGGCCGCCGTTACGATAGCGGCAACCGGCTTGGGATTGGCAAAGAACGTCCAGGTGTCGATGGAGGCCGCGTAGCTGCCGCTGGCGGCCTTGGTGGCCGTGATGGTCACGCTGCCGCTTCTGATGACCTTGTACTGACCATCGCTGCCGGTAACAGGTCCGGTGGCGGTCCACGTTACCGCGCCGTTGCCGGAGCCGCCGGTGGTGCCGAGGTGAAGCGTGTCGCCGTAGTAGACGGTATCCTGCTTGCCGGTGATGGTCAGCGGGATCTGGCCGGCGTCAAGGATGGTGAAGGTGGTGCTGGCCGTAAAGCTGTAGTTGCCGGCCGTCTTGCTCTTGATACTGATCGTGGCCGGGCCCACATTCACATTGTTGCTGTAGGTCACGGTGTACTCATCGGCAGAGATCACATTGCCGTCGTCATCGGTCACGGTGACGGTGGGTTTCACCTCGCTCCCGGTGTAGGGGAAGCTGGAGGAGGATGGAGTGACGATGGGGTTCTGCACAATATTCACGCCAATCTCCACGGGGATAACCACAACGTCGCTCTCCTCGTAGTTGCTGCTGCCCTGCACCTTGGCGAAAACCGTGTAGCTGTCCCGGTTGATACCTGTGGGGACCGCCGTGGTATATGCGGAGTTGTCCAGCGAATAGAGCACCACGCCGCTGTCTTTCGCGTACCCGGGATTCACCAGCTTCTGGGCCGTGCCGTTGTAGACCAGGTTTGGCCTGGCGGTCGGTGGGCTCAGGAATTCCGCCTTGCCCTTGGTGATCTCAAAGGTCTTGAACGCCAGGAACTGGTAGTTGCCGCCCGTGCTCTGGACCGTGACTTCCGCAGTGCCTACATTGAAATTGTTGGCGTAGCTAACGTCATAAAAGAGATCACTGTACAGCTTGCTCTCCACGTACACGGTCACATCGGGCGTCTGCGGACTGCCGTTGTAGGTCACCGAATAGGAGCTCCGATTTTCTAGCCGGATGATGGGGGTGACCTCCTTCGGATGGATGGTTACAATGATTGACTTCGGCTCGGTCACGCTGGTGCCGTTGTTGTCCTCAACCTTGTACCAGACCTGATAAGTGCCCGCGTCAGTCTTACTGGGGATCGACGTAGTGTAGGTGCCGGTCTTTGTCTCTGAGTACACTACGCGGCCGTTGACTGCGGTGCCGGCAATCAAAAGGTCCTGCTCAAAGCCGTCGTAGGTCCGGTTGTTCGCCTTCGGTGGCTCCTTCAGGGAAACCGCCGCCGCCGTGATAGTGAAGGTCGTGCTGCCATTGACGGTGTAGTTGCCGCCGAGGACGTCGGTGATGGTGACTTTTGCGGTGTCCGTACCCACATTGATATTGTTGCTGTAACTCACCGTGTACTCGCCGGAGGGAATCACGGTCGAATTGTCCTTGACCACCACGTCGGGTTTTTTCGCGGTGCCGTCGTACTCAAAGCTCTCGGGGGACAGCTCGATGGTGGGATTTGTCACCGCCTTCGGCGCGATGGTCACAGGAACCACGGCCGGGGCAACGTCCTTGTAATTCTCATTGCCGGTGACCTTGTACCAAACTGTATACGAATCTGCGGCTGTGCCCTTGGGGATGTTCGGGCCATAGACGATGCCATCCAGAGAATAGGTGATGGTTCCGTTTGTCGGGACGCCAGCGCTGACCAGCGCCTGCGCCTGTCCGGTGTACTCCAAGGTCAGGGGCGTTGGAGCGGTCACACTTGCCGCCGCCGGAGTGATGGAGGCCGTGGTGGTCTGGTTGTAATCGACCGTGTACTTGTCGCTGGTGGGTTTTGCGCCGGTGATGTTGACCTTTTTATTTGTGCCCACGTTTGCGTTGTCAAATTTTCCGGTCAGGTTAAGGGGAATGGTGTCGTTTCCTATAAGGTCGCCGTCCCTCCATGTGATGACCAAATCGGCTTCGTCGGTGGTGTCGTACACCTTGTCTTTCGCGGTCACAATCGCCATGACAGGCTTCTTTCCCGCGCTGAATGTCCAAGTGGCCGTAACCGTTTCGTAACCTGTGACCGCCCTTTCGGCTGTGATCGTGACCGGTCCGCCGGACTTATGGACTGTTACCAGACCGCTCTGGTGGTCAATGGAAGCAATAGCCGGATTACTGCTGGTCCATGTCACGGCTCCCGCCACAGTGCCGCCCGAAACGGCCAGCGTGAAGCTGTCGCCGTACTGGACCCTGCCGGGCTGATTTACGATGGACAGAGCGCCCTGGCCCGCCGGGAGGATGGTAAATGTAGCCTCCGCATCGTCAAAGGTGTAGTTTCCGCCATTCTTGTCGGTGATGGTCACCTTGTGAGCTCCCACGGAGATCCAGTCCGTGGCCGTGTCATAAGTAAATGTATACTCTGTCTGCGGAATCACACGGCCCTCGTTGTCCTTGACCGTGACGGCGGGTTTGTGCATCTTGCCGTCATACTCGATGTTGTTGGGCATGAACTCAATGATAGGTGCGGTCACAGTCTGCGGGGCGATGGTCACTGTTCCCAGTTTTGTGCCCGCCGTGTCATTGTGGTTGCTGTCACCCTTCACGCGGTACCAGACCTCGTAGTCGCCTGCGTTGGTGCCGGTGGGAAGGCTGGCGGAATAGGTGATGTTGTCCAGCGAGTACTCCATGGTGCCCTCTGTAGAGGACCCCGCTGTGACCAACGCTTGGGCAAGGCCGGTGTACTCCAAATCAGCCGCCGCTGTGGGCGCGGTCACCTTTGTTTCATCCACATCCGCCTTAAAGATCGTCGCAGTGGTGGTAACAGGGGGAACGATATCGTACTTTGCGTTGATATCGTCCGGGAAAGTCAGGCTGTCAATGACGACGGTCTTGTTCTCCCCGACATTCTTATCCGTGAAATGTCCCTCCGCTTGTGCGCTGGTAATGTCGTCGCCGGAAACCAGGCCGCTGCTGATGGTGACGGTCAAGTCGGCATCCGTGCCGCCGTTGTAGGCCCTGTCTGCCGCCGTCACAACGGCTGTAACCTGCTTTTTGTCCGCGTAGAGCGGCCAAGTAGCGGTCTGGTCGGCGTAGCCGGGTTTGGTGCTGGTGGCTGTGACCGTGACAGAACCCACGCCGGTGATGGTGAGCAGTCCATTGCTGTCAATACTCGCAATCGTGGAGCTGCCAACACTCCAGGTCACTGTCCCGTCGCTGCCCGTGGTCCTCAGTTGGATGGTGTCGCCGTAGTAGACACGCTCCCGTGTGCCGGTGATGGTCAGAGGCGTCTGGCCCGCCGCAAGGATTTCAAATTCGGCGGTGTTCTTGCCAGCTGTGCCGTCAAATGTGTAATTTCCATCGGCAACTTCGGTAATGGTCAGAGTGTACTTGCCCACCTGAGTCAAATCGCTGTTACCGTTTTCGTCCACATAGGTCACCGTGTACTCACTGCCGTCGATCACAATGCCAGCGTCGTCTTTGATAGTAACCGCAGGCTCCTGCTTCTCTCCGTTGTACGTCACCGAGGGCGGCGTTACATCGATGGTGGGGGTGGTCACGGTGTTCTTGACGATGGAAGCAGTTATCGACTGTGCTTCGCTGTCGCTGTGGTTGCTGTCGCCCTGGGCCTTGTACCAGACGGTGTAGGTGTCAACCGCCTTCCCGGTGGGGATGGCCGCAGTATACGGGCCGTCCTCGGTCAAGGAGTAGACCATAGTTCCGTTGGAAGCGGTGCCCGCCTCAATCAGCGCCTGCTCGGTGCCGTTGTAGGGCAGGTTTTCCAGTCCCTTCGGAGCCGTTGCCACCGACGCGGCGCCCTTCGTGATTTCAAAGGTCCCTGTACCATTTACGATGTAGTTGCCGCCGTTGGCGTTGGTGACGATGACCGTCGCCGTACCGGCGTTGACGTTGTCGCGGTAGGACAGGGTGTACTCGGTGTCGGGGATAAGCGTGGTGCCGTCCTCTACCTTGACATTAGCGGTACCTGGTTCCTTTGCGCTTCCGTCATAGGTATAGGGGCCACCGGACACCGTGACCTTCGGACTGATCACTTCCTTCGGACTGATGGTCACGGTGACCGAACCGGCCTGCGCGCTGTCAACGGTGTGGTTGCCGTCGCCCACTACCTTGTAATGTACCACATAGCTGCCCGCATTTGTCTCTGTGGGGATGGTCGACTTATAGTCGCCGTCACTCACCGTATCGCCTACCGCGTACTCGATGTGGCCGCCCGTGGCAGTACCCGCGTTCACCAGCTGCTGGGGCTGTCCGGTGTAGGTCAGGCCCCTGACCGGCTGGGGGGCGTTCACCAGCTCCGCGCCGCCCTTGCGAATCTCAAATGTCACACTGCCATCAACAATGTAGTTTCCGCCGTCGCTGTTCGTGATGGTGACGGTGGCGTCACCGACATTCCTGTTGTTGCTGTAGGCGACCGTGTACTCGCTGGCCGGAATGACCGCAGAACCGTCTTTGATGATAACGGAGGGGGTTTTATCGCTTCCGTCATACTCATAGTAATAGGTTCCGTCGGTGGTGTCCGTCTGCAAGTCGTTGCCGGACAGGGTGGTATTCGTGGCGTCCGCCGTCAGCGTTTTCTGGCTGATGGTCACCTTGGTGGCCTGGGGCTCGGAATCGTTGTGGTTGGCATCGCCCTTTGCCTTGTACCAGACCGTGTAAGCTCCCGCGTTGGTCCCGGTGGGCACTGTCGTGGAATAGACGCCGTCCCGGGTGTCGGAGTAGAGGGTATTCGCATCTCCGCCGGTCACAAGGGCTTGGGCCGTGCCATCGTATGTCAAGGAATTCGCTGTTATGGACGGTGCCTCAGCTTCTGCCTTGAGGATGGACGCGGTGGTGGTGGGCGGGATGGTGATGTCGTACTTCCGGGAGGTGGCGTCATCGACCGGAGCGCCGGTGATGTCCACCGTCTTGCCGGTGCCGGCACTGTCGTCCTTAAACTGACCGGTTATGTTGGATGTGTCGATGGCATCGCTGCCAACCAGGTCGCCCGGCTTCCAGGAGATGATCAGTTCGGCGGAAACGTCGCCAGCCTTATACACCCGGTCCTTTGCGGTGACAATGGCCGTGATCGGCTTTTCCCACGCGTTGAGCGGATAGGTTGCTTCCGCCTCGTCATAGTTGCCGCCGCCCGGCTTGGTCGCGGTGATCGTGGCGGGACCTACTCCCTTGATGGTCACAAAACCGTTGGCGTCGATGTCAGCAATCGTGTCATCGCTGCTGCTCCATGTGACCGCGCTGCTGCCGGAGCCGCCCACCGCGCTCAGTGTGAAGGTGTCGCCGTAGTGGACAAGGCCGGGCTTGTTGACGATCTCCAGCGGGTTCTGATCCGTTATGGTGATGCTAAAGGTGGCGTCTGTATCGGTAATCTTATAGTTGCCGCCATCAATATTTTTGACCGTGACCTTGTGATCACCAACATCTTTCCAGTTTGTAGCGGTATCATAGACAACGGTATACTCACTGTCTGGAATAACGTTGTTTGCGCCGTCTCTGACAATGACCTCGGGCCGCTTTACATTGCTGTCATACTGTGCGCTGGGGGGCGTCAGCTCAATTTTGGGCGTCACAGTCTGCTTGTCGATGGTCACTTCTACAGTGCCAACTGCGCTGTCCGTGTGGTTGCCGTCGCCCTGGGCCTTGAAGTAGACCGTGTAGGTTCCGGCGTCCTTGGCCTCGGGGATGGCGGCGTAAAAATTGGTGCCGTCTATGGAGTAGACCATTGTGCCGCCGGTCACAGTGCCCGCCGTGACCAGCTCCTGGACCTTGCTGGCGTCGTAGGTCAGTGTGTTGGGAGTCGGGTCAGTGGTCACCTCAGCCGCCCCCGCCAGAATGGACGCAGTGGTGGTCTCAGGAATGGTTACGGTGTATTTATCCGAATTATTACCAGAAATGTTCGGATTTGAGCGGTTCACCGTCACCTTCTTGGCCGTGCCCACGCTGTCAGTGTCAAACATGCCGGTCAGGTTGGCAATTGTGATGGAGTCGCCGGCCACCAGCTCGCTGTCCGGTACGACGGCGGTCACTGTGGCCGTTCTGTCACCGGCGGCATAGAGCCGGTCAACGCCGGTCAGCACAGCCGTCACAGGCTTCTTGCTCACGCTGAACTCCCACGTGGCGGAGACGGTGCCGTAGTTGGGCCTGGTACGGGTCACTGTGACTGTGTAGGGCCCGCCCACGTCCTTCACGGTGAGCAGTCCAGTCGGGCTGATGGTGCTGGTGACTGCACTGCCGTTTTGGGCCGTGACCTCCCACTTAATGGTCCCCGCGCCGGTGCCGCCCGTGACGCTCAGTTGGATGTCATCGCCATAGCGGACTTGGGCCTGGGTGCCGTTGATGACAATGCTCTCCTGGTCCGCCGGGACGATCTCGAAGGTTCGGGTGTTGTCAACCGTACCATCGTCCGCAATGACATAATTGGAGGTGTCCGGCGTGGTGATGGTGACGGTGTATTTGTCCACATCCACCATACCAACATTGCCGTTTGTGCCTTCAATCTCTACCTTGTACTCACGCTCCGGAATCAGCCGCCCGCTGTCATCAGAAACGGTGATAACAGGCTTCTGCTGACTGTTATTGAACGTGAACTGATCCTGGGACAGAGAGATGCCGGGAGTTTTTACCACGTTTTTGCCAATGCTTACCGTCAGGCGCACCGGGGCGGTGTCGCTGTGGTTGGCGTCGCCCAGCACCTTGTAGTCGATGGTGTAGGTGCCGACAGCTGTTCCTACGGGGATGGCGGAGGAGTAATTCCCACCGTTCACCGAGTATTCCACAGTGCCTTCATGGCAAACGCCAGCCGTGACCAGCTCCTGAGCCTCGCCGTTGTACTGCAAGCCGGTGATTTCCGTCGGAGCCGTAAATGTGGGCGCTTTTTTGGTAATCTCAAAGGTGGCCGTACCGTTTACGATGTAGTTGCCGCCGTTCTTGTTGCTGATGACGACCGTCGCCTTACCGACGTTGGTGTTGTCGCGGTAGGATACGCTGTACTCCGAACCGTCAATCGTATCTGTGCCATCTTTGACGGTAACACCGGGGGTTTTCGCCGTGCCGTCATACTCGTAGGAGTTTTTCTCCAGCGTGATGGCGGGGGTGATTTCCTTCGGCTTGATGGTTACGGGCACCTGACCGGGCTGGGTATCGGCGTGGTTGGCATCGCCCTTTACCATGTAATACACGGTGTAGGTGGCCGCGTTCGTCTCCTGGGGAATGGTCTCCGAATAGGAGCCGTCCGCACCAGTTTTGGAATACACCACGGTACCGCCGGTGGCGGTGCCTACGTCCACCAGGTCCTGGGGCTGCCCGGTATAGGCCAAGTTCTTGGCCGCCGGGGCCTTGGTCAGCTTCGCGCCGGCTTCCTTGATGGCAAACTTTACCTCCACGTCAGCAAAGGTATAGTTGCCGCCCGCCTTTGCGGTGACGGTTACAGTCGCGTCGCCGACATTTTTGTTGTCGGTGATGTTCACACTGTAATCGCTGTCTGCCAGCACCGCATTATCATCGTTCGCCGTAACTGTGACGTTGGGTTTTTTCTCGGTGCCGTCGTAGTCGTAATAGTAGTCGCCGTTGGCCTCCTGCTTCAGGTCGTTGCCAGACAGCGTGACCGTCACATCTACCTGTCTGGGCGTGATATCGCCCTTGGCGGTGGTGGGGTAGGCGACGACATACTTGCCGTTACCGTCCACTTTGGTCGCATTGGTATCGTCCAGCGTGACCGTCTTGCCGGTTCCAGCATTGGCGTTGTCATAAGCACCCGTCAGACCGCTTAGAGTGAAGGTGTCGCCGGGGTCCACCAAATCACCGGACTTTACAGCTGCGGTGATAGCGGCGGCGTCCACATCCGTACTCTTGTCGTAGACCTTCGCTGTAATGGTCACCTCCGCCAAAACCGGCTTGGGCTCCACGGTAAAGGTCCAGACAGCGCTGACAGTCCCATAGTTGGGGACCGTCCGCTCCGCCTTGACCGTGACGGACCCGGTGCCCTTGATGGTGAGAACGCCCGAGTCTTCGTCAATCTCGGCGCTGGCTCCGCCCTCTGTGACGCTCCATTTTACCGTTCCATTTCCGGTGCCGCCGGAGGTCCCCAGGGTGGTAATCCTGTCACCGTAGTAGACATGGGCGGGCTGACCGGTAATTTCTATCGCAGCCTGCTCCGCCGGGACGATCTCCGCCTTGGCAGTGGCAGTGAAGGAATAGTTCCCGTTGGGCACGTTTTCGATGGTGGCCGTATAGCTTCCGGCAATGGTCAGCAGGCCATCGGTGACCATCGGATTGTTATTTTTCCACGTGACCGTGTACTGGTCCGGGTCGATGACGGTTTTCCCGTCCAGCACCGTGAGCTCCGGCTCCTTCTTGGTGCCGTCGTACAGGAAGGAGAACTCCGAAGGCTCGATCTTGGCTGTAATGGCCTTGGGGGCGATGGTTACGGAAATCGGGGGGGTGTTCACGGCCACGCCGGTGTAGTCGGCGGTCCCGTCTACCTTATAATAGACGGTGTAGGTGCCGACGTCGGTCCCGGTGGGGATGTCGGACGAGAAATTGGTCCCATCCAGAGAATAGACCAGGAATCCCACATTGGTCACGCCCGCCGTGACCAGCGCCTGCGGCTGGCCGTCGTAGGTCAGCGGGTCGATTTTCGCAGGAGCGGTGGTAATCGTCGTGGTCGCCTGTGTGATATCCGCCGTCACTGTGTCGGGGTAGCTGATGGCGTATTTGGCTGTGTCGCCGGTCACCTTGACCTTGGAAGTATCCAGTGTGACGGTCTTCCCTGTACCAACGCCAGGGGTGTCAAAGGCGGCGGTGATGCTGGCCGGGTCGATGGTCACCGTGTCGCCGTTGATTGTGGTGATGCTGGCAGAGGTCACGGTGGCATTTGTGGTGCCGTCATAGTCCCTATTCCCAACCACGATAGAAGCCGTAACAGGCTTGGGCGCGGCGGTGAAGGTCCACTGGTCGGAGACGGGCAGGTAGTTCGTGTCTCCGGGGTTGGTGGCTGTGATAGTCACCTCGCCAACGCCTGTGATCTCCACCGCGCCGGTGTTCTCGTCCACGATGGCAGGCCCTGTCGCTTCCCAAGTCACCGCACTGCTGCTGGAGCCGCCGCTGGTGGTCAAGGTGAACGTCCCACCATAGATGGTGGAATCGGGTTTGTCCTCAATCACCAGCTCTGCCTGAGCCGTCTTACCGATGGTAAAGGTGGCGGTGTTGGCGGTAACTTTGGTCAGATCGTAGTTGCCGCCCGACACGTCGGTGATGGTAATGGTGTAGGTGCCCTGGTCTGTCGGGGCGGCGTTGTCACATGTCCAATCGTACTCCGTTATGGGCACGACTGTCTCAATTTTCCCCTCCGTGAACTTGACCGTGACCGTCGGCATCTTCACTTTGCTGTCGTACTCAAAGCTGTCAGGGGTCAGCTCAATAGTGATGTCGGTCAGCGGCTTGCGCTTGATGGTCACCTCCACCTTCTGGTTCACAAGGTCGTTGAGGTCATTATGGTTTTTATCTCCCACGACCTTGTAATAGACGGTGTAATCCCCCGCTTCGGTGCCGGTGGGAATTGCGTCGCGGTAGGTTGCCGTGGCGCTGTTCAGCGCGTACTGGACTGTGCCGCCGCTGGCCGTGCCGGGGCGCAGCAGCTCATGGGCCTTGCCATCGTAGGTGATGTCAGCCGCGGTCGGAGCCGGATTGAACACGATATTCGCCTTTTGGATGACAAACGTCTTGGAGCCTGACACGGTGTAATTGCCGTTCGGCTTGTCGATGATGTTGACCGTTGCGGTATTACCGGCATCTGTGTTGTTTTCGTAGCGGACCTCGTATTCGCCCGCGGCGATCAGTTTATCGCCGTCAATGACTGTAACCGTGGGCTCTTTGGCGTTGCCGTCATAGGTATAGCTGACAAGGGGGTCCCCGTTCTCGTCAAACAGCGTGATGAGCGGGTCCTTCACCGTCTTGGGGGAGATGGTGACAACCACCGAGCCCACATCGGAGTCGCTGTGGTTGCTGTCGCCCTGTACCTTATAATGTACCGTGTAATCTCCGGCGTCGGTCTTGGTGGGGATGGTTGACGAATAGGTTCCGTTCTCACCATCCACAGAGTAAACCATCGTGCCGCCGGTCCCCGAGCCCGGGGTCACCAGCTTTTGGGCTCTGGTATTGAAGGTGAGCGGGTCACCCGCCGCTTCCGGGGCGGTGGTGACTTTGGCCTTCTCCTTTTGAATCTGAAACTTTATTGTAACAGGGGCGTTTTCAAAGGAGTAGTTGCCGTCGGACTTGGCGGTGGCGATCACGGTGGCCTCGCCCACATTGATATTACCGCTGTACCCTACCGTATACTCATCGGCCGGGATCACCGTTGTGCCGTCAGCTTCCTTCAGCGTGACAACCGGCTCCTTGGCGTTGCCGTCGTAGACATAGGAGTAAGTGCCGTCGGTCTCCACTGTCAGGCCGTCACCGCTCAGCTCAATTGTGGGATTCACCTGCTTTTTGGCAATCGTCGCCGGCACGCTCTGGGGAGCCTCGCCGGTGTAATTGGCTGTCTCCTGAATGCGGTACCAGACGGTGTAAGTGCCTGCGTTGGTGCCCTTCGGGAAGTCGGTGGAGTAGGGGCCGTCCTCGCTCAGGGCGTATTCCACTGGCACACCGGCGGGATCAACCACCGCCCCGGTGGCAATCAGCTCCTGCTCAGTGCCGCCGTAAGTCAGAGTTGCGGCAACAGGCGGGGTTGTGATCTTGGCGACCGCCTTGCGGATGGTCGCCTTGACGGTGGTGCTGGAGTAGGAAACGTCGTAGTGTTCAGAATTTTTTCCGGTGATCGTCGCGCCCGTTGTATCCACGGTCACTGTTTTATCCACACCGGCGTTTTCATCTATAAAGGTGCCGGTCAGACCTTGAATATCAATGACATCCCCGGGCAGAACGCCCTGCTCCACCACGGCGTGGATGGTGGCCTCGTTATCGCCGTCATAGTCCTTATCCTCCGCCGTCACGATAGCGGTGACGGACTTCTTCTCTGCGGTGAAGGTCAGGGAGGCGACTGCGTCCTGATAGTTGGTCAAACCGCTGACAGGGTCCGTGCCGGATTTGGTCACTTGCACAGTGGCCTCACCGTGACCAATGATTTTAACCTGCCCGCTCTTTGAATCTACCTCCGCAACGGCATTACCATCTGTAATTTTCCAAGTAAAAAGACCATTACCCGAGCCTCCGGAGGTGCCCAAGGTAAATTTATCCCCGTAGATAAAGGTGTCTGGCTGCTTGGTGATAGACAGGGCTGCCTGCTCCCGGAGGGTGATTTCGAAGGGAACCTCAACCCTCTTAATATCATAGTTTCCGCCTGCTTTATCGGTAACGATAACTTTTGCCGGCTTATCCGGGGTGCTTACGTTTTGATTGTTTTCATAGGTCACGCTGTACTCGCTTGTCGGCAGGACGGTGTCGCCGTCCTTGACCGTGACCGCAGGCTCTTTCCAGTCGCCGTCATACTGGTATTTCGTCTGGGACAGCTCCACCCTGGGGGTAATCGACTTGCGCTGGATTTCCACGCCGACGATCTCGGTGGGGGTAATCGCGTTGTAGTTGCCGGCCACCGCCGCGGGCACCTCCACCGTGTACCAGACCTGGTAAGCTCCGGCATTGGTGCCAGTGGGGATGGCGGTGTCGTAGGGGCCGTTTTCATTGGTCGCAAATTTGATCTCCAGGCCGTCACGCTTTGCCACAGGGTCCAGCGTGCCCGCAGTCACCAGATTCTGCTTCGTGCCGTTGTAAGTCGGCTTTGCGGCTACGGGAGGCGTGACAATGGGGTCGATTTTGTTGATTATCAGTGTGATGGGCTCGCTGGAGGCCGCCTGGTAGTCCGCGCCTTCCGGGAGCGTGACCACAACGTCATAAGTACCGGCGTTGGTGGGCAGGCCGTCTGTGTAGGCGTCGCCGCTCCCCTGCGCCCTGTGAGAATATCTGAGTTGGTCGTGCAGGTCCACACCGGCGGACGTCTGTATGTTGATGATTACAGGCGGCAGATCGTCCTTTTCCACCGGACTGCCGTTATAGTTCAGCTCTACAGGGACGGGATTGGAGGTAATATCCCATTCCAAAACAGGCTTTTCCAGCTCGTCTTTGGTAAATTCGTAGTTCTCTGTAAAGGTTCCGTTGTAGGTGATACCTTCAACGGTAACCGTAACAGTAAAGCCGGTATCGCCCACAGCGGCCTGTGTTTTATATTTCACGGTGTAATCGGTGCCCAAGGTCAGCGGCTTTGCGGCGCCTTTCGCCGTTACCGTAACGGTGCCATTTTCGGGCTGGACGGTTTCGTCATAGGCCAGAACCTTCAGGCTGTCCCGATCTACCACAATGGTAACTTCATTCTGGCAGAAGTCGCAGATTCCCGTGCCGTCCTGGGCGAAGGTGTAGGTACACGGTTCGGTCTCCTCCGTCCCGCAGAGCGGACAGGTCCAGGTGTGCTCCGTGGTGCCGGGAGTATGTTTGTAGCTTTTGCCCGCGTGGTCAGTACACTTGTTTACTGTGACTATTTTGACCTTGGCCATATCCTCCGGCCGGATCGGATTGCCGCTCTCGTCAAAGTAAGCACAACCTGGTGCCAGCAGGGCGGCAAAATCGCCATCCGCCACACGAATTGCGGCTGATTTGCCAACATACCTGCCGGTAGAGAGGTGAATTTTCGCCCCGGTGGCAATATCCAAGGCATACGTCTCACCCTTGATGTTCGTACCCGATCCTGTGATGCGCAGAGAGCCTCCCGACAGGACCTCTACACCGACATCCGTTTTGGAGACAACCACACCTTTGAGGTCCAGTACACCCGACGCAGTGACCTGTATTGCGTTCGAGTTCAGGGCGGTAAGGGTATGGCTATTTGTATCGATGAGAAAAGTTCTCGATACCACATACACAGAATCAAGACTCTTATCTGCGTCCAATATATCTTCTACATCGGAATCATCGCTCTGCACCGCTGCATCTAATTCGTCGATCTGGTCCAGCAGGGAGACGCAGGGCGACAAGTCCACCTGCTGCTGTTCCTCCCTTGTCAGCTCGTCATACAGGTCGAAAATCTCGCTGAGCTGGGCCTGGACCTGCTCGCTGTTATATTCTGAAACGCTGTGAGGCAGCTTGTCAATCAGGGCCTCGATGGGGCAAATCTGACAGACAAACCCGCACGGCTCACCGGGATTTCCCGGGACATAGCCGCAGATTTCGTCATGCTCATGCAGGCAGGACAGCGTTTGCGTGACACAGCCGCCGTCCTCTGTGCATACATGCGCACACAAATCCGGTTCGGCCGCTTCCGAAGCGTCGGCCAGATCCGGATAGCACTCGGCCGTATGCTCGTGAATACAGGCCATTTCTGCTGTGTAGCAGCTATCGTCGTGGTCATGGGTACATTCCTGTTCCAATACTGGCGCAGCATACCCGCAGTCATCCGTATGCGCCGGATGATGGGGGCACATCCCGCCGTCTGTCTCCCCGGCGGCCAATACCCAAACGGGGCACAGGTTCAGGCACAGAGCCAGAGAGAGAACGGAACTTAGTACTCTGCGTTTCATGCTATAACCTCCCAAACTCATGAGGAAACTGTGTCCAGTGCACAATCTCCCAACATAGCATTTTTAATTTTACCACCAGGACAGCAAATTGTCCACTGCTGAAACAACAATTTTGCAGGGAGGCAGAGGTGCTGATCAGTTATTTTGGCAAGGTGTGGGTTCCCCGGCTGGCCCCACTATGGTAGTTTTGTAGACGATGCTTTCGGCCACCTGTTCAGCAAGGGCCAGTTTAGACCAATGATGCCGGGAAGGTTCAAGTTCCTGCGGTGGGCACTGTCGTAATCAATGAGGTCAAGCCCTTCCACACCCACGTTATCGACATAGCTACTGAGCGGTTATCACCGCCAAGGAGGATGACACCCTGGCCATTGATGCCAGACTGTTGGCCAGGATTCTGGAAAAGCTGCCTAGCAATACTGTGGAACTCAAATGAGCAACCGAAGCCAGTCAGATGAAAATTCGAATCGTAGTTCCTCAATGCAATACATCTGTCTGGGAACAGAACAGCTACCCTACAGCAGAGATCCCCACTGTGACCAAGCAGGTCCGGGCTAGCGGCATTCCCTCTATGTCCAAGCGGACCATATTTCGACCGATAAGAACAATGAGAGTATGCTGACATGTGTCTAGATTCGATTTGCCCAGGACGGTCGCGGGCTGTCATGAGTGACGGAACCTGCGTGGTCACTGCCAAAGGGGACGACAATAACACTGGCGATTTCAGCCTCCTAATCCCGGCTGACTCCCTGAGCTGGCCCAGATGTGTGTGGACAAGAATGCATTTGGGGTAGGCTCTGTTCCTACAAAAGTACCATATGTTGTCCGAAGGGGCTGAAGCGGGAACAGAGCGCCCACCCCTTCGAGATTACCGGCATCCTGCTGGATAAAGGCAATCCCGATATGGATTTTAGCTTGAAGGAGTTCTGTCAGGATATCTACCGTACTAGTCAGCTGTTGGAGGATGATATTGTGTGGGAACTGGTGACAAAACGGGTCTGAATCTGTCAAATGGCTTGCACCCGGAAAGCAGATGTGCTAATGCTGACGTTGCCTGTGAGATAACCGGAAACGGAGTGGCATTTATTCACCACTCCGCCAGGATTGAGAGCGACTGAATCACCTACCACAACACCCGGGAGATCTTCGACCACGGAGGTGTGACCGGCTATACTTGGGATGTGCGCTCCCTGTTTGAAATTCAAAATTCTGTAGCAGCCTACTACCGGATGCTGGATGCCTTTGAGAAGCAGGAGCCGCTGATCTATGAATTTCAGGGGCTTCTGCCCCAAGGAACCTAAATCAGGAGCTGGACGGCCTGGTGGATTTCCTAGGGTCTCAGACCGTAAAGATGTGGCAGGCATGCTTTGAGCTGGGAAAAACAGAACACAATATTTTATCTGCGGCGGCAGTCTTCGGACTGCCACCGCTTTTTTAGTTGAGAAATCCTCATCTATACAAGCCTCTGTGCCAGTGTTACAATAAAAATGTATTTTCAGTCGGGCCCGCATCGCCTCCTCAGCCTGTTCCCCGGCCCAAACACAGCGTACTACCTGTCAGTAAGCCGACCACCCCATTACGGCAGCCATTGACAAGCATGAAACCAAGGCCGCGCAGGCAGCGGTAAATCTAAATTTATTGCGCTGCCATCAGACTATTTTGGGTTGTTACCCACAGCCTGTGAACCGCCCCATATTGTGCGGACAACACAAAAGAGCCTCTGGGTAGAAAAAAGAAGTCTCAAGTGGAG